>NZ_JBFUHR010000009.1:0-184669 GCF_056402295.1 Pseudomonas sp. P4_B3
GTTCTCAATTAGTTTCCCTACCGCGCCGGGTTGTGCCTTAAAGCTGGCCATGCTGCGTTGCAGGCCTTGGAAAGGGAACAACCATTCCCAGCGGCCTACGCCTTGCCTGGCCAGCTTTAAGGCGACAACGCGGTGGGGAAACTAATTGAGAACGCCCCCTAGACAAAGAAAGTCGATTCGCTGTAGCCCAAAGACGGGTGAGCAGCCCGCACGGAGATTCGCCATGACTCAGATCGCCCGCATCAGCGACACCGGCAACGAACGCCGCCTGCAAGCCGAACGCCTGGTGGGTGCCGAGGCATTGCAGGAGGCCCAGGCCTTGCGCTTCAACGTGTTCAGCGGCGAATTCAACGCCAGGCTCAAGGGCGCTGAATTGGGTCTGGACATGGATGACTACGACGTTCACTGCGCCCACATCGGCGTACGTGACTTGAATACCGGACGTCTGGTGGCGACCACCCGTTTGCTCGACCACACCGCTGCCAGCAGCCTGGGCAGGTTTTACAGCGAAGAAGAATTCAGCCTGCACGGCCTGGTGCACCTGCAAGGCCCGATCCTGGAAATCGGTCGCACCTGCGTCGACCCGGCCTACCGTAACGGCGGTACCATCGCCGTGCTCTGGGGTGAACTGGCCGAAGTCCTGAACCAGGGCGGCTACAGCTACCTGATGGGATGCGCGAGCATTCCGATGCAGGATGGCGGCGTGCAGGCCCACGCGATCATGCAGCGTCTGCGCGAACGCTACCTGTGCACCGAACATCTGCGCGCCGAGCCGAAAAACCCGCTGCCAAGCCTGGACATCCCGTCGAACGTGATCGCCGAAATGCCACCGCTGCTCAAGGCCTACATGCGCCTGGGCGCGAAGATCTGCGGCGAGCCATGCTGGGACGAAGACTTCCAGGTCGCCGACGTGTTCATCCTGCTCAAGCGCGACGAGCTCTGCCCGCGTTACGCCAAACACTTCAAGGCGGCTGTGTAATGAGCCGGTTGCGGGTGTACGCGCGAATCGCGCGAGTGCTGTTGGTGGTGACACTGGGCTTGGGCATGGCCAGTGTGTTCGGGGTGTTCGAGCGCCTGGGCCCGGCCCATTCGATGGCACGTCGTCAGCGCTGGTCGCGGTTTTTCATGGCCCGTCTGAGCAACGCCCTGCCCTTTGACGTGACCGTCCATGGCGAGCTGCCGAAGACACCGATGCTCTGGGTCAGCAATCATGTATCCTGGACCGATATCCCGCTGCTGGGCATGCTCACGCCACTGTCGTTCCTGTCCAAGGCCGAAGTCCGCACCTGGCCAGTGGCCGGCTGGTTGGCGGCCAAGGCCGGCAGCCTGTTCATCCGCCGTGGCTCGGGTGACAGCCAGTTGATCCGCAAGCAGATGACCCGTCACCTGGAACAAGCCCATCCCTTGCTGATGTTCCCGGAAGGCACCACTACTGATGGCCGCTCGCTGCGTACCTTCCATGGTCGCCTGCTGTCCGCCGCCATCGATTCCGAAGTGGCGATGCAGCCGGTGGCGATTCGTTATGTGCGCGACGGTGAGCCTTGCGCGCTGGCGCCGTTCATTGGCGACGATGATCTGCTCTCGCACTTGATGCGTCTGTTCGCCAACGACCGTGGTGGCGTGGAGATTCATCTGCTCAAGCCAATCGCTTGCGAAGGACGGGAACGCGCGGCGCTGGCGTTCGAGGCGCAGCAGGCGGTGCAGAAGGCGTTGTTTGGTGAAATTGTCGAACCGCAACGAGCACCAATGCGCCCTGCAATTGCAGCGTAAACACATGCCCCCTGTAGGAGCGAGCCTGCTCGCGATAGCGGCTTAACATTCAACGATGATGCTGAAGGACAGACCGCAATCGCGAGCAGGCTCGCTCCTACAGGGGTTTTATGGTGTTGGATAGTTCCGGGCAAATGCCTGCAACTGCGGATAGAACAACCGAAAATCCTCGCTCAACGGTTCATACAACCGCCGCAACTCCTGCATCGCCGCCGCCAGTTCCTCCGGCCGGGTCAGGCGCCGCGAGATCCCGCGCAACACCTGCTCCAGTACCTCGAATTCCTGATACGAACCCAACCAGTCATTGGCCACCATGTGCGGCGCTATCTTCGCCAGCCGCTCCGGCAATTGCCGTTCGCTGGAAAGCACCAGGTAAACGTCCGAGATGAACAACGCCAGGGGCCGGTCGGCATACAGTGTCCAGTCCCGGGCCAGGCAATGGTCGAAAAACACGTCGAGCACGATCCCGGCGTAGCGACGACGGGTCAGGGAAAAACGCGACAACGCGACGTCCACCAGCGGATGGCGATCGGTGAACACGTCGATGCTGCGGTGCAGCTGGATGGCCCCCTCGATTTCCGGAGCGAACTGCCCTTGCAGCCGTCCCTTGACGAAATCGCCATACAGACTGCCGAGCAATTGACCTGGACGCTGACCACCGAGGTGAAGATGTGCGAGATAGTTCATGGGCGCAGCTTAGCACCGCCATCTTGTCTTGTTACACTCAACATATCGTTATAACTCGATATACCGAAATGCGAGCTGGTCAGAGCCAAATCATATTTGTATATCGCGAAATACCGATTTAAAGTTCGCCTCATCGCGATATAGCGTTTTAAACATCACGAGCCCACATCATGACCATGAATCTCGACGAAATAATAAAAGCCTTGGCGCACCCGGTACGGCGAGACATCCTGCACTGGCTCAAGGACCCGAGCGTCGAATTCCCCGACCAGTCCCACAGCAACGAGCACGGCGTTTGCGCCGGGCAGATCGATCAACGTTGCGGCCTGTCGCAGTCCACGGTGTCCGCACACCTGGCGACCCTGCAACGCGCCGGCCTGATCAGCAGCCGTAAAGTCGGCCAGTGGCACTTCTTCAAACGTAATGAGGAAACCATCCAGGAATTCCTCAAAACCTTCAGTAAAGAGCTCTGACCCTGTGGGGGCGTTCTCAATTGGTTTTCACACAGCGCCGGGACCCAACGTGGCGGCTGACCTCGGTGTGTCGATTCCCGGTGCCGGCTGGCTGGTGACCGGTTACGCCCTGGGCGTGGCCATCGGCGCACCATTCATGGCGCTGGCCACCGCCCGACTGCCGCGCAAGGCCGCCCTGGTGGCGTTGATGGGCATTTTCATTATTGGCAACCTGCTCTGCGCAGTGGCTAGCGACTACAACGTGCTGATGTTCGCCCGTGTGGTCACCGCCCTGTGTCATGGCGCCTTCTTCGGTATCGGTTCAGTGGTAGCCGCCGGCCTGGTGCCTGCGAACAAACGCGCTTCGGCCGTGGCCCTGATGTTCACCGGCCTGACCCTGGCCAACGTCCTCGGCGTACCGCTGGGCACCGCCCTCGGTCAGGCAGCCGGCTGGCGTTCGACCTTCTGGGCCGTGACCGTGATCGGTGTGATCGCACTGATCGGTCTGATCCGCTTCCTGCCGGCCAAGCGTGATGAAGAAAAACTCGACATGCGCGCCGAACTCGCCGCACTCAAGGGCGGCGGGATCTGGCTGTCCCTGAGCATGACCGCGCTGTTTGCCGCCTCGGTGTTCACCCTGTTCACCTACGTCGCGCCGCTGCTGGGCGAAGTCACCGGCGTCTCGCCCCGTGGCGTGACCTGGACCCTGATGCTCATCGGCCTGGGCCTGACGGTCGGCAACATCATCGGCGGCAAGCTGGCCGACAAAGGCATGGCCGCGACGCTGATCGGCGTGTTCATCACCATGGCCGTGGTGTCCACCGTGCTCACCTGGACCAGCGTCGCGCTGATCCCGACCGAAATCACCCTGTTCCTCTGGGCCACCGCGTGCTTCGCCGCCGTACCGGCGCTGCAAGTGAACGTGGTGACCTTCGGCAACGCCGCACCGAACCTGGTATCGACCCTGAACATCGGCGCTTTCAACATCGGCAACGCCTTGGGTGCCTGGGTCGGCGGCAGCGTGATCGCCCACGGCTTCGGCCTGACCAGCGTGCCGCTCGCGGCAGCCGCACTGGCGGTACTCGCCCTGCTGGTGACCCTGATTACTTTCCGTCAGAGCGGCAATCCCGATCTGGCCCCTGCTACCAACTGATCAACCATTACCTCACGAGGGTTACACTAAATGACGACTATTTTCGATCCGATCAAACTGGGCGACCTCGAGTTGGCCAACCGCATCATCATGGCGCCACTGACCCGCTGCCGCGCCGACGAAGGTCGCGTGCCCAATGCGTTGATGGCCGAGTACTACGTGCAACGTGCCTCCGCCGGGCTGATCCTCAGCGAAGCCACTTCGGTGACGCCGATGGGCGTCGGCTACCCGGACACCCCGGGCATCTGGTCCAACGATCAGGTACGTGGCTGGTCCAACGTGACCAAGGCAATCCACGGTGCCGGCGGCAAGATCTTCCTGCAGTTGTGGCACGTGGGTCGCATTTCCCACGGTTTGTACCTGAACGGTGAAGCCCCGGTCGCCCCGAGCGCCATCCAGCCAAAGGGCCACGTCAACCTGGTTCGTCCGTTGGCCGACTTCCCTGTCCCGCGCGCCCTGGAAACCGCTGAAATCGCCGACATCGTCGACGCTTACCGCGTCGGTGCCGAGAACGCCAAGGCCGCCGGCTTCGATGGTGTGGAAATCCATGCCGCCAACGGTTACCTGCTCGACCAGTTCCTGCAAAGCAGCACCAACCAGCGCACCGACAACTACGGCGGCTCCCTGGAAAACCGTGCCCGCCTGCTGCTGGAAGTGACTGACGCCGCCATCGAAATCTGGGGTGCCGGCCGCGTGGGTGTGCACCTGTCGCCACGCGCCGACTTGCATGACATGGGCGACGACAACCTGGCCGAAACCTTCACCTACGTCGCTCGCGAACTGGGCAAGCGTGGCATCGCCTTCATCTGCTCGCGCGAGAAAGAAGGTGCCGACAGCCTCGGCCCTCAACTCAAGGAAGCGTTCGGCGGCCCATACATTGCCAACGAGCGTTTCACCAAGGACAGCGCCAACGCGTTGCTTGCCACTGGCAAGGCCGATGCCGTCGCCTTCGGCGTACCTTTCATTGCCAACCCGGACCTGCCAGCGCGTTTGCAGGCTGACGCGCCGCTGAACGACGCGCGTCCGGAACTGTTCTACGCCAAGGGCCCGGCCGGTTACATCGACTACCCGACGCTGTAATCAGCAACCGTGGAAATACAAAAGCCCCGATTCGAAAGAGCCGGGGCTTTTTGTTGAGTATCGAGCCCGAGCCTTCGGCAGCTCCTACAGGGACCGTGCAATGAAGGGGCCTCATAAAGGCGACACAAATTCCCTACAAAATACTGAGCTTGCTACCTGTTATCCCGCCAAGGGTACGTATATAAAAGCACCCCATTACG
The DNA here is from genome assembly GCF_056402295.1 of Pseudomonas sp. P4_B3. NCBI lineage: Bacteria > Pseudomonadati > Pseudomonadota > Gammaproteobacteria > Pseudomonadales > Pseudomonadaceae > Pseudomonas > Pseudomonas sp. P4_B3. Next base: position 5,343 of record NZ_JBFUHR010000009.1, read on the forward strand.
GCACATCGAATGACAAAAAAGGCCCTCGGTTGACACACGCGGACCCAATTACGAATTTTGTTTCATTTGCGCAGGCTGGGGCTCAAGCGCAGCATATCCAGCCCGGTATCGACCCAACGCTCGGCTTCGGTGTGCAATTCAAAACTGTCGGGGGCCAGCAGCCACTGGTACAGGATGCCATCAATATAAGCATGCAAGCTGATCGCGGCGCGGGCGGTGTCGAGGTTTTCCGGCAACTGGCCACGATTCACTGCATTACTCAGGGCCAGGCCGATCCGCACATTGCATTCGAGGCTGGCTGATACCCGTTGTTGGCGCAGGTCGCACATTTCATCGGTGAATTCGCACTTATGATAAAGAATCTCATTGATGCGGCGGGTTTTCGGGTCCAGCGCAATTTGATGAAACAAATGAATCAACAGTTTGCGCATGCAGCCCAGGGGATCGAGTTCGTCTTCGCTCTCGCTGGCCTTGGCCATTTCTTCCAACGGCTCATGCAAAGTGTCGAGCATGGCCTGCACCAGATCCGCCTTGTTGCTGAAATGCCAGTAAATGGCCCCGCGAGTGACGCCGGCCAAGGTCGCGATGTCCGCCAGGGTCGTGCGCGCCACGCCCCGCTCGAAAAAGGCCTTTTCGGCCGCCTCGAGAATTTGTGCGCGGGTTTCCTGAGCTTCCTCTTTGGTACGACGGACCATGGCAGTACAACCTCAATCAGGGTGCTTCAGCGATGTCTGAATATCAGCTGAATAAAAGTGGGGCGAACGTTCTGGGGGTTCGTCCCCGGCCTACAATTCCAACCTTTCAACGGCTTGTGTAACGGCTTGAGTAACGACGTTGATACGCAGCCTGGGTATTTACAAACAGCCATGTACGTAAGTATATTCATTAGCAAGCTACTTATCCACTCTGCAAACATTTTTCAACCTTCCACCTTTCTAGTGCGCTCCTTGCGCGCCTGACCCGAGGATTTTCATGCAATTCAAGCCAGCTGTTACCGCTCTGGTCGCCGCCGTCGCCTTGGCATCGCTACTCAGCGGATGCAAAAAGGAAGAGGCAGCACCGGCCGCCCCACCGCCTCAGGTCGGCGTCGTGACTCTGCAACCGCAAGCTTTCACCCTGACATCCGATCTGCCCGGCCGTACCAGTGCGTTCCGCATTGCCGAAGTCCGTCCTCAGGTCAACGGCATCATTCTCAAGCGCCTGTTCAAGGAAGGCAGTGACGTCAAGGCCGGCCAGCAGCTCTATCAGATCGATCCATCGGTCTATGAAGCAACGCTCGCCAGCGCCGAAGCCAACCTGCGTTCGACCAAATCGATTTCCGACCGCTACAAGCAACTGGTCGACGAGCAAGCCGTAAGCCGTCAGGAGTACGACACCGCCGTGGCCAACCGCCTGCAATCGGAAGCCGCGTTGCAATCTGCCCAGATCAACGTGCGCTACACCAAGGTCTATGCCCCGTTGACCGGCCGTATCGGCCGCTCCTCGGTGACTGAAGGCGCGCTGGTCAGCAATGCCCAGGTCGACGCGATGGCGGTGATTCAGCAAATCGACCCGATCTACGTCGACGTGACGCAGTCCTCGGTCGAGTTGTTGCAACTGCGCCGTGAGCTGGAAAGCGGTCGCTTGCAAAAGGCTGGCGATAACGCGGCATCGGTCAAGCTGACCCTCGAAGACGGCAGCGAGTACAAGCTGGACGGCAAGCTGGAATTCTCCGAAATTTCGGTTGACCAGACCACCGGTTCCGTCACCCTGCGCGCGATTTTCCCGAACCCTGATCACACCCTTCTGCCTGGCATGTTCGTGCACGCCAAGTTGCTGGCCGGTGTGAACAGCGCAGCGATCCTGGCCCCGCAGCAAGGCGTGACCCGCGACCTCAAGGGTACCCCGACCGCACTGGTTGTCGGCCCGGACAACAAGGTCGAACTGCGTCACCTCAAGGCCAACCGCACCGTCGGTAACCAATGGCTGATCGAAGACGGCCTGAAGGCCGGCGATCGACTGATCACCGAAGGTCTGCAATTCGTCAAACCCGGCATCGAAGTCAAGGCCAGTGAAGCGACCAACGTAGCCGCAAAGAACCCGGCCCCCGCCCAGGCAGCTAATACAGCTTCTGGCGGTAAAGGGGAGTAAACCATGTCGAAATTTTTTATCGACCGTCCGATTTTCGCCTGGGTAATTGCCCTGGTGATCATGTTGGTCGGGGCTCTATCGATCCTCAAACTGCCGATCAACCAATACCCGAGCATTGCGCCGCCAGCGATCGCCATTTCCGTTGCCTATCCGGGTGCTTCGGCACAGACCGTACAGGACACCGTGGTGCAGGTGATCGAACAACAGCTCAATGGTATCGACCACCTGCGTTATGTCTCGTCGGAAAGTAACTCCGACGGCACCATGACCATTACCGCGACCTTCGAGCAAGGCACCAACTCCGATACCGCGCAGGTTCAGGTCCAGAACAAGCTGAACCTGGCTACCCCACTGCTGCCGCAAGAAGTGCAGCAGCAAGGTATCCGCGTCACCAAGGCGGTGAAGAACTTCCTGTTGGTGATCGGCGTGGTGTCGCGTGACGGCAGCATGACCAAGGACGACCTGTCCAACTACATCGTGTCGAACATGCAGGACCCGATCTCGCGGACCGCCGGTGTCGGTGACTTCCAGGTGTTCGGTTCCCAGTACGCCATGCGGATTTGGCTCGATCCGGCCAAGTTGAACAAATTCAACCTGACCCCTATCGACGCCAAGACCGCCATCGCTGCGCAGAACGTCCAGGTGTCGTCCGGCCAGCTCGGCGGCCTGCCGGCCCTGCCCGGCACCCAGTTGAACGCGACGATCATCGGCAAGACCCGTCTGCAGACCGCGGAGCAATTCGACAAGATCCTGCTCAAGGTCAACAAGGACGGTTCCCAGGTTCGCCTCAAAGATGTCGCCGAAGTCGGTTTGGGGGGTGAGAACTACAGCATTAACGCCCAGTTCAACGGTGCCCCGGCATCCGGCCTGGCGGTGAAACTGGCTACCGGTGCCAACGCTCTCGATACGGCCAAAGCCCTGCGCGCGACCATCGACAACCTCAAGCCGTTCTTCCCGCAAGGGATGGAAGTGGTGTTCCCGTATGACACTACTCCGGTGGTGACCGAATCGATCAAAGGCGTGGTTCACACCCTGGTCGAAGCGGTCGCACTGGTGTTCCTGGTGATGTTCCTGTTCCTGCAGAACTTCCGTGCCACCATCATCACCACGATGACCGTGCCGGTGGTATTGCTCGGTACGTTCGGGATCCTCGCGGCAGCCGGTTTCAGCATCAACACCCTGACCATGTTCGGTATGGTGCTGGCCATCGGCTTGCTGGTGGACGACGCCATCGTCGTGGTGGAAAACGTCGAACGGGTGATGAGCGAAGAAGGCCTGTCACCCAAGGAAGCCACCAAGAAATCCATGGGCCAGATCCAGGGCGCACTGGTGGGTATTGCCCTGGTGCTGTCGGCGGTGCTGCTGCCGATGGCGTTCTTCAGCGGCTCCACCGGTGTGATCTACAAGCAGTTCTCGATCACCATCGTCTCGGCCATGGCCCTGTCGGTACTGGTTGCACTGATCTTCACCCCGGCGCTCTGCGCGACCATGCTCAAGCCGATTCCGAAAGGCGAGCACGGCACCCCGAAACGCGGTTTCTTCGGCTGGTTCAACCGCAACTTCGACCGCGGCGTCAGGAGCTACGAGCGTGGCGTGGGCAATATGCTCGCGCAAAAGGCCCCGTACCTGCTGGCCTACCTGATCATCGTCGTCGGCATGATCTGGCTGTTCACCCGTATTCCAACGGCGTTCCTGCCGGAAGAAGACCAGGGCGTACTGTTTGCCCAGGTGCAGACCCCGGCCGGTTCCAGTGCCCAGCGCACCCAGGTGGTCGTGGACGAGATGCGGGAATTCCTGCTGCGTCCGGGCAAGGATGGCGGTGAAGGCGATGCGGTGAACTCGGTGTTTACCGTGACCGGCTTCAACTTCGCCGGCCGTGGCCAGAGTTCGGGCATGGCGTTCATCATGCTCCGGCCGTGGGACGAGCGTAACGCCGACAACAACGTGTTCAAGGTAGCGGCCCGTGCCCAACAGCACTTCTTCACCTTCCGTGACGCCATGGTGTTCGCCTTCGCGCCACCGGCGGTACTGGAGTTGGGTAACGCCACCGGTTTCGACGTGTTCCTGCAGGACCGCGCCGGCATCGGCCACGACAAACTGATGGCTGCACGTAACCAGTTCCTCGGCATGGCCGCGCAAAGCAAGATTCTGACTCAGGTGCGTCCGAACGGCCTGAACGACGAACCGCAATACCAACTGGAAATCGATGACGAGAAGGCCAGTGCCCTGGGCATTACCATCGCCGATATCAACAACACTCTGTCGATTGCCCTGGGCAGTAGCTACGTCAACGACTTCATCGACCGCGGTCGCGTGAAGAAGGTTTACGTGCAAGGCCAGCCAGGCGCTCGAATGAACCCTGAAGACCTGCAGAAGTGGTACGTGCGCAATAGCAGCGGCACCATGGTTCCGTTCTCGGCGTTCGCCAGGGGCGAGTGGATTTACGGTTCGCCGAAACTGGCCCGCTACAACGGCGTGGAAGCGATGGAAGTCCTCGGAGCCCCGGCGCCTGGCTATTCCACCGGTGAAGCCATGGCCGAAGTCGAAGCCATCGCGCAGAAGCTACCGGCGGGTGTCGGTATTTCCTGGACCGGTCTGTCGTACGAAGAACGTCTGTCCGGTTCGCAAGCACCCGCGCTGTACGCCCTGTCGCTGCTGATGGTGTTCTTGTGTCTGGCGGCGTTGTATGAGAGCTGGTCGATTCCGATCGCGGTGATGTTGGTGGTGCCGCTGGGGATCATCGGTGCATTGATGGCCACCAGCCTGCGCGGTTTGTCCAACGACGTGTACTTCCAGGTAGGTCTGTTGACGACCATTGGTCTGGCGGCGAAAAACGCCATTCTGATTGTCGAATTTGCCAAGGAACTGCACGAACAAGGGCGTAGCCTGCGCGATGCGGCAATTGAAGCCAGTCGCATGCGTCTGCGACCGATCATCATGACCTCGCTCGCCTTCGTTCTGGGTGTGGTACCACTGGCGATATCCACCGGCGCGGGTTCCGGTAGCCAGCATGCAATCGGCACCGGTGTGATCGGCGGTATGATCACGGCCACTGTGCTGGCGATTTTCTGGGTCCCGTTGTTCTTCGTCACCGTGTCGTCCATAGGCCAGCGCAAAATCGCCGACCAGGATGACGCCACTGAAACTCCTCAAGAGGCTGGCTAATGAGCAAGTCGCTACTCTCCCTGGCAGTCGCCGCCTTCGTGCTCGGTGGCTGCTCGCTGATACCTGATTATCAGCAGCCCGAAGCGCCGGTGGCGGGCCAATACCCGCAGGGCCCGGCGTACTCGCCGGCCCAGGCACCGGCGCAAGCGGCTGCCGAGCAAGGCTGGAAGCAATTTTTCCATGACCCGGCGCTGCAACAGCTGATCCAGGTGGCCCTGGAAAACAACCGTGACCTGCGTGTCGCGGCCCTGAACATCGACGCGTTTGCGGCCCAGTACCGCATTTCCCGTGCCGATCTGTTCCCGGCCGTTTCGGCCAACGGCACCGGCAGCCGCCAGCGGGTTCCGGAAAACTCCTCGCAAACAGGTCAGTCGGGCATCGTCAGTTCCTACTCGGCCACGGTCGGGGTCAGCGCCTATGAACTCGACCTGTTCGGTCGGGTTCGCAGCCTGAACGAAGAGGCGCTGCAGAAGTACTTCGCCACCGAAGAAGGCCGCCGCAGCACGCAAATCAGCCTGGTGGCCAGTGTCGCCAATGCCTACCTGACCTGGCAGGCCGACAAGGAACTGTACAAGCTGACCCAGGACACCCTCGCCGCATTCGAGGAGAGCTACAAGCTCACCGCCCGCAGCAACGAAGTCGGGGTCGCCTCGGCCCTGGACCTGGCGCAGTCGCGCACCTCGGTGGAAAACGCCCGTGCGCAACTGGCCAAGTACACCCGTCAGGTCGCCCAGGACGAGAACATCCTGGTGCTGCTGCTCGGCACCGGTATCCCGGCCAACCTGCAAGCGGCCAAACCGCTTGACGACGACCTGCTGAGCGACGTTCCGCCCGGCCTGCCGTCGGACCTGCTGCATCGTCGTCCGGACATCCTTCAGGCCGAGTACAACCTGAAGGCCGCCAACGCCAACATCGGCGCGGCGCGGGCTGCGTTCTTCCCGAGCATCAGCCTCACGGCCAATGCCGGCACTCTGAGCCCGGACCTGTCCGGCCTGTTCAAGGGCGGTTCGGGCACGTGGCTGTTCCAGCCGCAGATCAACCTGCCGATCTTCAACGCCGGCTCCCTGAGCGCCAGCCTGGATTACTCGAAAATCCAGAAAGACATTGGCGTGGCGAACTACGAGAAGTCCATTCAAACGGCCTTCCAGGAAGTTGCCGACGGCCTGGCCGCCCGCCAGACCTACGTCCAGCAGTTGCAGGCACAGAAAGATTTCGTCAGTGCCAACCAGCAATACTACCGCCTGGCCGAGCGTCGTTACCGCATCGGTGTCGACAGCAACCTGACCTTCCTCGATGCCCAGCGTCAGCTGTTCAGTGCGCAACAGGTGTTGATCACCGACCGTCTGGCGCAGTTGGTCAGCCAGGTCAATCTGTACAAGGCACTGGGTGGTGGCTGGAACGAACAGACGGCGAAGAACGAGCCGTTGAAAGAAGAAGCGCCGAAGATGAAGTATTTCTGATAGCGCTGTGAAAACAAGGGGCCCACCGATTGGTGGGCTTTTTGTTGGCTAAAATCAAAAGATCGCAGCCTTCGGCAGCTCCTACGCGGAAATTCGCGTTCCCTTGTAGGAGCTGCCGAAGGCTGCGATCTTTTGCCGTTCGATAATCGCCCAAAAACCGCCTTTAGCAATTGAACCATCCAGTACATTTCCCACACCATCCGAACCACAAAACCAATAACAACAGGTTCGACACCATGTCCCCGCGCCCTGCCCTCTCCGGCTGATCCGCTTCGTTTGTACTGATTTCGAAAATTCGTCTGCAACCCCGGGTTGCGGCATCACCCCGTTTCATCCCCAAGAATTAGAGAGACCCGAGTCCATGACGCCTTCCACCGCGCAGTATTTCGTTCCCAGCCTGATTGCCATTGCCCTGGCCAGCGCGGCCCTGCCCGCCAACGCCGAAGAGTCGGGCTTCGTCGATGGGGCCAAGGTCAACCTGAACCTGCGCAACTTCTACATCAACCGCAACTTCACCAACCCGACCAAGGCCCAGGGCAAGGCTGAAGAGTGGACGCAAAGTTTCATCCTCGACGCCAAATCCGGGTTCACCCAGGGCACCGTCGGGTTCGGCATGGATGTGCTCGGTTTGTATTCGGTGAAGCTTGATGGCGGCAAAGGCACCGGCGGCACGCAACTGCTGCCGCTGGATCACGACGGTCGCCCGGCGGACAATTTCGGCCGCACCAACGTGGCGTTCAAGGCAAAGCTGTCGCAAACCGAAGTGAAAGTTGGGGAATGGATGCCGGTGCTGCCAATCCTGCGTTCGGACGACGGTCGCTCGTTGCCGCAAACCTTCCGTGGCGGCCAGATCACGTCGAAGGAAATCAATGGCCTGACGCTCTACGGCGGCCAGTTCCGCCAGAACAGCCCGCGCGACGACAGCAGCATGAGCGACATGTCGATGACCGGCAAAGCCGCGTTCAACTCTGACCGTTTCAACTTCGAGGGCGGCGAGTACGTATTCAACGACAAGCGCACCCAGATCGGTCTGTGGAATGCCGAGCTCAAGGACATCTACAGCCAGCAATTCATCAACCTGACCCACAACCAACCGATCGGCGACTGGACCCTGGGCGCCAACCTGGGTTTCTTCTACGGCAAGGATGACGGCAGCGCCCTGGCTGGCGAGCTGGACAACAAAACAATGTATGGCTTGTTTTCGGCCAAGCACGGCGGCAACACCTTCTACGTCGGCCTGCAAAAACTCACCGGCGACAATGCCTGGATGCGGGTCAATGGCACCAGCGGCGGCACACTGGCCAACGACAGCTACAACTCCAGCTACGACAATGCCCAGGAACGCTCCTGGCAGGTACGCCACGACTACAACTTCGCCGCCCTCGGCGTACCGGGTTTGACCCTGATGAACCGCTATATCAGCGGCGACAATGTGCACACCGGCAGCATCACCGATGGCAAGGAATGGGGGCGTGAAAGTGAACTGGGCTACACCGTGCAGAGCGGTGCGCTGAAAGACCTGAACCTGAAATGGCGCAACTCGACCATGCGCCGGGATTACAGCAATAACGAGTTCGATGAGAACCGCCTGATCATCAGCTATCCGATCAGCCTGTTGTAACCCTCACCACCGCCATCGCGAGCAGGCTCGCTCCTACATTAGACGCGTCCGCCATGACAACACGGTCAACTGTAGGAGCGAGCCTGCTCGCGATGGCGTCAGCTCAGGCAACAAAAATCGCCGGGATCACTCCCGCGACTCAACCCCCAACTCATCCCACACCGACTCGGCCAAATGGAACGTCGCATTGGCCGCCGGGATCCCGCAGTAGATGGCGCTCTGCATGATCACTTCCTTGATCTCGCCACGACTCACGCCGTTGTTGGCGGCAGCGCGCAGGTGCAGTTTCAATTCTTCGTTGCGATTCATGCCGATCAGCATGGCGATGGTGATCAGGCTGCGGGTGTGGCGCGGCAGGCCAGGGCGGGTCCAGATGTCGCCCCAGGCGTGACGGGTGATCATCTCCTGAAACTCCGAGTTGAACTCGGTCAAGGCATTCAGGCTGCGGTCGACGTGGGCATCGCCCAAGACCGCGCGACGGACCTTCAGGCCCTCGTCATAACGTTGTTTCTCGTCCACGGAAATCCCCTCAATCAGCCGACAGAAACGCCAGCACACGCTCGCTGAACGCATTGCCTGCCTGGACGTTGGATAAGTGCGCCGCATAGAACTCGGCGTACTCGGCCCCGCGCACATGCTCCTGGATGAAATGCCCACCGGACGGTGGCGTCACCGCATCTTCGCTTCCGGCAACCACCAACAGCGGCGCCTTGATCGCAGACAACTGATCGCGGAAATCGGCATCGCGCACCGCAGCGCAATTGGCTGCATAGCCTTCGGGCGAAGTGGCCGCGAGCATGTCGGTGATTTGCTTGGCTGCCGCCGGGTTGGCGGCGGAGAAGTCCGGGGTGAACCAGCGGGCAATCGACGCATCGCGCAGGGCAACCATAGCCGCCTGACGATCACGCAGCACCATTTCGATACGTGGGTTCCACACTGACGGATCGCCGATTTTCGCTGCTGTGTTGCACACGATCAGCTTGTTCAGGCGTTCGCCGGCATTGATCCCCAGCCACTGGCCAATCAACCCACCCATGGACAGACCGCAGAAATGCGCGCGTTCGATGTGCAAGGCATCCAGCAAGGCAAGCACGTCGTGACCCAGTTGCTCGATGCTGTAAGGCCCCGGCGTCACCAATGACTGGCCATGACCACGGGTGTCGAAACGCAACACGCGAAAATGCCCGGAGAACGCCGGGATTTGCGCGTCCCACATGTGCAGGTCGGTGCCCAACGAATTGGACAACACCAGTACCGGCGCATCGACCGGTCCATCGAGTTGGTAATGCAGTTCGCCCTCGGCGAGTTGTACAAAAGCCACAGCAAGTCTCCTTCAGGCAGTCAATGCAGAATGTTCAGCCACCGCGCGCTCGACCCAGGTTTTGGCCTGACCGAGGTAATGGGCGGGGTCCAGCAGATGATCGAGTTCAGCCACCGACAGTTCGGCGGTCACTTGCGGTTCGTCGCCGAGGACCGCACGCAGGTGACGTTGTTCGGCCACGGCGCGTTTGCAGCATTGCTCCAAGAGATGATGCGCAGTGTCGCGCCCTACCCGTTGCGCGAGGACGATGCTCACCGCTTCGGCAAGCACCAGGCCCTGGGTCAAATCGAGGTTGCGCGCCATGCGCTCGGCATCCACTTCCAGTCCTTTGGCGATCAACAGCGCTTGCTGCAGGCTGCCCGACACCAGGCAGCAAATCTCCGGCAGGGTTTCCCACTCGGCATGCCACAGGCCGAGGCTGCGTTCGTGTTCCTGGGGCATGGCGCTGAACAGCGTCGAGAGCAGACCGGGTACACGCGTTGCCGCACCGATCAGCACCGCCGCGCCCACCGGATTGCGCTTGTGCGGCATGGTCGAAGAACCGCCCTTGCCCGGCGCCGAAGGTTCGAACACTTCGCCAGCCTCGGTTTGCATCAACAGGCTGATATCGCGCCCGAGTTTGCCGAGACTGCCGGCGATCAGGCCGAGTACTGCAGCGAATTCAACCACGCGATCGCGCTGGGTGTGCCACGGCTGTTCGGGCAAGGCCAGTTGCAGTTCTTCGGCCAGCGCCTGGGCAATTGGCATGGCCAGGTCGCCAAGGGCCGCAAGGGTTCCGGACGCACCGCCGAATTGCAGCACCAGCAGGCGCGGCTTGAGTTCGGCCAAGCGCTGGCGACTGCGCGTCACTGCCCCCAGCCAACCGGCGATTTTCATGCCGAGGGTGACAGGCGTTGCGTGTTGCAACCAGGTGCGCCCGGCCAATGGCGTCGCTGTATAACGTTGGGCCTGCGTCGCAAGGGTTTGGCCCAGTTGCGCCAGATCGCTTTCGATCAGCGCCAGTGCGCGGCGCAGTTGCAGCACCAGGCCGCTGTCCATCACGTCCTGGCTGGTCGCGCCCAGATGCACATATCGCTCGGCTTCGGCATCGGTGGCCGCGATCTGTTTGCCCAGCGCCTTGACCAACGGAATGGCCGAGTTACCCGCCGTGGCAATCGCCTCGCCCAACGCCGCGAAGTCATAAAGCCCTGCGCGGCAAGCCGCTTCAATCGGCGCGACAGCACTCGACGGAATCAACCCTACCTGCGCTTCGGCCCGGGCCAGTGCCGCTTCGAAATCGAGCATGGCCTGGACCCGGCCCTGATCGCAGAACACCTCACGCATATCGCGGGCAGTGAAATAGGCATCGAACAATTGATTGCCCGGTCGCTGATTCATAAACAGTTCCTGGAGGCGCGGGCCTTTGCGACCCGCGCGTGAAGATCAAAGGTCTTGCTGCAGATACTTCGCCTGTTTCGGCAGGCGCAGGCTGAACAGGAATGCCACCGCCATCATCACCGTGACGTACCAGTAGAAGGAGTTTTCCATACCCACGGCCTTGAGGCTCAAGGCCACATACTCCGCCGAACCACCGAAGATCGCATTCGCCACCGCATACGCCAGGCCGACACCCAGGGCACGTACTTCCGGCGGGAACATCTCGGCTTTTACCAGACCGCTGATCGAGGTGTAGAAACTGACGATCACCAGCGCCAGGGTAATCAACACAAAGGCCAGGAACGGACTGCTGACACTTTTCAGGCTCAACAGGATCGGTACGGTGAACAGCGTGCCGAGGGCGCCGAACCAGAGCATCGAGTTACGCCGGCCGATCTTGTCGGCGAGCATGCCGAAAACCGGTTGCATGCACATATAAAGGAACAGCGCGCCGGTCATGATGTAGCTGGCGGTCTTGGCCGGCATGCCGGCGGTGTTCACCAGGTACTTCTGCATGTACGTGGTGAAGGTGTAGAAAATCAGCGAGCCACCGGCGGTGTAACCGAGCACGGTGATGAACGCGGCTTTATGGTCGCGAAACAACGCGCGGATACTGCCGGCGTCCTTGTTTTCGCGCATTTCCTTGCTGGAAGTTTCTTTAAGCGAACGACGCAAATACAGCGAAACCAACGCCGCCATGGCACCGACCACAAAGGGAATCCGCCAGCCGTAGGCACGCAGGTCATCCTCGGTGAGGAACTGTTGCAGGATCACCACCAGCGACACCGCGAGCAACTGGCCGCCAATCAGGGTCACGTACTGGAACGAGGCGAAGAAACCGCGCTGGCCCTTGAGCGCCACTTCACTCATGTAGGTCGCGGTAGTGCCGTACTCACCGCCCACCGACAAACCTTGCAGCAAACGGGCGAACAGCAACATCACCGGCGCCCAGACCCCGATACTGTTGTAGGTCGGCAAACAGGCGATAAGCAACGAGCCGAAGCACATCATCAGAATCGAGATCAGCATCGAGTTCTTGCGCCCGTGCTTGTCCGCCAACCGCCCGAAAATCCAGCCACCAATAGGCCGCATCAGGAACCCGGCGGCAAACACGCCAGCCGTGTTGACCAACTGCACCGTGGGGTTGTCGGACGGGAAAAAGGCCGGCGCGAAATAGATCGCACAGAAGGCGTAGACATAGAAGTCGAACCATTCGACCAGGTTGCCGGACGAAGCACCGACAATGGCGAAAATCCGCTTGTTGCGTTCTTCGCCCGTATAAAGAGCTATAGGAGCCGTGGGTGTTGTCATTGTTTTTTTCACTCAATGGGGACAGTGAGAGTCTAGACACACTTTGCAACAACCCCGTTCCGCAGATGGATCAGCAATACGCAACCCCTGTAGGAGCGAGCCTGCTCGCGATAGCAGTGTGTCAGACGACATCGACGGTGAATGTACCGACGCCATCGCGAGCAGGCTCGCTCCTACAGGTGAACAGTGCTCACTCAATAATCGAAAAACACCGTCTCGGCATCGGTACCCTGCAGAATCACGTTCCACTGGTACACGCCCGACGCATCCTGCTTCGCCATCAGCGTATTGCGACGCTCGGCCGGCACGCACTCCAGCAACGGATCACTCACGTTGGCCGCCTCGCCATCAAAGTAAATCCGCGTCAGCAAGTGCTTCACCAGGCCACGGGCAAACACCAGCACCACCAAGTGCGGCGCCTGGGTCGTGCCTTTGAGCCCCTCAACCGTGCCCGGCTTGATGGTAGTGAAGCGAAAACGCCCTTCGGCATCCACCGGTACCCGGCCAAAACCTTCGAAGTTCGGGTCCAGGGGTTTGTCCTGGTCATCTTCCGGGTGATCGTACTTGCCGGCGGCGTTGGCCTGCCAGACTTCCAGCATTGCGTCGTTGACGACATCACCGTTGCCATCGACCACTTGCCCGGTGATCGCCACGCGCTCGCCCAGGGTTTGTTCGACAGTCAGGTTTTCGCGGTTCAGCCAGGTCAGGCCGATGTGGTAGTACGGCCCGACGGTGTGGGACGTGGTCGCAGTCAGCGTCATCTTATTTCTCCATCGGCGTGGCATCGCGGCCGCGCAATACGATGTCCCAGCGATAACCGAGGGCATAGGAAGGGATGGTTTTTTCCAGATCGAACGTGGCGATCAAGCGCTCTTTGGCGCCGGTATCGGGCACGCAGTTGTAGATCGGGTCGTACGCCAGCAACGGGTCGCCCGGGAAATACATCTGCGTCACCAGGCGCGTCAGAATGCTCGGCCCGAACAGCGAGAAATGGATGTGCGCCGGGCGCCAGGCGTTGTGGTGGTTACCCCATGGATAGGCGCCGGGCTTGATGGTCTGGAACTGATACCAGCCATCGGCGTCGGTCACGGTGCGGCCCGTGCCGGTGAAATTCGGGTCCAGCGGTGCGTCATGCAGGTCGCGGGCATGGGCGTAGCGACCGGCGGCGTTGGCCTGCCAGATCTCCACCAGAATCCCCGGCACCGGCAGACCGTTTTCATCCAGTACACGACCGTGGATGATGATGCGCTCACCCTGTGGCTGCCCCTCATGCTGGGCGGTCAGGTCGTTGTCCTTCTCGTTGACGCGCTCGGCGCCGACGCTCGGACCGGTGATTTCCGACAACGAATGCGGCAGAAACACCAACGGCCTGGACGGCGAGCGCAGGTTGGTGGATTGATAGGTCGGGTGCAGGTATTCCGGCTGAGTGCCCGCCTGCGGGCGACGGTAACCAGGCTTGTCAGTCATGAAGCATTCCTCAGTTCTTATAAGTCTTCAGAGCGCGTCAGACGCGCTCGATCGCCAGGGCCAGACCTTGACCGACACCGACACACATGGTCGCCAGACCTTTCTTGCCACCGGTTTTTTCCAGCTGATGCAACGCGGTCAACACCAGTCGCGCACCGCTCATGCCCAACGGATGACCCAAGGCAATCGCGCCACCATTGGGATTGACCTGGGCCGCATCGTCCGCGATCCCCAGTTCACGCAGCACCGCCAAACCCTGGCTGGCGAAGGCTTCGTTGAGTTCGATCACGTCGAAATCGCTGACAGCCACACCGAGGCGTTCGGTCAGTTTGCGCACCGCAGGCACCGGGCCAATGCCCATCACCCGCGGCGCAACACCGGCGCTGRCCATGCCCAGCACTTTGGCGCGGGCCGTCAGGCCGTGTTTCTTCACGGCTTCGGCCGAGGCCAGGATCAATACTGCCGCGCCATCGTTCACTCCGGAGGCGTTGCCGGCGGTGACGGTTTTGTCGGGGCCGTTGACCGGTTTGAGTTTGGTCAGGGCTTCCAGGGTGGTGTCGGCGCGAGGATGCTCGTCCTGGCTGACCACGGTTTCACCCTTCTTGTGGGCAATGCGCACTTCAACAATTTCTTCGGCGAAGAACCCGGCGGCTTGCGCGGCGGCTGTGCGTTGTTGACTGCGCAGGGCGAACGCGTCCTGATCGGCGCGGGACACCTTGTAATCGTCGGCCACGTTGTCAGCGGTCTGCGGCATCGCATCCACACCGTACTGGGCTTTCATCAACGGGTTGATAAAACGCCAGCCAATGGTGGTGTCTTCCAGTTTCATGTTGCGCGAGAACGCGGCATCAGCTTTGCCCATCACGAACGGCGCACGGGACATCGACTCGACGCCACCGGCAATCGCCAGCTCCATCTCGCCGCTGGCGATAGCGCGGAACGCGGTACCGATGGCATCCATGCCCGAAGCACAGAGGCGATTGAGGGTCACGCCCGGAATGGTTTCCGGCAGCCCGGCCAGCAACAGCGCCATACGCGCGACGTTGCGGTTGTCTTCACCGGCCTGGTTGGCGCAGCCGAGGAATACCTCGTCCACGGCGTTCCAGTCCACCGACGGGTTGCGCTCCATCAAGGCTTTGATCGGCACGGCAGCCAGGTCGTCGGCACGCACCGTCGACAGGCCGCCGCCGAAACGGCCGATGGGGGTACGAATCGCGTCGCAGATATAAACGTCACGCATCACGCTTCTCCGGGTGCTTGGCCGTGGGCGGCAGCAGTGCGGGCTTCGAGATCACGCAATGCGGTCAGCTCGACCTCTGTTGGCTCAGCGGTTTGCTCAACGTTGTCGGCAAAACGTATCGCCCAACCGGTGGCTGCGACCACTTGCTCGCGGGTCACGCCGGGGTGCAGTGCGGTGACCACGAATTCGTGGGTACCCTCCTCCGGTTCCATGATGCACAGGTCGGTGATGATCCCCACCGGACCGGCGCCTGGCAGGCCAAGACGCTTGCGCGAATCGCCACCCTCACCGTGACCGACCGAAGTAATGAAATCGAGTTTGTCGACAAAGGAGCGCGACGACTGCTTGAGGATGATCAACACGCTCTTGGCCGAACCGGCAATTTCCGGCGCGCCACCGGCACCTGGCAGGCGCACTTTCGGTGCGTGGTAATCGCCGACCACGGTGGTGTTGATGTTGCCGAAACGGTCGACCTGCGCCGCACCAAGGAAGCCGACGTCGATACGCCCGCCTTGCAGCCAGTAGCGGAAAATCTCGCCGGTCGGGACCACGGTGTCGGCGGTTTCCGCCAGTTCACCGTCGCCGATCGACAACGGCAGTACGCTCGGCTTGGCACCGATCGGACCCGATTCGTAGATCAGAACGACATCAGGCGAGGACGTCAGGCGCGCCAGGTTGGCCGCTTTCGACGGCAGGCCGATGCCGACGAAGCACACCGAACCGTTCTTCAAGCGGCGAGCGGCGGCGACGGTCATCATTTCATTGGTGGTGTAAGTCATTACTTCGCCTCCGAAGCGGCGGCCAGTTTGGCCTGGAACTCGCTGAAGTCAGCGCTGCCGTGGATGTATTCGTTGATCCACGCGGTGAAGGTTTCACGGTCGCGGGCAATCGGGTCCCAGGCCTGGTAGAAACGGTTGTCGCGCTCGTTGTAGCCGTGGGCATAGGACGGGTGCGCGCCGCCTGGCACGTGGCAAACAGCGCTCAAGGCCCAGGTTGGCAGTACACAGGAATTCATCGGTGCATTGAGGTCGTCGACGATTTCCTCAACGGTGACGATGCAGCGTTTGGCGGCCAGTGCAGCTTCTTTCTGCACGCCGAGGATGCCCCAGAGCAGCACGTTGCCCTTGCGGTCGGCTTTCTGCGCGTGAATCACGGTAATGTCCGGGCGCACCGAAGGCACGGCGGCCAACACTTCGCCAGTGAACGGGCAAGTGACGGATTTGATCAGCGGGTTGACCTTCGGCAAGTCGGAACCGGCGTAGGCACGCAGCACCGCGAACGGCAGGCCGGAAGCACCGGCGACGTAGGCATTGGCCAGGTCGGCGTGGCTGTGTTCTTCGATTTCCAGCGCGTGGGGCCACTGCTTCTCCACTGCGTCACGCAGGCGATGCAGGGAGCCGACACCCGGGTTGCCGCCCCAGGAGAAAATCAGCTTGCGGGCACAACCGGCACCGATCAACTGGTCGTAGATCAGGTCAGGGGTCATCCGCACCAGGGTCAGGTCTTTCTTGCCCTGGCGAATGATTTCGTGACCCGCCGCCGTCGGGATCAGGTGAGTAAAGCCTTCGAGCGCGACCGTATCGCCGTCGTTTACGAATTGCTTCACCGCGTCGTGCAGCGAAAGGATTTCAGCCATTGGGGCAGGCTCCCGTTTATTGTTAACCGACAGTGGAAGAAGGCGCCGATGCGCAGCGCCGGAATGACTGAAGATTAAGCCCGTGCAAAACGCCAAACAATCCGATAATCGACTAAGCGTTCGATTATCGAACATATTGTTGTCTGGCTATCTTTATAGGCTGCCCCAAAAGATCGCAGCCTGCGGCAGCTCCTACAGATTTACACATTCCCCTGTAGGAGCTGCCGCAAGCTGCGATCTTTTACTGTTACACCACTATTTCAAACCAGGATCAGGTCGCATCCGCATGACTGACCATGCCCTTGATCACCACTGCCGTGGTCGCCAGCGCCGCCGGAATCACCAGCGCTGTCAGCACTTGCTCGAAATTCCAGCCCAGCCCCAACAGCGTTGCACCCATCCACGCCCCGAGGATGGCGCCAAAGCGGCCGATCCCGAGCATCCACGACACCCCGGTGGCCCGCCCCTGAGTCGGATAAAACCGTGCGGCCAGCGACGGCATTGCCGATTGCGCGCCGTTGACACACATCCCGGCCACCAGCACCAGGGTCGCCAGGATTGTGATGTTGCCCAGGCTCTGCCCTACCGCGTAGGCAAACACCCCGGCCAGCAGGTAGAAAGTGCCGATGACCTTGTGCGGATTGAACCGGTCCATTGCCCAGCCCACGCCTACTGCACTCAGCACGCCACCAAACTGGAACAGCGCGCCGATGAAGGCGGCTTGCTCCATGCTCGCGCCACTGTCACGCATCAGCGTCGGCAGCCAGCTGGTCAGCAGGTAAACGATCACCAGGCCCATGAAGTAGGTCAGCCACAGCAGCAAGGTGCCGACGCTGTAGGTGCCGGAGAAGATCACCGCGAACACATTGCGCGCCTTCACGGTTTTCTGTTCCGGCACGCTGAAACTGGACGCCTGGGCCACCACCGTCGGATCAATCGGCGCCAGTGCCTTGCGCACTTTGTCCGTACCGCGATTGCGTACCACCAGGTAACGCGCCGACTCCGGCAGCCAGAGCAGCAAAACGACGGAGAGGATCAGCGGCAAAATCCCGCCGATCAGCAGCAGGCTGTGCCAGCCAAAGGCCGGAATCAGCTTGGCCGAGATAAATCCGCCACCGGCCATGCCCAGGTTGAAACCGCAGAACATACTGGTTACCAGCAGGGATTTTTTGCGCTCCGGGGTGTACTCCGACAGCAGGGTCGTGGCATTCGGCATGCCGGCGCCCAGACCCAGACCAGTCAGGAAGCGCAACACCAGCAACTGATCGACATTGCTGCTGTAGGCCGAGGCCAGGCTGAAGGCACCGAACAACAGCACCGCACCGACCAGTACGACTTTTCGTCCGAAGCGGTCAGCCAACGGGCCCGAGCCCAGTGCGCCGAAGACCATGCCGATCAGCGCCGCACTCATCACCGGGCCTAGGCTGGCGCGGTCGATACCCCAGTCCTGGGACAGGGCCGGGGCGATGAAACCCATGGCCGCAGTGTCGAGGCCATCGAGGAAGACAATCAGGAAACACAGGATCACCACGCGCCACTGGTAGCGCGAAATGGGTTGGGCATTGATGAAGGACTGCACGTCGAGGCAGTTACCTACAGCAGACTGAGGCTGGTTCATTATTTTTATTCCACGGATCGCAGTCGAACGGTGTCAGCAGATGCTGACGAAGCCGCGACAGTAATGATCCGGAGGAAACAGCGTCAATTCGATAAACGCAACTCTGTGCGTTTATCGAACAGCTTAGGCAAACAGCTGGGCGCTGAGGTCGCGGCTGGCACTCAGCAGGCCAGGCAGAAATCGCTGTTCCAGCTCATTGCGGCTGACTCGCCCGGCGTGAGTGCTGACGTTGAGGGCCGCAACCACCTGGCCGGAGGCGTCATATACAGGAACGGCAATTGAACGCAGCCCTTGCTCAAGTTCCTGGTCAACGATGCACCAGCCTTGCTGTCGCACCTCTTGCAGGCATTCGAGCAATGCCTCGGGGGTGTGAATCGTACGGCTGGTCTTGGCTTGCAATTCGGCGTGATCGAGGTATTCGCCCAGCGACGTGTCATCCAGCGCGGCCAGCAGAATCCGCCCCATCGACGTGCAATAGGCCGGCAAGCGCCCGCCCACCGACAGGTCCACCGAAATCAGGCGCTGGGTGGTTGCGGAGCGGGCGATGTACAAAATGTCATCACCTTCCAGCGTGGCCATGTTGCAGGCCTCGTGCAGTTGCTCGCTCATGCGGTCCAGGTAAGGCTGGGCGGACACCGCCAGCGGCGTCGATGACACATAGGCATGGCCGAGGGTCAGCACTTTGGGTAGCAACGAATAGGTGCGGCCGTCGGTGGTGGCGTAGCCGAGTTTGATCAGGGTGTGCAGGCAACGGCGCACGGCGGCGCGGGGAATTTCCGTTCGGTGACTGATCTGGGCGATGGTCAGGTGTCGTTTGCGCTCCTGGAACGCTTGCACCACGGCCAGGCCACGGGCCAGGGACGTCATGAAGTCCGGGTCGCCGGTCAGTGCCTGGATCCGCTTGGCCGGTGAAGCAACGATGGGGGGAGCCACTGAAGTGAAGGAATTGCGCATTTGATCGTTCATACAAGGTCCTTTTACCCACTCGGATCAGCGACTATTACAAAGGGCTACCGCCTGGCACTCAAGCCCGGCCTGCCATCTTCGGGCGATTATCGAACGCTCGACCGATAATCGCAATCCACCGGATCAATCACCCGATTCGCTGGTGTCCGGTTTTTCGCTGACTCACGAACCGCTGTTTACATCGACTCGACACAGGACTTAATGGGGCAATCTAAATACCGTAACTTGTTCGAACTTAATGGCGTCAGGCAGGCATCGCTGCAATGTGGTACCCGTCGGCGTTCCAGTTAATCGTAAAGTTTCTAGCAACAAAACGGTCACACCGGGATCCGCTTTTAACTCGTTGGAGATAGTGTTCTTCAAATCGGCCGCTATAATACAATTCAGTAGCGCTTCGGTTTTTTACTTGCCGAACCCGCTGCCCGGCAATGCGATGTTCCATCGCCGTTGCCCGTTGCAAGCGCCAGACTCGCATTGAACCACCTTGCCAGTGCGCTTGCTGATACAGGAAACTGAAGCTACGTCAGCTGTTTATATCTGGTGCCGTGGCCGCCTGTGACATGGAAGTATTGATCACCCTGTTGCCAAAACGATGCCTGACGGGCATTGCCCATTCGACGAACGTGATCAATCGATTTGATGCAGCGCGTGTTCACCAGAATTTATCCCAACTCAATCAGGTAGCACTGTGACGAAAGACGAACTGCGCGCGGAACTAGAGCGCCAGGAACAACGCTACAAGGAAGTTTACGGCGGAGAAGTCACCACTTACGCCGCTCAACCCGAACCGGAACGCAAACCCTGGCGTAAACGCGCCACCGTTCAGGATCAGGTTTTCCAGCAGGAACTTCAAAAAATGGAAAAGGAACTCAAAGCCGAAGAGCCATGACTGCTTCGGCCTGATCCTTACCAGGGCCTGCCTCTGCACCCGTTAAAAGCGGGATGTATCGATGTTGCCTTTCGCGCCCGCCATGAGCGGGCAGCGGCCATCACCGTCGTCGAATCAGGCAGATTTCCGGTATCTGACCTATTTCTCAGATTTTTCGCACAACCGCTCAAACCCCAATTACCGGGTCGCGAAGGTTTTGTGACAGCGTACTTTTCCAATAAAATCAATGGCTTAAAAAACACAGCAAAACCCTGGGTTTTCAGGTGTTGCGGCAAAAAAATTCGTTGAAGAATGTTACCGATGAGCAGCTAGTGCATTGATTAGCAGTCTTTTCTGGCATAATCGCGCCCCCTTATGACCGGGTCAGAAAACCTTCATGATCGATTTATTCAGCGGACTGGATGCTTGGGTGCTTGTGAGCCTCTTGCTCGCCCTGGCCTTTGTCCTCGCCTTCGAGTTCATCAACGGCTTTCATGACACCGCTAACGCGGTGGCGACCGTTATCTACACCAAAGCCATGCCGCCTCACCTGGCGGTGTTCTTCTCCGGTGTGTTCAACTTCCTCGGCGTGCTGCTGGGCGGGGTCGGCGTGGCGTACGCCATCGTCCACCTGCTGCCGGTGGAACTGCTGATCAATGTGAACACCGGTCACGGACTGGCCATGGTGTTCTCGTTGCTCGCCGCCGCCATCGCCTGGAACCTGGGCACCTGGTACTTCGGTATTCCCGCTTCCAGTTCCCACACGCTGATCGGTTCGATCCTCGGTGTCGGCCTGGCCAACGCCCTGATCAACGACATTCCGCTGGCTGACGGTGTGAACTGGCAGAAAGCGATCGATATCGGCGCTTCCCTGGTGTTCTCGCCAATGGCCGGCTTCCTGATCGCCGCACTGATCCTGATCGGTCTTAAATGGTGGCGTCCGCTGTCGAAGATGCACAAGACGCCGGAACAGCGCCGCAAGATCGACGACAAGAAACACCCGCCGTTCTGGAATCGCCTGGTACTGGTGATTTCGGCCATGGCCGTGAGTTTCGTGCACGGTTCCAACGATGGCCAGAAAGGTATCGGCCTGATCATGCTGGTCCTGATCGGTATCGTGCCGGCCCAGTTCGTCCTCGACCTGAACAGCACGACCTACCAGATCGAGCGGACTCGCGACGCGACCCTGCACCTGAGCCAGTTCTACCAGCGCAATTCCGAAACCCTGGGCGAGTTCCTGGCCCTGGGCAAGAGCTTGGACGGCGACTTGCCGGAGAAATTCCGTTGCAACCCGCAACAGACCGAACCGACCATCACCGCCCTGCTCGGCACCCTCAAGGGTGTAGCCGACTACCATTCGCTGTCGGCGGAAAGCCGTATCGAAGTCCGTCGCTACCTGCTCTGCCTGGACGACACCGCGAAGAAAGTCAGCAAGTTGCCAACTCTCGGGGCTCGTGAAAAGGCCGACCTGGACAAGCTGCGCAAAGACCTGACCACTACCACTGAATACGCGCCGTTCTGGGTGATTCTGGCGGTTGCACTGGCCTTGGGCCTGGGCACCATGGTCGGCTGGAAACGCGTGGTACTGACCATTGGCGAGAAGATCGGCAAGCAAGGCATGACCTACTCCCAAGGCATGTCGGCGCAGATCACCACTGCCAGCCTGATCGGCATGGCGAACATCTTCAGCCTGCCGGTTTCCACCACCCACGTGCTGTCCTCGGGCGTGGCAGGCACCATGGTCGCCAACAAAAGCGGCCTGCAAGGCGGCACCGTCAGAACCATCCTGCTGGCCTGGGTATTGACCCTGCCAGCCACCGTGGCCCTGTCGGCCGGGTTGTTCTGGCTGGCTTCGAAGGCCCTTGGCAGCTGATAAGCAGCCAAACGAAAAAGGCGCGCTCCGCAAGGAACGCGCCTTTTTTATTGCTGCCAAAACACCACACTCCCCCTGTAGGAGCTGCCGCAGGCTGCGGCAGCTCCTACAGGGAATATCGTACAAATCTGCAGGCAAAAAAAAGGGCAACCGAAGTTGCCCAAAATGCCTTGCGTGCTCATTACATCCAGAAAGAACTACGGTTATTTCCGCTTGTGCGAATCCTTCCAGATAAAAAGTCCGAATCCTGCAAAAAACACAAACATGAGGCTGACAGTCAGCACTCCGGCGATCACCACGTTGTCGAAAAACATGACGCGTCTCCTGCACTTGGCCTGTTGCGATAGGGCTAAGTTAACCGAACGGGCAGGAGAGAATATTGACCGGGATCAATGTCACCCGAGACGGGGCAAGAGGAAGGGAAACGTTTGACCCGCATCAATGAATGCGGGGGATTTCAGCGCTTTTTCGGTTTGTTTTTCGGCTTTTTCCTGGCCTTGCCCAGTGGCATGGCCTGCTCGAACGCCTGGCGAACTTCATTGAGCCGCTTGTCATTGAGGTCATGAATACGCTTGGCGCGTTCAGCATTGAGGTCAATCAGTTTGTCGTCTTGGCTCATGGCAGTCAGTGCATCGCTTGAAATGAATTTCAGCCACCGTAGCGTTCGGCAACCCTTCGCCAATAATGCGGCCTGACGGCCGCGCTGACCAGCCTGCGCTCAAATCTCGATATCGACCCACAGCCCCTGCCGCGGCTGATCTTCCATCAGCGGCGCCACCGGCACGGTGTTGTCGGCATTGAGTTCATCGCCGGGAATCGCCAGGTGCGCCTCGGGGTCATTATCAGCCTCGCGTCGACGCCGTTCCTGCTCCTGCTTGCGGCGCTGTTCCTCGCGCAGCACTAACCCGTCCTCTTCAGGGTTGCGCTTTTGCAGGTCAATGGTGCTTTCACTGGAGCTTTCCTGCACCGGCACCACCGGTGGAATGTCCGGACGCTGGCGGATCGGGTCGGTTTGCGAAGTGATCGGCACGGCACTCAGGGGAAGCATCGGTGGCAGCATGGTTTTCGGTCTCCTGTCAGCAGGCTGTCGGCTGCGGGGATGGCGACTTGAGCCATCGGTCGCAAACTGTGACTCATTTGGCACTCATTAGTGCACCGAGCGGCGCGTCATGCACAGGTGGGCTAACGTATGACTGTGAGTTTTTCTGAGAGTCCTTTGGCCCTGAAGCCCTCATTCCGTTAAGATAGCCCGCTTTTTCAGGTGGGAGTCAGGCAGCATGGCGCAGCAGTATCAACCGGGGCAACGCTGGATCAGTGACAGCGAAGCCGAGCTGGGTTTAGGCACCGTTCTGGCACAGGACGGCCGCTTGTTGACCGTGCTCTACCCGGCCACTGGCGACACCCGCCAGTACGCGCTACGGAATGCGCCCCTCACCCGTGTGCGGTTTTCACCGGGTGACTCCATCACTCACTTCGAAGGCTGGAAGCTTACCGTCCGCGAAGTCGATGACATTGATGGCCTGCTGGTTTACCACGGCCTCAACGGGCAGAGCGAAGTGGTCACCCTGCCGGAAACCCAACTGTCGAACTTCATCCAGTTCCGCCTGGCCAGCGACCGTCTGTTCGCCGGCCAGATCGACCCGCTGGCCTGGTTCTCCCTGCGTTATCACACCCTGGAACACACCAGCCGCCAGTTGCAGTCCTCCCTTTGGGGCCTGGGCGGCGTGCGTGCGCAACCGATCGCGCACCAGTTGCACATTGCCCGCGAAGTCGCCGACCGTATCGCACCACGGGTTCTGCTGGCCGACGAAGTAGGCCTGGGCAAAACCATCGAAGCCGGCTTGGTGATCCATCGCCAATTGCTCTCGGGCCGCGCCAGCCGTGTGCTGATCCTGGTTCCGGAAAACCTGCAGCACCAGTGGCTGGTCGAGATGCGCCGCCGTTTCAACTTGCAGGTCGCGCTGTTCGACGAAGAGCGCTTCATCGAAAGCGATGCCAGCAACCCATTCGAAGACACCCAACTCGCGCTGGTCGCGCTCGAGTGGCTGGTGGACGACGAGAAAGCCCAGGACGCGCTGTTCGCGGCCGGCTGGGACTTGCTGGTGGTCGACGAAGCTCACCACCTGGTGTGGCACGAAGATCAGGTCAGCCCTGAGTATTCGCTGGTCGAGCAACTCGCCGAAACCATTCCCGGCGTGCTGCTGTTGACCGCCACCCCGGAACAACTCGGCCAGGACAGCCACTTCGCTCGTCTGCGCCTGCTCGACCCGAACCGTTTCCACGACCTGCAAGCCTTCCGCGCCGAGAGCGAAAACTATCGCCCGGTGGCTGAAGCCGTTCAGGAGTTGCTGGACAAGGGACGCCTGTCGCCGCAAGCCCACAAGACCATCCACGGGTTCCTCGGCAACGAAGGCGAAGCCCTGTTGGCCGCCGTCAACGATGGCGACACCGAAGCCAGCGCCCGCCTGGTGCGTGAATTGCTCGACCGCCACGGCACCGGCCGCGTGCTGTTCCGTAACACCCGCGCCGCCGTGCAGGGTTTCCCGGAGCGCAAGCTGCACCCGTACCCGCTGCCGTGCCCGGACGAATACCTCGAACTGCCGTTGGGCGATCACGCCGAGTTGTACCCGGAAGTCAGCTTCCAGGCCCAACCGGATGCCAGCGAAGAAGATCGCTGGTGGAAGTTCGACCCGCGCGTCGAGTGGTTGATTGATCAGCTGAAGATGCTCAAGCGCACCAAAGTACTGGTGATCTGCGCCCACGCCGAAACCGCCATGGACCTGGAAGACGCCCTGCGCGTGCGTTCCGGCATCCCGGCCACGGTGTTCCACGAAGGCATGAACATCCTCGAGCGTGACCGCGCCGCCGCCTACTTCGCCGACGAAGAGTTTGGCGCGCAAGTGCTGATCTGCTCGGAAATCGGCAGTGAAGGTCGCAACTTCCAGTTCTCCCATCACTTGGTGCTGTTCGACCTGCCGTCCCACCCGGACCTGCTGGAACAACGTATCGGTCGACTGGACCGGATCGGTCAGAAGCACATCATCGAACTGCACGTGCCATACCTGGAAACCAGCCCGCAAGAGCGCCTGTTCCAGTGGTACCACGAAGCGCTGAACGCGTTCCTCAATACCTGCCCGACCGGCAACGCCCTGCAGCACCAGTTCGGCCCGCGCCTGCTGCCGCTGCTCGAAGAAGCCGACGATGGCGAGTGGCAAGCGCTGATCGACGAAGCCCGCACCGAGCGTGAGCGCCTGGAAGCCGAGTTGCACACCGGTCGTGACCGTTTGCTGGAGCTGAACTCCGGTGGCGCGGGCGAAGGCGATGCGCTGGTGGAGGATATCCTTGAGCAAGACGATCAGTTCGCACTGCCGATCTACATGGAAACCCTGTTCGACGCCTTCGGCATCGACAGCGAAGACCATTCGGAAAATGCACTGATCCTCAAGCCGAGCGAAAAAATGCTCGACGCCAGCTTCCCGCTGGGCGACGACGAAGGCGTGACCATCACTTACGACCGTAACCAGGCGCTGTCTCGCGAAGACATGCAATTCATCACCTGGGAGCACCCGATGGTTCAGGGCGGCATGGATCTGGTGCTGTCCGGCTCCATGGGCAACACCGCCGTGGCGCTGATCAAGAACAAGGCACTCAAGCCGGGCACCGTGTTGCTGGAACTGTTGTATGTCAGCGAAGTGGTTGCCCCGCGCTCACTGCAACTGGGCCGCTACCTGCCGCCGGCCGCCCTGCGCTGCCTGCTCGATACCAACGGCAACGACCTGTCGGCCCGCGTGTCGTTCGAAACCTTGAACGATCAGCTCGAAAGCGTGCCGCGTGCCAGCGCCAACAAGTTCATCCAGGCCCAGCGTGACCAGTTGACGCCACGGATCAACGCCGGTGAAGCGAAGATCCTGCCGCGCCACACAGAACGTGTCGCCGAGGCACAGCGTCGCCTGGCCGCCGATACCGAGGAAGAACTGGCGCGCTTGACCGCGTTGCAAGCGGTCAACCCGACCGTGCGCGACAGCGAACTGGTGGCCCTGCGCAAACAACGCGAGCAAGGCCTGGCCATGCTCGACAAGGCTGCCTTGCGACTGGAAGCGATTCGGGTGTTGGTGGCGGGTTAACAACCCTCCTCCTCCTCCTCCTCCGCTATAAAAAGAAGGCCCGCAGTGATGCGGGCCTTTTGTTTTAGATCAACATCAAAAGATCGCAGCCTTCGGCAGCTCCTACAAGGATTAGCGTAGGAGCTGCCGAAGGTTCGGGCCGCGTTCGGACGATCTTTTGACCTTAAGCAGTCACCGCAGAACCTTCAGGTTCACCCACCGCCACCAACCCTTCCTTCATCCGCTTGGCATCGCGCACGAAACACCGCGAAGCCAGGAACAGAAACACCACGGTGAACAACAGCGCCACCGGAATCAGGTACATCGCGTCATGCAGGCCGACCGCTTTAAACGCCTCAGTCATCTGTTCCGCACCTGCCTCGAGCATCGCCGTGTGGGCAAAGTGATCCGACAAGGCCCCGACCACCACCGGCCCCAAACCGCCGCCCAACAGATACAGCCCGGCAAAGAACAGCGCCATCGCCGTCGCCCGCAACCTCGGCTCGACCACATCCTGTATCGCCGTGTACACGCAGGTGTAGAAGTTGTAGGCGAACAACCAACCCAGGCTAAACACCGCAACAAACACACCGATCTCGATGCGCCCGGAATGCAGCGCCCACGCGGTGCAGACCGTCGAAATCATCAGGCTGAAGGCCGCAAACAACAGCCGCCCGTTGGCAATCCGCTGGTGAATCTTGTCCGCGATCCAGCCACCGAGGGTCAGGCCGACCAACCCGGTCACACCGACAATAACTCCGGTGGCGACCGCGGCATCCTGCAACGGCATGAGAAAGTACCGTTGCAGCATCGGCACCAGAAACGAGTTGCAGGCATAGGTGGCGAAGTTGAAACACAGGCCGGCCATCACCAGCCACAGGAAGGTCGGCACAGCCAATACCCGACGGATCGGCTGATCGATCTTTTCCTGCGACACCTGAACGCTCTCGGCGGCGCCGCGCTTCGGTTCCTTGATGAAAAACATGAAGATCGCGAGGATCAGCCCGGGCACCGCTGCGATAAAGAACGGCGCGCGCCAGCTATCGAAGGCCTTGACCATCGCGCCGATGGTGAAGAACGCCAGCAACAGCCCCAACGGCAGCCCCAGCATGAAGATGCCCATGGCGCGGGCCCGGCGGTGCGCCGGGAACAAGTCGCCGATCAGCGAATTGGCGGCTGGCGCGTAGCTGGCCTCGCCGATGCCGATGCCCATGCGCACGATCAGGAAACTCCAGAAACTGCCCACCATACCGTTGACGGCGGTCAACCCGCTCCACACCGCCAGCCCCCAGCCCATCAGCTTGCTGCGCGAACCGGTATCGGCCATGCGCCCCAGCGGCAAGCCGGCAATGGCGTAGACGATGGTGAATGCCGTCCCGATGATCCCCAACTGGAAATCACTGAGGTGCCATTCCATGCGAATGGGCTCGATGATGATGGCCGGAATGGTGCGGTCGAAAAAATTGAACAGGTTGGCCAGGAACAACAGGAACAGGATGCGCCAGGCATTGGCCGCTTGGGTCGAGTTCTGCATGGGTCCGTCTCTTTTATTGTTTTTGGGGCGTCACTGCCCCCGGACTTTGCAATCTAGACAGGCCGGCTACACCTGTCTTTCATTATTCGCCAGGCTGATACCCCCCCATGGGACGCAACCTGTAGGAGCTTTCGCAGGGCGAGTATTTCGCAGTCCGTCCGGTCGTTGAAAAATACCTTTCACCCCCCCTTCCCAAGCCGTTGGCGAAGCCTAGAATAGCAGCCTTGATTCCCCCCTGTGTCTCCACCCCTCCTTACGATAATCGCCCATGTCCGAAGCCAGTCCGTGTCTGAATTGCGGTGCCTGCTGTTCTCATTTTCGCGTGTCATTTTTCTGGGGTGAATGCGCCTCGTCCGGGGGGACGGTACCCGATGAGCTTGTCGAGCAGATCAGCCCCAGTCGGGTCGCGATGCTCGGCACCGGCTGCAAACCCGTGCGCTGCACCAGCCTGGTGGGAGACGTTGGCAGTACAGTGCAGTGCTCGATTTACGAAAAACGCTCCAGCACCTGCCGGGAATTCGACGCTTCGTGGGTCGATGGCGTGGCCAATCCCGATTGCGACGCGGCCCGTGCCGCTTTCGGCTTGCCGGCCCTGCAACCCGCATTCGAGACGCCTCAGAAGCAAATCGCCTGAGCATTAGCACTAGTCGCTATTGGGCTAATGCCAAAATCATTGAAAGCAATGTGCCACTACCGCTTGCGCCCCACCCATGCCCTCTATACTCCAGGACATTCGCCGACGCTCCTTGCGCCGGCCTGAGGGATAACGATGGGGGCATGCTATGGAGTGGCTTGGTTTGCATTTCATTACCGAGCTACCAGAGAGTGGGCAGGTCGTACTTAATTGCACACATGACCCTTTTCTGGTGCTGCTGGCTTATCTGGTCGCCTGTGTCGGCAGCTTCGCGACACTGGACATCGCCGAACGGGTTGCTCACGCTGAAAAATCCGCTTCCCAGACACTCTGGCGCTGGGTTGGCAGCGGATGCCTGGCCGGCAGTATCTGGGCCATGCACTTCGTCGGGATGCTGGCATTCCAGGCGCCTATCGATCTTCACTACCAACTGCCTGTCACGGTGTTCTCGCTAACCATCGCGCTGCTCGCCGCGTGGCTGGCCATGCATACCCTCAGCCTTCCCGAGCTGAGTTTGCGACAGTGCCTCATGTCATCGATCGGGATCGGCCTGGGTATCGCGACCATGCATTACGTGGGCATGACGGCCATGCACTCCAATGCCTCGGTCTATTACCATCCGGGCCTGTTCGCCCTGTCCATCGTGATTGCGATCGGTGCCGCGCTGGCAGCCTTGTTACTGGCATGGTATCTGCGCGACGGCGCCGGCATGCTGCATCAGCTCATCAAATACTGCGCCAGCCTGTTGCTCGGGGCTGGCATCCTCAGTATGCACCTCACGGCCATGGCCGCCTTCAATCTGGTGCTGCCCGAAGGCAGCCTGCCAGCGCAAACCGGCGAAAACAGCCAACTGCAACTGGCACTGACCGTGGCGGTCATGACCCTGCTGATCATCGGCAGCAGCATCAGCGCGGCGCTGGCGGACAAGAAACTGCAACGCAAGGACCACGACTTGCAACGGGTCAACTCCCTGCTCAGCCAGCTGGACCAGGCGCGCATGTCGCTGCAACAGGTGGCGCACTACGACGCGCTGACCAACCTGATCAACCGCCGCGGATTCAACCAGGTCTTCGCCGAAAAACTCATCGAGAAATCCAGTAAAGGCGGGATGCTGGCGGTCATGTTCCTGGACATCGACCATTTCAAGCGGATCAACGACAGCCTTGGCCACGATGCCGGTGACGAACTGCTCAAAGTGCTTGCCGGGCACATCAAGAGTTCGATTCGCAGTCATGAGGATGTGGTCGCGCGCTTCGGCGGCGACGAGTTCTGCCTGCTCATCGACCTGCATGATCGTGAAGAGGCGCGGCAGATGGCCCAACGCATCATGTTGAAAATGAAGGAGCCCATCGAACTGGCCGGCAGGCGCATGGTCATGACCACCAGCATCGGCATCAGCCTGTTTCCGGAGGACGGCAAGACTTGTGAGGAACTGCTGAAAAACGCCGACCTGGCGCTGTATCAGTCCAAGGGCGGCGGCCGCAACGGCCTGAGCTTTTTCAGCGCCAACCTGAAAACCCGCGCCACACTGGAACTGCAACTGGAAGAAGAACTGCGCCATGCCTTGCGTGAAGACACTGGCCTGATGCTCTATTACCAGCCGATCTATGACCTCAAGACCGGTCAGGTCAGCAAGCTCGAAGCCTTGATTCGCTGGCAACACCCGGTCCATGGTTTCCTCGTGCCGGATCGTTTTATCGCCATCGCCGAGGCCAACGGCCTGATCGCCGAACTGGACAACTGGGTGCTGCGCAAGGCCTGCGAGGATCTGGGCGAGCTGTCGCGCCAGGGTTGTGTAGACCTCAAGATCGCCGTGAATTGCTCGCCCCTGAGCCTGGCGCGCGTAGAACTGGCCGATGAAATCGAGTACGCATTGCGAGCCGCCGGTGTGGAGCCCCACCGGCTGGAACTGGAAGTCACGGAAAACGCCTTGATGGGCAATATCGCCAACACACTGATGTTGCTGCGACAGATTCGTGCCCTCGGCGTGTCGCTGTCAATCGATGACTTCGGCACCGGCTATTCATCCCTGGCCTACCTCAAGCGCTTGCCGCTCAACACACTGAAAATCGACCGCTCGTTCATCCAGGACATCCCCAAGGCCACCCAAGACATGGAAATTGTCCAGGCGATCATCGTCATGGCCCATACCCTGCACCTGCAAGTGGTCACCGAAGGGGTCGAAACCTTCGAGCAATATCAGTTCCTGGAAAACCATGGCTGTGACTTCGCTCAGGGCTATTTGCTCAGTCGGCCGGTGCCACTGGCCGAGCTGCATCCGGTGCTGAACGAAATCAACCAGCGCAAGCACACCTGTACCGTCACGACGTTGAGCCTGGCTCACGGTACATCTGCACTAATGTAGACGGGTCCTTTTCAAGGAAGCCCTGACTGCCATGCAGGCGCATCAACTGCGCGGCCAGACCGCTGATCGGTGTCGCCGAGCCTTGCTCACGGGAAAACTTCACCGCGGTATCCAGATCCTTGAGCAACGTGCGCACGTGCCACTTGACCGGCTCGAAACGGTTTTCCGCCATCTGTGGGGCCAGGATCTGCAAGGGTTTCGAATCGGCAAAGCCGCCGGCCAGCGCTTCGGCGATCAGGCTGGCATCAACCCCGGAACGCTCCGCCAACGCGACCACTTCGGCAATCACCAAGGCATTGCAGGCGACGATCATCTGGTTGCACGCCTTGGTCACCTGCCCTGCCCCGATGCCGCCCATGTGCGTCACACGCTGCCCCAGGTTCAGCAGAACGGGACGAACCCGATCCAGATCCTGTGACTCGCCACCCACCATGATCGCCAGGCTCCCGGCTTCAGCGCCGACCACACCGCCGGACACCGGCGTGTCGAGCCAGCCCATGCCGGTTTTACCGGCGAGTTCTGCGGCCATTTCCCGCGTGGCGTTGGGCTCCAGGCTGGAAAGGTCCACCAGTAACTGGCCTTTTCCTGCTCCCTCCGCAATGCCTGCCGGACCAAACACGACCTCGCGTACGACCGACGTATCCGCCAGGCACAACATCACCACGTCCGCGTGCTGGCACAGTTCGGCGGGGCTGGCGACCTGGCGTGCGCCTGCCTCCACCAGCGGCTTGCACTTCTCCGGATTGCGATTCCATACCGCCAGCGGATAACCCGCGGCCAACAGGCGCCGGCACATCGGCAGCCCCATCAGGCCGATCCCGGCAAACCCTAGCGAAGGTAGCGTTGACATCATTTTGCCTCTTCTTGATTAAAGATCACCAAATATTGGCCGATTCATCATGACTCAGGAAAGGATTCACTCCGAGCAATGCTCAGGCTAAAGACCAAGGCATGGTCCAGGTACGCGCTGAAAAAAGACGCGATTGTATTCCGTGACGGTTCGACGACAGCGAGTCGGCCAACCAATCAGCCCAGGTAGATGGCGAACCATGACTTCTAAAAACAACCCGGCCACTGCAGTAACCGATCTGACGTTGAGCCCCGCGGCCAACAGCCCGTCATCACCGAAGCCATTGACTCACTCCCGCCCGTTGGCGACCCAGCAATACCTGTACTTCACCGAAACCAACACCGACCGCATCCTCGATAACCTCGACGGCCTGCGCGACATGGTGTTCCCGCGCGCTCCGCACCTGGAAGGCGACAGCGAACAGCACAACGATCAGGAATTCCCGTCGGTGTGCCTGATCGGCCTGGGCCGCTGCGGCTCGAACATTGCGCTGGACGTGGCGGAGCTGGTGTACAACGCCCGCAAGTTCTACCTCAACGAATTCAACAACGAAGATCGCCTGTCGCCGGACAAGCGTTTTGCCGAAAAGGGCTACAGCCCGGCCCAGTGGATCCGCAACAACCTGCGCCTGGGCCAGAACAAAAACACCAAGCCGGTGTTTCTGGTCGAGCCGCTGGTGATGCTCGGCGACCTGGACAAGGACATCGCCGGACGCATCCGTTTCTCGCGCAAGGGCGAAAAAAGCGGCTTCCTGCGCGACTACAGCAAGATGAAAATCATGGACTTGTCGGAAGTCCACGCCGGTGGCGCCGGTAACGCGCCGATCCTCGGTCAGTACCTGGCCAAGATCATCCTGAACAAGGACACCCAGCGTTTCTCCAGCCCTGACTGGAAGATGATCCACTCGTACCTGATCGACAGCTGCGGCATCAAGGCCAACCAGTCGCGCCTGTATTTCTCGATCTTCAGTGCCGGCGGCGGTACCGGCTCGGGCATGGCCTCGGAATTCGGCCTGGCCCAGCAGCACTCGTACATGAACAAGACGTTCGACACCAAACCGATGGACGAGCACGACAGCAAGAGCGGCCACGCCTTCGTCTTCGAACCGATCTTCACCAGTGGCATCTGTGTACTGCCGAACATTTCCGATCACCGCAGTGAAATGTCCGAGGCCCTGCACATAAATGCCGGCCGCCTGCTGTGCAAGTACCTGTCGGAAGAGTGGGACTTCTCCTACAACTTCGCCAACGAAGACAGCAGCGAAGCCAGCGTCATGGGCCGCATCCGCCCATGGAACGCGATGATGCTGATCTCCAACGACATCATGCGTTACGCCGAAGAGAACGATGACGGCAATATCCAGAACATTGATGTCAATGCCATGGAAAAGCATGCCAACCAATACATTTCACAGCAGATCTTCAACATTCTGACGGCCCAGGCGGTGACCACCGACTACGACCAGAACTATTTCCGTCGCGCCGGCATCGACATCGGCGAAACCATCCGCCTGGACGCCAACGACCTGTTCATGAGCCTGGCCGGCCCGGTGGCGATTGCCTACGCAGAGTCCGTAGTGCCGGAAACCCCGCCGCCGAGCAGCGACAAATTCAAGGTGTTCGAGAAAGAGCCGCAGCGTCTGAACATCGATGACCTGTTCTTCCGTTCGATCGACCTGCCGCACTTCAACAAGGTCACCCAGGCCATCGAAGGCATCAGCCTGTTACCGATCGAGTCCAAACGCTATCGCGCGTCGCTGGAGCAGTACAAGAACTCGGGTTACGACGCGGCGGCCCTGCACGACCTGCACTTCTTCAAGAATTGCTCGTCGGTGGTGTCGATCGTTTCCTTGCCGAAGGACTACAAGCTGTCCTATATGGATTTGAACCGGTTGAAGACTCACCTCAACAGCCTGTTCCCCAACACCACGCTCAAGCGCTACGCGCTGGTGATCGGTGCCTCGGCCAACCTGTCGCTGACCACCCTGATCGCCAAGAGCCCGTGCCTGTCGGACGACTTCCTGACACTGATCGTGGCCTTCATCAAGCGCTGCTTTGCGAAGTCTGCCTACCGTTTCGACGAAACCCTGGACAACTCGATCCTGGACTTCATCGTCCAGGAGGAATTCGACGAAGGCCGCATCGACGACTTGCTCAACGAATTCGAGAACCCGGCGAAGATCCTCGATACCAACTGGTACGCGATCAAACCAATGTATGAGAAGAAGTACCGTGAGCTGATCAACGACAAGGAAAAATTCGTCTCGATCAACGACATCCGCCTGTCGCGCGACTGTGTGAAGAAAGCGATCAAGTACCTGCGCGAGATCTACCGTCACCGCATTGGCAAGACCAAGGTCATTTCGTTGAACAACCATACGGGCAAGACGGCTTAAACCTGAAAAGATCGCAGCCTGCGGCAGCTCCTACGGGCGTACACCTGGCCCTGTAGGAGCTGCCGCAGGCTGCGATCTTTTTCTTTTATCCACATCCAGAAACAATTGAGCAGCCGTTCAGTTGCCCTCTCAACTGTTCCCGTTACGTTTACGTCACCGTGAAGCTGTGGCCTTTCTCTACGGCAACATGCCATCACGCTACCCGGCTACACACTTTTCCCCCTGAAATGAACGCACTAAACAGGTGCAATCTTTCAAGCCTGCGCCCTTTCCTGGACCAGAATCCACGGCGAAACAACCACGGCCCACAACTGTGGATCACGTTCAAAAAGATCCAGCGCCCGTGTTTCAGAGAGCTTGGCGAGTTTGTCAGCAGCCAGCCAGGCGGCCACTTTCTCCCCTTCATCCTGGGCCACGGCCTCGGCGGCGGCGATCAAATCCAGGCCGGGATCGACCCACAATAGGGCACCCTTGGCGAAGAACGGCTCCAGCTCTTTCCAGGTAATAGATGCGGTTTCACCAAGCAGCTTGGCATAGAGGGTGCTAGGTTCTTGATTCATGGGACTGTCCGGAAAAGAAATCGACGCGAATGATAACGTCGCTGGTCTGGCAGAAAAACCCGGATGCAATTGAGTGACCGAAATGAAAAGCGCAGTAAAGCCAGGGAATGCACTGAATCCGGCTATAAGCCCTTCAACACCCCCGCCGCAATTCTGTCTTTTTCTTTCAATAAAGCGACACCTGCAGGTTTTGCCCCCCGGCGCCGCCTTCCCAGGCTGACAATCGGCGCTCTACACTGTACCGGTACAGTTGCCGGGGGGCATTTCCGGGGGGATGTCGTGGATATCTGACCCGGTTCTGCTGCCATCGGCGCCAGGACTATAAAAACTACAACAGTAAGAGTGGAGCACTATGACTAAGGCTACTAAGCAGATTTCCAAACTGTTTGCCGCTATGGTTCTGGCCGGGGTTGCCAGCCATTCGTTCGCAGCTGACACCATCAAGATCGGCATCGCAGGCCCTAAAACCGGCCCGGTCACTCAATACGGCGACATGCAGTTCATCGGTGCCAAGATGGCCATCGAGCAGATCAACGCCAAGGGCGGCGTCGACGGAAAGATGCTCGAAGCCAAGGAATACGACGACGCGTGCGACCCTAAACAAGCCGTGGCCGTCGCCAACAAAGTGGTCAACGATGGTGTGAAATTCGTTGTCGGTCACCTCTGCTCCAGCTCCACTCAACCGGCTTCGGACATCTACGAAGACGAAGGCGTGATCATGATCACCCCGGCTGCCACCAGCCCGGACATCACCGCACGTGGTTACAAAATGGTGTTCCGCACCATCGGCCTGGACAGCGCCCAGGGCCCTGCTGCCGGTAACTACATCGCCAACCACGTAAAACCGAAAATCGTTGCTGTGCTGCACGACAAACAGCAATACGGTGAAGGCATCGCCACTTCCGTGAAGAAAACCCTCGAAGGCAAAGGCGTCAAGGTTGCCGTGTTCGAAGGCCTCAACGCCGGTGACAAGGACTTCTCCTCGATCATCCAGAAGCTCAAGCAAGCCAACGTCGACTTCGTCTACTACGGCGGCTACCACCCGGAACTGGGCCTGATCCTGCGTCAATCCAAGGAAAAGGGCCTGAACGCCAAGTTCATGGGGCCTGAAGGTGTGGGCAACGACTCCATCTCGCAAATCGCCCAGGACGCTTCCGAAGGCCTGTTGGTGACCCTGCCGAAGTCTTTCGACCAGGACCCGTCCAACAAGGCGCTGGTTGAGGCGTTCGCCGCCAAGAAACAGGACCCGACCGGCCCGTTCGTGTTCCCGGCCTACTCGGCTGTCGAAGTGATCGCCGAAGGCATCAAGGCAGCGAAGAGCGAAGACACCGCCAAGGTGGCTGAAGCCATTCACAAAGGCACCTTCAAGACTCCGACCGGCGACCTGTCGTTCGACGAAAAGGGCGACCTGAAGGACTTCAAGTTCGTGGTTTATCAGTGGCATTTCGGTAAACCAAAGACCGAAGTTTCGCCTCAGTAAACTGGCTCCATAAGTAATAGAGCCCACTGCGCAAGCAGTGGGCTTTGTTTTACGAGGTTAATAGGTCAGAGTCCCGCGATCCGGGAGCTGACTTACCTGAAAATCTTAAAACCGTCACCAGCGGTTCGCTGGCAAACGCTCGTGCGAAGGTGGCTACAGACCACACAGCCCGGGCCGGAACATGACTCCACCAGTGAAATGCGTATCAGGTTTTTAGGAGCGTTGTAATGCCTGAGATCTATCACTTCTTCCAACAGCTGGTTAATGGTCTGACCATTGGCAGCACCTATGCCCTGATTGCCATTGGCTACACAATGGTTTACGGCATTATTGGAATGATCAACTTCGCCCATGGCGAGGTCTACATGATCGGCTCCTACGTGGCCTTCATCGTCCTTGCCGGACTGGCCATGCTGGGTATCCATTCTCTGCCACTGTTGATGACCGCCGCATTCCTGGCGACCATCGTTGTAACCAGTGCCTACGGCTACAGCATCGAACGGATCGCCTACCGCCCCCTGCGGGGCAGTAACCGCCTGATCCCGCTGATCTCGGCCATCGGCATGTCGATCTTCCTGCAAAACTCCGTACTGCTCTCGCAGGACTCCAAGGACAAATCGATCCCCAACCTGATTCCGGGCAGCT
Organism: Pseudomonas sp. P4_B3; assembly: GCF_056402295.1. Lineage (NCBI taxonomy): Bacteria > Pseudomonadati > Pseudomonadota > Gammaproteobacteria > Pseudomonadales > Pseudomonadaceae > Pseudomonas > Pseudomonas sp. P4_B3. The sequence goes on from NZ_JBFUHR010000009.1 coordinate 42,001, forward strand.
TCAGTTTCGGTCCGGGCGGAGCACAGGAAGTGCTGATTTCCTACATGCAGATCCTGGTGTTCGTGGTGACCCTGGTGGTGATGCTCTGCCTCACCCAGTTCATCTCGCGTTCACGCTTGGGACGTGCCTGCCGGGCCTGTGCCGAAGACATCAAGATGGCCAACCTGCTGGGCATCAACACCAACAACATCATCGCCCTGACCTTCGTTATCGGTGCCGCCCTGGCGGCCGTGGCGGCTGTATTGCTCAGCATGCAGTATGGCGTGATCAACCCGAACGCCGGATTCCTGGTGGGCCTCAAGGCCTTTACCGCGGCGGTACTGGGTGGCATCGGCAGCATTCCGGGCGCCATGCTCGGTGGTCTGGTGCTGGGGGTGGCGGAAGCATTCGGTGCCGATATATTCGGTGACCAGTACAAGGACGTGGTGGCTTTCGGCCTTCTGGTTCTGGTGTTGTTATTCCGGCCAACCGGCCTGTTGGGGCGTCCGGAGATTGAGAAAGTATGACTAGGAATCTTAAACAAGCGCTGTTCAGCGCCCTGCTGGTCTGGGCCGTGGCCTATCCGGTACTCGGTCTGAAACTGTCCATCGCCGGCATCAACCTCGAAGTACTGGGTGCCAGTACCTCCACGCTGTTCATCATCACCGCCAGCTCGGTGCTGATGTTCCTGCGGGTGCTGTTCGACAAGCAGTGGAGCACCATGATGAAGTCAGCGCCGAAAGGCTCGCTGGTTTCGCCGAAGGTCAGCCACTTCATGACCCTGCCCAGCACCCAACGCTGGATCATCATGGGGTTGATCGTGGTCGCTCTGGTGTGGCCGTTCTTCGGCTCGCGCGGTGCGGTGGATATCGCCACGCTGATTCTGATCTATGTACTGCTCGGTCTGGGCCTGAACATCGTGGTCGGTCTGGCGGGGTTGCTCGACCTGGGCTACGTCGGTTTCTACGCGGTGGGCGCCTACAGCTATGCGCTGCTGTCGCACTACTACGGCCTGAGCTTCTGGATCTGCCTGCCCATCGCCGGACTGATGTCTGCGACGTTCGGCTTCCTGCTGGGCTTCCCGGTGCTGCGTCTGCGCGGTGACTATCTGGCGATCGTGACCCTGGGCTTCGGTGAGATCATCCGTCTGTTCCTGCGTAACCTGACGGACCTCACGGGCGGACCGAACGGCATCAGCAACATCCCCAAACCGTCGCTGTTCGGTCTGAGCTTCGATAGAACGGCCGCCGAAGGCATGCAGACCTTCCACGAGTACTTCGGCTTGACTTACAACCCGGTCAGCAAGGTGGTATTCCTCTACCTGGTGGCGCTGTTGCTGGCGCTGTTCGCGCTGTTCGTGATCAACCGTCTGCTGCGTATGCCGATCGGCCGTGCCTGGGAAGCCTTGCGTGAAGACGAAATCGCCTGCCGTGCCTTGGGCCTGAACCCGACCGTGATCAAGCTGTCGGCCTTCACCCTGGGCGCCTGCTTCGCCGGATTTGCCGGTAGCTTCTTCGCTGCACGTCAGGGTCTGGTGACGCCGGAGTCATTTACCTTCATCGAATCGGCCACCATCCTCGCCATCGTGGTGCTGGGCGGCATGGGCTCGCAATTGGGCGTGGTCCTCGCGGCCGTCGTAATGATTCTGTTGCCCGAGCTGATGCGTGACTTCAGCGAATACCGCATGTTGATGTTCGGTGCCTTGATGGTGCTGATGATGATCTGGCGTCCTCAAGGTCTGCTGCCCATGCAACGTCCTCACATGGAGCTGCGTAAATGAGCCGCGAGATCCTTAAAGTAGAAAATCTGAGCATGCGCTTCGGCGGTTTGCTGGCGGTCAACGGCGTAGCCCTGAGCGTGAAGGAAAAGCAGGTCGTGGCACTGATCGGCCCCAACGGCGCCGGCAAGACCACCGTGTTCAACTGCCTGACCGGCTTCTACAAGCCGAGCGGCGGCAGCATCCTGCTGGACGGCGAGGCCATCGAGGGCCTGCCCGGCCACAAGATCGCCCTCAAGGGCGTGGTGCGTACTTTCCAGAACGTGCGGCTGTTCAAGGACATGACCGCGGTCGAGAACCTCTTGATCGCCCAGCACCGTCACTTGAACACCAACTTCCTGTCCGGCCTGTTCAAGACCCCGTCATTTCGCAGAAGCGAACGCGAGGCCATGGAGTACGCCGAGTACTGGCTGGAAAAGGTTCACCTCAAGGAGTTCGCCAACCGTCCGGCCGGCACCCTGGCCTACGGTCAGCAACGTCGCCTGGAAATCGCCCGCTGCATGATGACCCGTCCGCGGATCCTCATGCTCGACGAACCGGCCGCCGGCCTGAACCCAAAGGAAACCGAAGACCTCAAGGCGCTGATCAGTGTGCTGCGTGAGGAGCACAACGTCACCGTGCTGCTGATCGAACACGACATGAAACTGGTCATGAGCATTTCCGACCACATCGTCGTGATCAACCAGGGCACCCCCCTGGCCAACGGCACGCCGGAACAGATCCGCGACAATCCTGAAGTGATCAAAGCCTACCTGGGGGAAGCGTAAATGCTGCAGTTCGAAAACGTTTCCACCTTCTACGGCAAGATCCAGGCCCTGCACAGCGTCAACGTCGAAGTCCGTCAGGGCGAGATCGTGACCCTGATCGGCGCCAACGGTGCCGGCAAGTCGACCCTGCTGATGACGCTCTGCGGTTCGCCGCAGGCCCACAGCGGCAGCATCCGCTACATGGGTGAGGAACTGGTCGGTCAGGACTCCTCGCAGATCATGCGCAAGAGCATCGCCGTGGTACCGGAAGGTCGTCGGGTGTTTTCCCGCCTGACCGTGGAAGAAAACCTCTCCATGGGTGGTTTCTTCACCGACAAGGGCGATTATCAGGAACAGATGGACAAGGTCCTCGGACTTTTCCCACGCCTGAAAGAACGCTTCGCCCAGCGTGGCGGCACCATGTCCGGTGGCGAACAGCAAATGCTCGCCATCGGCCGTGCGCTGATGAGCAAGCCCAAGCTGTTGCTGCTCGACGAGCCTTCCCTGGGCCTGGCACCGATCATCATCCAGCAGATCTTCGACATCATCGAACAGCTGCGCAAGGACGGTGTGACGGTGTTCCTGGTCGAGCAGAACGCCAACCAGGCGCTGAAAATCGCTGACCGCGCCTACGTGCTGGAGAACGGCCGGGTGGTGATGCAAGGCACCGGCGAAGCGCTGCTGACCGACCCGAAAGTGCGCGAAGCGTACCTCGGTGGCTAAACCATTGCGTTAAACAGAAAACGGCCTTCGGGCCGTTTTTTTATGCCTGCGTACATTCCTGTAGGAGCTGGCTTGCCAGCGAATGCGCTTTCACATTCAACGATGATGTTGGCTGATCCACCGTCTTCGCTGGCAAGCCAGCTCCTACAGGGCGCGTGTGAGGATTACAGCCGATCCAGCACCTCCCCGCTGCGCTTGAACCACCCGATCAAATAATCCGCCAGTACCTGCGTGCGCTTGGGCAAACCGCCCTGATACGGATGCACCAGATACATCGGCATGCTGCGGGTCTGATAATCGCGCAGCAGCCATCGCAAACGCCCGTCCGCCAGCTCCGTTGGCAAACAGTAGGACGGCAGGCGCGCAATACCGGCACCGACCAGTGCGGCTTTCTTCAACAGGTTGTAGTGGTTGCTGGCGAACGGCCCCGACACCCGCACCCGCAACAATTCATGCTGCTGGTGATACAGCCATTCTTCGCGGCCGCTGTAATGGCTGTTGAGCAGGCAGCGATGTTCGGCCAGCGCCTGGGGCGTTTGCGGCTCACCGTATTGTTCCAGATAAGCCGGACTGGCACAGGTCAGTTCTTGCCACGCCAGCAACGGACGCGCCACCAGTCGCTGGTCAATCGCCACGTCAGAACGAATCGCCAGATCGAAGCCGTCGCGGGACAGTTCGCGGTAGCTGTTGTTGAGCTCCAGCTCAATCTGCACCTGAGGGTATTTGGCGGAGAACTCCAGCAACAACCCATCGAAGAAGGTTTCCCCGAGCGACACCGGCACCGTCATCCGCACCGGACCGGCCATGTCGTCCTTCAGACGCGCCAGGGCCTGACGCGCCCGCTCGACTTGCACCACCAGCGCCTGTGCCTGGGGCAACAACGCAGCACCGGCGGCGGTCAGGCTCAAGCGGCGGGTGGTACGTTGCAACAGCACCACGGAAAACTGCGCTTCTAGCTGGCTGATGCGCTTGGACAGCTGGCCTTTGCTGCAACCGAGCTGCTGCGCCGCCAGGGTGAAACTTCCCGCTTCGATCAATACGGCGAACGCGGCCAGGTCATCCATCTCGCTCATGGATTGTTTCCATTTGAAAACCAAAGGTTGCCTATTAGTGCGCTTATCTACGGAAAAAACCACCCTAAACTGATACCTCGTTCAACCCATACGAGGATCAGCCCCCATGAAAATTCTTTTGATCGGCGCAAACGGCACCATCGGTTCGGCAGTCGACAAGGAACTGTCGCAACGCCACGAAATCATCCGGATTGGCCGTAACAGCGGCGATTTTCAGGTGGACATCAGCGACAGCACCTCGATTCGCAAACTGTTCGAGCAGACCGGCAAATTCGATGCACTGGTGTGTGCCGCCGGCAACGTGACCTTCGCACCGCTCAATGAGATGACCGAGGAGAGCTTTACCCTGGGCCTGAAAGATAAACTCATGGGCCAGGTCAACCTGCTGTTGATCGGCCGCGAGTTCGCCAATGACGGCGCATCGTTCACCTTCACCACTGGCGTGCTCAGTCACGATCCGATTTACAGCGGCGCGTCGGCAGCCTTGGTCAACGGAGCGTTGGACAGCTTCGTCCGCGCCGCCGCCATCGAACTGCCGCGCGGTCTGCGGGTGAATTCGATCAGTCCGAACGTGCTGGTGGAAGCCATGGGCAAATACGCGCCGTACTTCCGTGGCTTCAAGCCGGTTCCTGCAGCGGATGTTGCATTGGCCTACGCCAAGAGCGTGGAAGGGTTGCAGACCGGTCAGACCTTTCACATCTGAAGACCGAAGCACACAGGTTGTGACAGTGCCTGTACATAGTGGAGGCAATAACGGGTTGTGATGAACGGTCAGCCTGAGTAACGTGGCGACACTTGTCAGGAGACCCCAAGATGCGTGTTGCCCGTTCCCTAGTCCTCGTTGCCCTGCTTCCGCTGTTCGCCGCTTGCCAGTTGTTCGAGGGTGAACGGCAGAGCGACTCCCACGTCGGCCAGACACGCATGCAAGGCCAGCTGACCGCGGCGGACGGCAAGCTGCTGTTCCAGCCGTGCAACCAGGCAAACCGCTATGTGGTCAACGACACGGGTGGTACCAGCGTCCTGCAGCAGGCGGCAAACCTGGCGGACAAGCAGGGCAAACTGTTTGCCGACGTGCGTGGGCGGGTTGTGGCCGGCAGCGGTGGTGACGGTCAGGTCGATCTGGAGCAGTTGTACCGTGTCGAGCGCTCAGGCACCGCGTGCGACGATCCGAACTTCAAACTGCTGATCCTGCGCGCCGCCGGCCATACGCCGGAATGGAACGTCAAGGTCAGCGGCAAAGGCATGGTCATTGACCGCGCCGGCCAGCCTCCCCTCGCCGTGCCCTACGTGGAAGAGCAACTGGGCGATGGCCGTTTCAACCTCAGCACCGAAGCCAATAACCAACACATCGAACTGTGGGTTGCGCCGCAACGTTGCGTCGACAGCAGCACTGGCAGCATCCAGCACATGAGTGCCGAGCTGCGCGTTGACGGCCAGGTCCAGCGTGGATGCGGGTATTTCGGCGGCTCGCGCGACGACTGATTCGACGAGAGGCGGTTTTTGCCTCACTGGGCATTGCCTTTGGGGCTTATAATCGCGGGCTTCAAACGCCCTGGCGCAGTTGTGCGCCCCGCGAACCGGATCCTGCCATGTTACGAATCACCGAACTCAAGTTGCCGATCGACCATCCCGAAGAAGACCTGCGCCCTGCCATCGTGCAGCGCTTAGGGCTTGCCAGCGATGACCTGCTCGATTTCACCTTGTTCAAGCGCAGCTACGATGCGCGAAAAAAGTCCTCCGAGCTGTGCTTCATCTACACCATCGACCTTGAAGTTCGCGATGAGGCTTTGGTCCTGCACAAGTTTGCCGATGACCGTAACGTCAACGTGGCGCCTGATGTCAGCTACAAAGCGGTAGGCCAGGCACCGGCCGACCTGAGCGCGCGGCCGATCGTCGTCGGCTTCGGCCCGTGCGGGATTTTCGCCGGGCTGCTGCTGGCGCAAATGGGCTTCAAGCCGATCATCCTCGAACGCGGCACCGAAGTACGCCAGCGCACCAAGGACACTTGGGGCCTGTGGCGCAAAAGCGTGCTCAACCCGGAATCCAACGTGCAGTTCGGTGAAGGCGGAGCAGGGACATTCTCCGACGGCAAGCTCTACAGCCAGATCAAGGACCCGAAATTCCTCGGTCGTAAAGTCCTGCACGAATTCGTCATGGCCGGTGCCCCGGAAGAAATCCTCTACGTCAGCAAACCGCACATCGGTACGTTCCGTCTGACCGGCGTGGTGGAAAACATGCGTGAGCAGATTCGCGCCCTGGGCGGTGAAGTGCGCTTCCAGCAGCGTGTCACCGACGTGCTGATCGAAGACGGACAACTGGTCGGCGTCGAACTCAATGGCGGCGAACAGATTCATTCGAAACACGTGATCCTGGCCCTTGGCCACAGCGCCCGCGACACTTTCCGCATGCTCCACGGCCGTGGTGTGTTCATGGAAGCCAAGCCGTTCTCGGTGGGTTTCCGCATCGAACACCCGCAGTCGCTGATCGACCGTGCGCGCCTGGGCAAGTACGCCGGCCACCCGAAACTGGGCGCCGCCGACTACAAACTGGTGCACCACGCCAAGAACGGCCGCTCGGTCTACAGCTTCTGCATGTGCCCGGGCGGTACTGTGGTGGCAGCGACTTCCGAGCCGAACCGCGTGGTCACCAACGGCATGAGCCAGTACTCGCGTAACGAGCGCAATGCCAACTCCGGTATCGTCGTTGGCATCACGCCGGAAGTCGATTACCCGGGCGGCCCGCTGGCCGGTATCGAGCTGCAGGAGCGCCTGGAATCCCACGCCTTTGTGCTGGGCGGCAGCAACTACGAAGCCCCGGCGCAACTGGTCGGCGATTTTATCGCGGGCAAACCGTCCACCGAACTGGGCAGCGTCGAACCGTCCTACAAGCCGGGCGTAGCCCTGGGTGACCTGGCGTTGGCACTGCCGGCGTTCGCCATCGAAGCGATTCGCGAAGCCCTGCCGGCGTTCGAGAAGCAGATTCGTGGTTACTCGCTGCACGACGCGGTGTTGACCGGCATCGAGACCCGAACCTCCTCACCGCTGCGCATTACCCGTAACGAGTCGTTGCAGAGCCTGAACGTGAAAGGCCTGTTCCCGGCCGGTGAGGGTGCCGGTTATGCGGGCGGGATTCTGTCGGCGGGTGTTGACGGGATTCGGATTGCAGAGGCTGTGGCTCGGGACATCCTCGGCCTGGAGGCTTAAGCCTTAGAGCAAAAGATCGCAGCCTTCGGCAGCTCCTACAGGATTTACACCATTCCCTGTAGGAGCTGCCGAAGGCTGCGATCTTTTCATTTGTGTCAGATATTGGCGCGCAACACGCTAGCCGGCAGCGCCTCACCCCGCTCCACCGTCGCCGCTACCGCAGCCATCAAACCACTCAACTCATATCCCTGAGCCTTGAGCCAATCCTGATCGTAATAGGTTGTGGCGTAGCGCTCGCCGCTGTCACACAGAATCGCCACCATCGACCCCGTCTCCCCCTGCGCCTTCATGTGCTGAGCGGCCATCAGTGCGCCGATCAGGTTGGTCCCGCTCGACCCGCCCACATGGCGTCCCAAACGCTCCGCCAGGTAGTGCATGGCCGCCAGTGACAAGGCATCCGGCACCTTGACCATCGCGTCGATCACCTTGGGCAGAAACGACGCCTCCACACGCGGCCGGCCGATACCTTCGATCCGCGAGCCGTGGTCCAGTCGCAGGCTGGCATCGCCGGTCTGGTAGTAATCGAAGAACACCGAACGCTCGGCATCGGCACACAGCACGCGGGTGCAATACTGGCGATAACGCACATATCGGCCCAGGGTGGCCGTGGTGCCCCCGGTACCGGGACTGGAAATCAGCCAGCTCGGCTCGGGATGCTGCTCGAAACGCATCTGATGAAAGATCGACTCGGCAATGTTGTTGTTCGCCCGCCAGTCGGTGGCGCGCTCGGCGTAGGTGAACTGGTCAATGAAGTGCCCGTCGTTTTCGCGGGCCAGTCGTTCGGACTCGGCGTAGATCTGGGTCGGATCGTCCACCAGGTGGCTTTGGCCGCCATAGAAGGCGATTTGCGCGATCTTTTCTTTCGAGGTAGTCGCCGGCATCACCGCAATGAACGGCAAGCCCAGCATGCGCGCGAAGTACGCTTCGGAAATCGCCGTGGAACCGCTGGAAGCCTCAATGACCGGCGCTCCTGGCTTGAGCCAGCCATTACACAGCGCGTACAGGAACAGCGAACGGGCCAGTCGGTGCTTGAGACTGCCCGTGGGGTGGCTGGATTCATCCTTGAAGTACAACTCGATGCCTGGAAAACCCGGCAGCGGCAAGGGGATCAAGTGGGTGTCGGCGCTGCGCTGGAAATCGGCTTCGATGATCCGGATCGCTTCGCGGGACCACTGTCGGTTGTCGCTCATGATGGTTTTCTCGTTGAATCGGGCAGGGGTCGGCCTTTTATCGAGGCTCATCCAACAAGCTTAGGAAAAAACCTACATCCAGCACAGGTACAGCTGAGGTCCAATACGCCCGGCAACTGCTAGGCTCTGCTCGGTACTGGCGGTTCACTCTGTAACAGCATATAACAAAAAAGAATATAACTTTTGTTTTAACAACTAACAGTACTTGTTAGGGTGTAACACCTTTTGAATTCACGGATGGAGAGCGACCTTGCCTCTGCGTAGCACTTTCACGCGTTTCTTTCAGTTGGAAGCTGCCAGCGGTCTGTTACTGATCGCCGCTGCCGTTCTGGCTCTAATCATCAACAACTCGCCGCTGTCGTGGCTGTACAACGGCCTGCTGGACACCCCCGTGGTGGCGCAGATCGGCGCGCTTAAAATCGCCAAGCCGTTGCTGCTGTGGATCAACGACGGCCTGATGGCGCTGTTTTTCCTGCTGATTGGCCTGGAAGTGAAGCGCGAAGTCCTCGACGGCCAGTTGTCCAAACCGTCGCAAATCGTCCTGCCTGGCGCGGCGGCGATTGGCGGCATGGTAGTGCCGGCGCTGATCTACTGGTACCTCAATCGCGACACGCCACCGGCCCTCAACGGCTGGGCAATCCCGACCGCTACCGACATCGCCTTCGCCCTTGGTGTGCTGGCGCTGCTGGGCAAACGCGTTCCGGTCTCGCTGAAACTGTTCCTGATGACCCTGGCGATCATCGACGACCTCGGCGCGATCATCATCATTGCGATCTTCTATTCCGGTGCGCTGTCGACCCTGTCCCTGGCGCTGGCCGCGGCCTGTATTGCCGCGCTGATCGGGATGAACCGGCTCGGCGTGGTCAAGCTCGGGCCCTACATGATCATTGGCTTGATTCTCTGGGTCTGCGTGCTCAAGAGCGGTGTCCACGCCACCCTGGCCGGTGTAACCCTGGCTTTCTGCATTCCGCTGCGCACGAAAAATGCCGAGCCCTCGCCATTGCTGACCCTGGAACACGCCCTGCACCCGTGGGTCGCCTACGGCATCCTGCCGCTGTTCGCGTTTGCCAATGCCGGCCTGTCCCTGAGCGGTGTCACCGTCGAAAGCTTCACTCACCACGTCCCCATGGGCATCGCCATCGGGCTGTTGCTGGGCAAGACCGTCGGTGTCTTCGGCCTGACCTGGCTGGCCGTGAAAACCGGTATCGCCGCCCTGCCCCAAGGCGCCAATTGGGGCCAGATATTGGGCGTGGCGATTCTCTGCGGCATCGGCTTCACCATGAGCCTGTTTGTCGGCTCGCTGGCCTTTGAGCCGGGCGTGAGTGATTTCGCCGGGATGGACCGCATGGGGATCCTGACCGGTTCGATTCTGGCCGCGCTGATCGGTTATGGGGTGACGGCGATGGCGAGCCGCAAGAACTCCAGCCTGGCATCCTGATAAACCGCGATAACGCCTGGCGCCAATCAAGACTCGTCTCAGCCAAAAACAAAAAACCCGATCAGTCACCTGATCGGGTTTTTTGTTTATCCGGTGTTTGCGCTTAGTGCGAAACGCGGCTGGTGCCATTCACACTGGCGATGCGCACACGCTCGCCAACACGGAACACCTCGTTCGGCTGAACTTCCTGAACGTAGGCGCGCATGCTGCCATCGTCTTCGCGCACGGTGATTTCCACGCCCTGGGTGCGGGTCAGGCCTTCTTCAGCGGCCGAACCGAGCAGACCGCCGGCCACAGCACCGATGACGGCAGCAACGACGCTGCCTTTGCCACCACCGATGGAGCTACCGCCAACGCCGCCGACCACTGCGCCTGCAGCGCCGCCGATCGGGGTTTTGGTGCCTTCGATTTTCACCGGACGCAATGCTTCGATGGTGCCCATGCGAACGGTCTGCACACGACGCGCCTCGTCACGGGAGTAGGAGTCACCGGTCAGGTTCGATTGGCAACCAGTGAGCAACATCGCCATCGTGGAAAAGGAAGCAACCAGCAGAACAGACTTACGCATAGCATCAACTCCAAAGAAACAGATATTCATTAAACTCCGCAGCTTGACGCCTGTCACGGCACCGCCCGGGTAAAATTGGTTTGATTCAGGCTCCGTTAAGGCGCCTCCACGAACTCACACAGTAGCGGCAAAATCGGAAAACTGCCCCACTGGCCAAGGATTTTCATGGACTACTTTATCATTTTCGTTACTACCGTCGCTGGTCTGTACTTCCACGGATGGTTGTACGTACGGATCAAACGCTGGATGGACCGCGACCTGGCGCTAGCGCTGGCGGGCAAGGACGAGCAGAAAAAAGCCTTCATGCTCGAACAGTTGGCGAGCGCTCAGGTGCAGAAGATCAAGCGTCGAGACCTGCCGAAGTGGCTAGAGGCCGCTGCGGCAGGCTATCCCGGTAGGTAAACGGCTCAGGGGGCCAGACGTTCAAGAATCCAGCCGGTGCCCTGCTGGCGGTAATTGAGGCGGTCGTGCAGGCGGCTTGGGCGGCCCTGCCAGAATTCAATGCGCTCCGGCAGCAGGCGATAACCGCCCCAGTGTTCCGGGCAATGCGGCTGGGTGTCGCTGAAACGGTGCTCGGTGTCCTTGAGCAACGCTTCGAGCGCGCCACGATCGGCGATCACACGGCTCTGCGGCGATGCCCAGGCCCCCAGGCGACTGCCCAGCGGACGGACCTGATAATAGGCGTCGGACTCCTCAGGCGTGACCTTCACCACCCGCCCTTCGATGCGCACCTGGCGCTCCAGCGCCGGCCAGAAAAACGTCATGGCCGCGAACGGATTCACGGCCAGGTGCTGGCCCTTGGCGCTGTCGTAGTTGGTAAAAAAGGTGAAGCCCTGTTCGTCCAGGCCCTTGAGCAACAAAATGCGACAGTGCGGTCGACCGTCCTGGTCAACGGTAGCCAGGGTCATGGCGTTGGCTTCCACCGGCGCCTGTTCGGTTTTCACCGCGTCGGCGAACCACTGGTGGAACAGCGCAAACGGCTCGGCCGGGGCTTGTGCCTCGGTCAGGCCGTCACGGGTGTAGTCACGACGCATATCAGCCAGGCCCTGGGTCATGGCGCATTCCTTTTGGTTAACGAATCACTGCTTTGCAGTATCGGTGGCGGCGCCTTTCTTGTCAGCCGCGGAGGCTTTGGCTGGCGTAGTCTTTTTCGCCGGCGTTGCGGTTTTCGCAGGTGATTTCTTGGCCGGAGCTTTTTTGGCTGGCGCTTTTTTCGTGGTCGGGACGGTCGCTTTTTTCGCAGCCGGGGCCGGTGTCACAGGCTTGGCGACCGGCTTGACATCAGCGGCAGTGACCTTGCTCACAGGGGCCGGCGCCGGCATGTTGTACTTGCTCAGCAGTGCGACCATGGTGTTTTGCGGGGTCACCAGCAGCTCCACGCGGCGGTTCAACGCACGCCCTTCCGCGCTGTCGTTGGCGGCGCGCGGCGCATCACCGCCCAGGCCACGCAGCATCAGGCGATCACGCTGCAAACCACTGAGACGGAAAATCGCCGCGACGGCCTGGGCACGTTCCTGGCTCAGCTTGACGTTGGCAGACGCCGCACCGGACGTATCGCTGTGGCCGAGGATCAGGACCGCGGTCTGTGGATCGGCTTCAAGGATTTTGGCAATGCGGGTAAACGGACCGAGTGTGACCGGCAGCAGCATGGCCGGACGATCAGGGTTGAACGAGCCTTCGACCGGCGCAGTCACCACCAGCACGTTTTCACGGCGCTCGAGTTGCAGGTTGCTGCCCTTGACCGCCTCGCGCAGGCGCGGTTCGTAGTCGTCAAGCCAGGCCTGGGTGACTTTTGGATCTGGCATCGGCACAGCCTTGGCGGCGCTCTGCTTGCTGCCGCCGAACGGCCACCACCACTTGCTGCCGCTATCGGTTTCGGCCTTGGCCACCGCAACGGGTTTGACTTCAGGTTTCACCTCCGGCTTGGCCGCAGGCTTGCCGGCGCTCTCGTCGGAACCGAATGGCCAGTACCAATGGCTGCCACTTTCAGTCTTGGCAACGGGGGCTGTCGCATCTCTCTGTGGAGTCTGTGCGCAACCGGTAATAGCGAAGCACAGGGCCAAGGCGAGGGTTTTATTGGATGACATTGGATATCCACAAAAATGAAGTCAAAAAAATCAGGCCACATCGGCCCGTATAAACAAACGCTTTGAAACTGGAAAGGCAATCGGGTTCCAGCACCGGAACCCGATAAGCGCTTTTACAGACAAGTGGCCAGAACCCGCACCAGCTTTTGCGCACGCGGATCCATCAAGACGTACGGCCCCAGGGTATTTGTCACAAATCCGAAGGCCACATCGTGCTCCGGGTCAGCAAAACCGATGGAACCGCCGGCGCCGGGATGACCAAACGCCCGCGGACCAAGGCCGAAGGTGGCATTGGCAACGTCCGGTTGATCGAGCATGCAACCCAGGCCGAAACGGGTCTGGGTCAGTAAAGTCTTGTCCTCGCCGAGGCTGTGCTCGCGGGTCAGTTCATCGAGCATTTCGCTTTCCAGCAAGCTGCCATCGAGCAGGCCTGCATAGAAGCCGGCCAGGCTGCGGGCATTGCCATGGCCATTGGCGGCCGGCTGCTGCATGCGTCGCCACTCGGGTTTGTTGGTGCTGGTCATGATCGACGGCGGGTTGGTGAACGCCCGGGTCGTCATGGCCGTTGGCTCACGCATGGTCACTTGCAGCAGGCGCTGGGCGGCCGCATCGCCGACATTGCCCTTGCCCCGCGCAATGTGGGCCACGCGATGGAACTCTTCGTCGGCCAGGCCGACATGGAAGTCCAGGCCCAACGGCTTGGCGACCCGCGCGACGATGGATTCCCCCGGTCCACGACCGTCGGCACGGCGCAGCAATTCACCGACCAGCCAGCCATAGGTGATCGCCGCGTAACCATGGCCTTCGCCCGGCGTCCACCATGGCGTTTCGGCGGCCAGGGCGTCGACCATGGTTTGCCAGTCGTAAAGGGCTTCGGGGGCCAGTAACTCGCGCAATGCCGGAAGGCCGGCCTGATGGCAGAGCAATTGTCGCAGGGTGACGGACTCTTTGCCGGCGGCGGCGAACTCAGGCCAGTAGCGCGCGACCGGGGCATCCAGTTGCAGCTTGCCTTCGGCCACCAGTTGCAGCGCGGTGACAGCGGTAAAAGTCTTGGTGCAGGAGAACAGGTTGGCGATGGTGTCGCTGTGCCAGGCCTCGGCCCCGTCCTTGTCGGCAGTGCCGGCCCACAGATCGAGGACGGTTTCGCCACCAATCTGAACGCACAACGCTGCGCCACGCTCCTGGGGATCGTCGAACAGCGCAGCGAACGCCTCTCGCACCGCTTCGAACTTAAGCTCGTAATGACCCTGAATCTGCACCCGCAACTCCCCGGAAAACGTTCTGTAAAGTGGGCCGCATTGTTCCAGCCCTTGAGGTTTTTTGGAACAGGGGCGGGCTGGGCGGTCAATTCAAGATCAAGATGAAAATCAAAAGATCGCAGCCTGCGGCAGCTCCTACAAGGTGTTCACACTTCCCCTGTAGGAGCTGCCGAAGGCTGCGATCTTGGCTGCCTCAGAATTTAATGACCTTTGCCGGAATGCCCACCAGCGCCCTTCCCCGGCCCCTTGCCGGCCTCGGCCTTGCGCCCGCCCTCGGCGTCGTGGCTGGCTTTGTCGGCGGCGGCCGTAGCCTTCTCGGCCTCCTTGCCCAATTGCTCGACCGTCGCCAGGTTGCTCTTGCGCACGCTATCGACAAAACCCTGGAACGGCAGATCAGTAATGCCCACCAACCCGAAGTGACCGTTTTCACCGTCAAGCAGACGCCCGGTGACCGGTTGATCGAGGTACTGAAACCAATGCACGCCAACAATCGACGGCTCGCTCAAGGCCTGCTTGAGGAAGTTGGCATAAGCCGCACCGCGGTCCGCCTCCTTCGCCAACGGCGTGACGCCGCCCCAGAACGGGCCACGATCAGCCGAGCCGAAATTGAACTCGGTGATCAGCACCGGTTTGTCGAGACTGCGCAGTTTGGCGAAGTCGTAACCGTCCTGGGGTTGCAAGGTGTACATGTTGAAACTCAACACGTCGCAGTACTGGGCGCAGGACTCCACCGCTTCCGGCGTGCTGATCGCGAAACGGCCGCCGAGCAGCAACTGGTTCGGCGCGTGCCACTTGAGCGAGTCGGAGATGGTCTTGAAGTAAGTGTCGGCAAAGACCTTCTGGAAGTATTTGAAGTCGGCTTCGATTTCCGGGTACTCGGCGCTCGGAAGCGGTGGCACGAACCCCGGATCTTCCATCAGCTCCCAGGCTGGCAGATCAATGCCCCAGGCTTTCGACAGGCCAGCCTGATTGCGGTACTTGTCACGCAACTGCTTGAGGAATGCGCGCTTGGCCGGCACGTCGGTGGTCATTTTCAAGGTGCCGTAAGCCAGCGCATAACGGGCTTTCGGGTCGTCGCCGGGACCGGTCCAGGCCAGTTCGTTGTCGGCGTAGTAACCGATCAGCCATGGATCGTCACGATGGTCGCGGGCAGCAATCGCCACTGCGCGCTCGGTGGCCATGGCGAAACGCGGGTCAAACGGGTCGGGCATGCCGCCCCACCAGTCAGTACCGGTGCTGATGCTGGCGTAGTCGCCGACGATCGACAGCGGCAAGGTGTACGGCACGCGATCCGCGTCGCCCAGTACGGGGGCGCTCCAGTTGCCGATGGTGTTGAAGCCCCAGGCCTGCAAACGATCAAGGGTGTGACTGGCCCAGCGCTGCTCGTCGAACTGCGCCTTGCACGGTTCGGCAGGTTTTTGCTCAGCGGCTGTCGCTTCGGCGACACCGGCCTTGGTATCGCTACCCTTCGCGCACGGATCGCCATACAGACGCTGCAGATTGGCGCCGTAGAAGTCGTACCAGCGCCCGGCATTGTAGCCGCGGCCCTGATCGGCACCGTTGCCGCCACGGTTGTCGCCTTCGCCGAAATGACTGGCCAGGGCCTCGTCCGCCTTGGGCAGGGATTCGAACATCCACTCGCGACCGGCAACGTAAGTCTGGTTGACGTCTGCAGCGACGGTGTTAACCCCTAGCGAATAAAACGGATGGCCTTCCGGCGTCACCAGATACCAGCGTCCGTCGCGTTTCTCGGTGCGGAAAAAGCCGCTGGCCTTGAAGGACGGGCCTTTGGTTAGACCACCGAACTTGTCCAGGGACGACCTTTCACGCTCGGCCAGCCAGGTTTTCAGTTGCTGCTGCTCCTTGCTTGCGGCGTTTTTCAATTGTTCGTCGCTGCTGATTTTTTCCGGCCATTTGTCTCGGGTCGACTGGCCGTAAGCATCCACCAACCCGCCATATACGTCTTGGGTGACCGACTCGCCGTCCTGCACACCAAAGCGTTCCAGCAAGATGCTTTGTGCCGCTTTCGGCTGGTCCATCGACAAACTCACCGACACCACCTGGCTGCGATCCAGTTCACCGGCGCTACTGGCCAGCAACACACGCTGCCCCTCGACGGTCATTGGCATCGGCGGGCCAGCCTTCATGCCCTGGCTCAGTGGTGATGTCGCTTGCAAAGGCACCAACAGGGTTTGCGCAGGCCCCGCCGGCAAATCGACGCGGCTGACCAGTGTCTTGCCGTCGTTGCTCTGGATGGTCACGTACAGGGTCAGGGCCCAGCTCATCGCGCTCTGGATCCGCAGGCTCATGACGCCCGACTGCGACCAGTCCCAGGCGCCGGTTTGCGGGGTCAGGCTCAAAGTCGGCCGTGTGGCCGGGCTGAACGTCACCCGACGCAACACTTCGCCCTCGGGGGTTTGCTCGGCGTTGGATTGCGGCAGGCTGGCATCCTGAGTCGCCACCTGGACCACGTCGGCGGGGCGCACAAAGTTGAACAAAGTCTGCGGGCTGGCGGGAGCGGCCAACAGCGGTGTTGCGAACAGCAGGGCAAAAACAGCAGGCAACGAACGGCAAATCATGAGAACGAAAATCTCCCTAACGACCTTCAATGGGCCAGTGGAAAAGCGATGGCAGAGAGATAGACAACGCGGTGGGCAAAACTGCCCACCAGTGTTTCAGGAAATTTCTCGACGGAACGGCGGCAACGCGTTGAGGATGGCTTTGCCATAACGTTGGGTCACCAGGCGCCGGTCGAGCAAGGTGATCGTGCCGCGGTCTTCTTCGGTGCGCAGCAAGCGACCGCAGGCCTGGACCAGCTTCAGCGAGGCGTCCGGCACGGAGATTTCCATGAACGGATTGCCACCCCGGGCTTCGATCCATTCCGACAGCGCGGCTTCGACTGGATCATCGGGGACCGAGAATGGAATCTTGGCAATGACCACGTGCTCGCAATAGGCACCTGGCAAGTCGACCCCTTCGGCGAAGCTCGCCAGGCCGAACAGCACGCTGGAATCGCCGCCATCGACTCGCGCCTTGTGCTTGTTGAGGGTTTCCTGTTTCGACAGGTTGCCCTGAATGAACACTTGCTTGCGCCAATCGCGGTCGAGGCCGTCGAACACGTCCTGCATCTGTTTACGCGAGGAAAACAGCACCAGCGTGCCCCGCGAGCCTTCGACCAATTCAGGCAGATCACGAATGATCGCGGCGGTATGTGCCGCTGCATCACGGGGGTCGGCGTTCAGGTTCGGTACCCGCAACACACCGGCGTCGGCGTGATGGAACGGGCTTGGCACCACCGCCGTTACGGCCTTTTTCGGCAGGCCGGCGCGCATGCGGAAGCGGTCGAAGGTGCCGAGGGCGGTCAAGGTCGCCGAGGTCACCAGACAGCCATACGCCACGTTCCACAGGTTACGACGAAGCATTTCCGCCGCGAGGATGGGACTTGCGTTGACCTCGATGTCGAACAGTGAACCGCTCTCGGCCAGGGTCAGCCAGCGGGCCATGGGCGGGTTGTCTTCCGGGTCTTCGACGGTAAAGGCGGTCCACAGCTCCCAGTTGCCGGAAGAACGCGACAACAGGCTGCCGAACAGCGGATACCACTCTTCGGCCTGGTTGCTGGCGATGCCGATGTTGACCTCGCCATCCATGCCTTCCTTGAGCAGGTCGGTCAGGCGGGTGAACAGGTCCGTCAGCCGCGCGAAGCCTTTCTTCAGTTCAATGCCCATCTCGCGCATATGCTCGGGAATCACACCGCCGACGAATCGGTGACGCGGGCGCTCGCGGCCTTCGACGTCTTCGCCGGGTTTGAAATCGGCAATCTGCTCGCACGCGGTGAACATGAACTGCTGCTGGGTCTTGATCTCCCGCGCCAGTTCCGGCACCTGCTCGATCAACTTGCCCAAGTCGCCCGGCAACGGGTGCTGGGCCAGCAGTTTGGTGAGGTTCTTGGCGGTGGTTTCCAGCCAGTCGGCGGTGGAGCGCAGGCGCGTGTAATGGGCGAAGTGGCCGATGGCCTTGTCCGGCAGGTGGTGGCCTTCGTCGAACACGTAGATAGTGTCGCGCGGGTCCGGCAACACCGCACCGCCGCCCAGGGCGAGGTCGGCCAGGACCATGTCGTGGTTGGTGACGATCACGTCGACCTTGCCCATGCCTTCGCGGGCCTTGTAGAAGGCGCACTGGCCGAAGTTCGGGCAATGACGGTTGGTGCACTGGCTGTGGTCGGTGGTCAGGCGCGCCCAGTCGGCGTCTTCCAGGGCGGTGGACCAACTGTCGCGGTCGCCGTCCCACTTATTGCCGGCGAGCTTCTCGATCATGCTGGTGAACAGCTTCTGACTGGCCTCATCGACCTCGATCTTGAATCCTTCTTCTTCGAACAACTGTGCCGTGGCGGTCTGCGCGTGGCCTTCCTGGAGCAACATGTCGAGCTTGGACAGGCACATGTAGCGCCCGCGTCCCTTGGCCAGGGCGAAGCTGAAATTCAGCCCGCTGTTGCGCATCAGGTCGGGCAAGTCCTTGTAGACGATCTGCTCTTGCAGGGCCACGGTGGCCGTGGCGATCACCAGGCGTTTGCCGGCGGCCTTCGCCGTGGGAATCGCCGCCAGGCTGTAGGCCACGGTCTTGCCGGTACCGGTGCCGGCTTCCACCGCGACTATCGCGGGGTCGCCACTGCGCCGGCCTTCGTCGTCGGTGTCGATGTCACCCAGGACCTTGGCGACTTCGGCGATCATCAGGCGTTGGCCGTAGCGCGGCTTGAGGCTCTTGGCTTCGAGAAAACGCGAGTAGGCGCCCTGGATCGTGGTTTTGAGTTCGGTGCTGATCATGGATTGTCGGGCGCAAAAAACGCTGGATAAATTTTCAGTGGTTCGGTTCGGTCGCTATCATACCCCGCTAATGAATACCGCGCAGAACGGAGTAACCCAATGACACCTTTTAGCCTCATTTATAGCCTGCATGTACTGGCGGCCCTGGTCTGGGTCGGCGGCATGTTTTTCGCCTGGATGGTCCTGCGCCCCGCCGCGATGAAGGCACTGGAAGGCCCTGCCCGGCTGAAACTGTGGGTAGAAGTGTTTCAGGGTTTCTTTCGTTGGGTCTGGGTGGCAGTGATTCTGCTGCCGGTCAGCGGCGTGGGCATGCTGAATTTGCACTTCAATGGTTTTGAAACCGCACCGCGCTATGTGCAGGTGATGATGGGTTTGTATGTGGTGATGACCGCGCTGTTTATCCGCATTCAGGCGCTGATGCTGCCGGAGCTGCGCACCGCCGTGACCGGGCAGGACTGGCCCGCGGGTGCCAGTGTACTTGGGCGGATTCGCCAGTTGGTGGGGATCAATCTGCTGGTGGGTTTGGCGGTGGTGGCGATTGCAGCGGCTCGGCCGATGTTTTGAAGTAACTCTGGCCTGAGAGGTTGTTGTGGCGAGGGAGCTTGCTCCCGCCGGGTTGCGAAGCGACCCTAAAACTGGCGAACACGTTTTTCAGAAAATAAGTGGTTACCGTTTTTACGACTGCTTCGCAGTCGAACGGGAGCAAGCTCCCTCGCCACTGGAAATCAATTGCTACATATTTCCTGACGAGATTTACAAGCGCTGCACCGTCACCGAACCCGCCGCGCCTTCAGGCCCCGGCTGCCCATCAGCCCCAGGTTTACCGCTCTTGCCGCCATCGGCCTTGTAAATCAGGCAGCCCTTGGCCTTGCCACCCACGCCCGGTTTGCCGCCCAGGCCGGCCAGGCCACCGGCACCGCCGGCCACCTGAACCTTGATCCGGTCTGCCGGGAATTCATGCGGTACTGCCAGTTTAACCAGTGCCCCCGGCGCCCCTGGCTGGCCGTTACTGCCATCGCTGCCATCAGCACCGCGACCGGCCTGGCCCCAGGTGCAGCCCGGTGCCTGGCCATTGGCCCCATCGAGACCCACAAACCCCGGTGCGCCCGCACCACCGCGTGCATCAACAATTAATTGCGGTGCGTTGAGTGCCTTGATCTGCAAATCAAGATTGCGCCCGGATCGAGCGGCCTTCTGGTAAGTCCCGGGGGCGCCACGGGCGGTGATCTGGCTGCCTTCGGACAAATCAGCGCGACGGACCTTCAGCGCCAGCGCCTGTTCCCCCGGCACGATGGCAATGCGCGCTTCACGCCCCAGATGCAATTCACCCACGGTGACTTCGGTCACATTCGAGGGAATCAGCAAGGTGCCGTAATCGGCCACTTCCAGGCGTTCCAGTTGCAGAGTGCTGGCGGTGTTGGGCAAGCGCATCAGCGAGTTGGGTTCGACACTCACCACCTGTGCGCTGGCCAATGGACTGATGAGTGCGGCAAGCAGACAGAGTTTACGCATGGGAAGCCTTCGAAGCGGTGGGGGCTGGAATGGTTTGCAGGTGGAATACGCCGAAAATGACGATCTTCAGGCGGTCAAGCCAGGGATGGGCGCGACCTCGAAGGCTGCGATAGCATAGCAACGCTTCCAGAAGATGGATGAAGCCCAACAGGCCGCCGGCCAGGTTGACCAACGGGTGCAGCGGAAAGACGAACGGTGTGAGCAGATTGAGCAGCACTACCGACCAGAACAGCAAGGTCAGTAACCGCCCCAGCCCCCATAAGACTTTCATACGCTCCCCCGATGTAAATTATTGTTTGCACGCACAGTAACGGCTTCCACGCGGGATAAGCCAGAGGGCAACGGAAAAATCTTCATGTAGGCCGCCGAACGGCCGTCACAGCGCTCACACCTGTCGCCCGACTGCTCTATCTCATGGCTCAGCGATTTACATGCAGGTCCACGCGACGGTTTTTCGCACGGCCTGCTTCTGTTTCATTGTCGGCAATCGGTTGACTCTCGCCCTTGCCTTCGCTGGTGACTTTGTTCGGCGCCACACCCTGGCTCAACAGGTATTCCGCCACGCTGCTGGCACGCCGCTCCGACAAGGCCTGGTTATAGGCATCCGAACCGACGCTGTCGGTATGGCCGACCACCTTGATGCTGACCACATCGGCATCCTCGAACTTGCTCATCAACGCGTCCAGCTGACTCTTGGCCGTCGGGGTAAGGCCGGATTGACTGGAGGCAAACAGCACGTCGCCGGCATCGCTCAGGGTGATGACTTCGGATTGCGCAGGCTCGGATTTGACGCTGGCCGGATACTGCGGCGCCGGGCAACCGCGATGGTCGACCGGGGTATTGGCGGGAGTATCAGCGCAACGGTCGCGTCGGTCGAAAACGCCGTCGCCGTCTTCGTCGCCATCCTGGGCATAACAGATCAAGCCGCCGGACAAGATACCCAGCGCCGCCCCACCCGCTGCCCAACCGCCACTCTCGATTGCGCCCAGACCACCACCGACCAGGCCGCCGATCAGGCTGCAGATTGGCCAGGTTCGTTGATTGAGGGGGGCAGAGCCATCGCTGTGGGTCGCGCAACCGTTCAACAGGCTGCCAAGTAGCACAACCGGCAAGACGGTCCTTGTGAGAACGATCATGTTGAAAGCTCCTGTGTCACCGGCCAATACCGGTTACACAGGAGTAAAGACCCGCATCCGCGACTGCACAAGGCGCGGATGCGAGGGGGCTTAACGCTGGATTTTGATTTCCGTACGACGGTTCTGTGCACGACCGTCAGCGGTTTTGTTGTCCGCAACTGGCTGACTCTCACCGGCACCGACAACCGACACGAAGTTGCTGCGAGGTACGCCTTGTTCGATGAGGTATTCAACCACCGAGTGGGCGCGTTTATCCGACAGTTTCTGGTTGTAGGAATCGCTGCCCACGCTGTCGGTATGGCCGGTTACGGTCAGTTGAGCAGTAGGGGCTTCGGCTTTCAGGCGAGCGGCAATCTTGTCGAGTACCTGTTTGTCGGACGCGGTAAGCGTGGCCTTATTAAACTGGAAGTGAACATCGCGGATGACGATGGTTTCTTCCTTGACCACAACCGCCTCTTCGACCACAGGTGCTGGTGGTGGGCAACCGTTGGCATCGACCCGAACGCCTTTAGGCGTGCCTGGGCACTTGTCGCGACTATCCAGCACACCATCGCCGTCTTCGTCGCCATCACCGTGCACCCAGCAATAAGCCGCTGCCGTACCGCCGACGAGCAGAGCACCATACCCTGCCCATGCCGAGCTTTCGGTCGCACCGAGGCCCGCACCCACGACACCACCGACCGCCGCACAGGTCGGCCAGTCGGTTTTCTGCAAACCTGCGCAACCAGTCAAGACACTGGTTAGCAGAACCAAGGGTAATGCTGTCCGAACTATGCTCATCTAGTTTTCTCCTGAGGGATCGGCTTGGAACCGATTCAGGTAGTAAAGACCCGAGTTTTAATCTCCGCCAGCAATAGGCCATGCGGTTTATTCGTGTATTAACGACAGGTTGACGCTTTTGTCGCCAGGCCGCTCTAGGCCCGAACGTTCGGTCAGGCTAGTCTTGGCAGATCTGATTGAGGATCTTCGATGATTGCAGGTATTTCTTCGCGCACGCCGCAGCAGGCACTGGCCGCTTTACTTGACCGATATGCCCCCGCGCGCCTGTTGTTGATCGGCGCCAGCGAGTTCCCGGCGCTGGAGGCTTTCAAGCTCGCTCACCCGGACAGCAGCGTCGCTTTCGCTGCCCCCGGGCCGTTGCCCGACGAGTTGGCGGCCCGCCGATTCGACCTGGCCCTGGTGGTCGATTGCCTGGAGCATTTGCCCAAGCGCAACGGCCTGAATCTTTTGGGCGGCATTCGCAACCTCAACGCCAGCCGCATCGCCGTGTTGGCGGATCTGCCAGCGTGTGGCTGGCAGGAAACCGACTTTTTCTCCCTGGCCCTGCAAGCCAGCGAACGCTTTCAACGGGACGAACAGGTCTTGACCCTGTTCACCTACGATCTGCTTGAATACAAACAAGTCCCTGACTGGCTCAATTCGCGCTTCTGGGCCAATCCGGAAAACTTCGGGAAATACTGGTGGTAATGCAATGAGTACATCCATTTGCCCTTGCGGCAGCGGCACCCTGCTCGACGCCTGCTGCGGTCACTACCATGCCGGGCACCCGGCGCCGTGCGCCGAAGCCTTGATGCGCTCGCGCTATAGCGCCTACGTGCTGGGGTTGGTCGACTATCTGGTGGCCACCACCCTGCCCGCCCAGCAGGCCGGCCTGGACCGTCAATCGATCAGCGACTGGAGCGCGCAAAGCACGTGGCTGGGCCTTGAGGTGGAAAGCTCCGAAGTGCTGGGCGGCCAGCCTGAACACGCCTTCGTGACCTTCACTGCACGCTGGCACGACAGTAGTGGCGAGCACAGCCACCGCGAGCGTTCGTCATTTGTGCAAAACACCGGGCGCTGGTACTTCATCGACCCTACCGTGCAGCTCAAGCCCGGACGCAATGACACCTGCCCGTGCGCGAGTGGGCAGAAGTTCAAGAAGTGTTGCGCAGGGTATTTCAGCAGTTAGGACATGGAATGTCTGTCCACCCCGCAGGAGCTGCCGAAGGCTGCGATCTTTTGGGTCTGGACTGAGGCCCAAGGGAGAAACACCACGATGATCATCCGCCGCGGCGCACTCTATCTGCTCACGTTGTTCCTGACACTCGGGCTCGGCGGCTGTGCATCGTGGTTCGGCGACGACTTGCCGGACCCCGAGGTCCATCTGGTGAAGATCGAGGTGGTCAGCGCCAAACTGCTGGAACAGAAATTCCTCCTGCACTTTCGCATCGACAACCCCAATGACAGTGACCTGACGGTGCGCAGTCTGGAGTACCGCGTTCACTTGGGTGACATACTGCTGGCCGACGGCGAGTACGAACACTGGTTCACCATCGGCCCCAGACACAGCGCTTACTTCAAGGTGCCGATCCGCACCAACCTGTGGTCCAAGGTCCGTGATCTGGTCAAACTGCTGAAAAAATCCGATCAACCCATTCCCTATCGTCTGGAAGGTGAACTGGAAACCGGTATATTCATCGCCCACTACGTGCACCTGGCGCGCAATGGCGTGATAATCGCCGCCGATTTAATTCCGGAGCAACACCGATGACCCAGCAACCCCACGTCCACGGCCCTGACTGCAACCACGATCATGACCATCACCACCATGATCACGACCACGGCCATGTCCACGGTCCGAACTGCGGCCACGCTCACCAGGAACCGGTGCGCAATGCCCTGAAGGACGTCGGCCGCAACGATCCGTGCCCATGCGGAAACGGCAAGAAATTCAAGAAGTGCCACGGCGCTTGATGCTTCGGGCGAAGGCTTGCTTCGCCTGTTGAATCACCATCGCGAGCGGGCTCGCTCCCGCGGTGTCATAAACGACATAAGCGTCTGTAGGAGCGGGCTTGCCCGCGAAGACGGCGGTACATCCAACAATGATGTGACGGTCATGCCGCTTTCGTCGGAACGCCGCCCGGAGCAAGCTCGCTTCTACAGTTTTTCAGTCAGCCTTTAATAGGTCGGCAGTACTGACCACCGTTGCATACTCACCGTGCAAATTCCCCAGCGACATCGCATGCACCTCTTCGGCGCTATGGGCATGGCCGAAAAAATCAGCCTTGTCGAAGGTAAAGCACGCATCCTCGGCCACCCAGGTATCAAACCCCAGGTTGCCTGCGGTACGCGCCGTGGATTCCACCGAGTTGTGGGTCGCGACACCGACGATGATCAATTGCCCGATCCCCGCCTCGCGCAACTCAGCCTCCAGCCCCGTCGAACAAAACGCATCCGGCACCTGCTTCTGGATCAAGCGTTCACCGGCCATGGGCTGAAACCGTTCCTGAAACTCCACCCCCGACTGCTGCGGCCAGAACACTGAGTCCTCCGAGCGGGACAGGTGCTGCACATGGATCACCGGCCGAACGGTGCGCCGCCAATGACCGAGCAATTCCAGCATGCGCTCTTCAGCCTGAGGATTATTCCTGCGGCCGAGTCTGGGATGCAGGATGCCTTTCTGTTGATCGATGATGATCAGTGCCGCGTTTGCCTTGAGCTCCATGCCGACTTTTCTCCAGGATTGTTGACCGTGTCGCACTTCAACATCACCCATTGCGACTGGCAAGGCCGTGATTTTTTCGGTTTATCAGACAAATCCTGAAATAACCTTGTACCCCGCTTGCACGGCCACCTCCTGCTCACTAACGTAGCGCCTTTATTGCGCGCCGCCGCCTCTACCCCCGCAGGAGCTTTGCCATGGCCTCGCCAGCCCTTACTCATTTTCTACCCCGGTTCGGCGTTGCCGCAGCAGTGGCCGGTGCCTTGAGCCTGACCGGTTGTCAGAACTTCAACGCCCAGGACACCCTCCCGCCGACCTCCGGCGTACAGCCGCTCAAGGGCCTGGCGCAAAACGTTTCGGTGCGCCGCAATGCCATGGGCATGCCGCTGATCGAAAGCAACAGCTTCCACGACGCGCTGTTCACCCTCGGTTACGTGCATGCCAGCGACCGCATCACGCAGATGGTCACCCTGCGCCTGCTGGCCCAGGGCCGTTTGGCCGAGATGCACGGTGCGCAGCTGCTGGATGCCGACCGTTACATGCGGGCGGTCAACCTGAAGAAAAGTGCCGGCGAGTTGTACAAGGCCTCTTCGCCGCGCCTCAAGCGCTTCTTCGAAGTCTATGCGCGCGGCGTCAACGCCTACCTGTTCCGCTACCGCGACAAACTGCCGGCGGACCTCGCGGCCTCCGGGTACCAGCCTGAATACTGGCAGCCGGAAGATTCGGCGCTGATTTTCTGCCTGTTGAACTTCAGCCAGTCGACCAACCTGCCGGAAGAAATTTCCTCGCTGGTACTGGCCCAGACTGTCACCACCGACAAACTGGCGTGGTTGACGCCGTCGGCTCCCGACGAAAAACTGCCGGTCGCCGAAAGCGAAAAACTGCAAGGCATCAAACTCAACGGGCAAGTGCCGGGGCTGGCCGAACTCAGCAAGGCCACCGGGCAACTGTCGGACCTGAACCTGCTCGGCGCCACCTCGTCGAACAACTGGGCTATCGCCCCGCAACGCAGCCGCAGCGGCAAGAGCCTGTTGGCCAGTGACAGTCACGGCCCGCTGGGCGTGCCTTCGTTGTTCAGTTACGTGCAGATTCGCGCGCCGAAGTATCAGGCGTCCGGCGTGACCATCGCGGGCCTGCCAATGGTGCTCGGTGGTTTCAACGGCAAGGTGGCATGGAGCATGACGTCCGTGATGGGCGACAACCAGGACCTGTTCCTGGAGAAGATCAAACGCCAGGGCAACGGGCTCACCTACGAAAATGCCGGGAAGTGGCAGCCGGCGATCGTGCGCAACGAAACCTATTTCGTCAAAGGCCAGCGGCCGATTCGCGAAGCGGTGTACGAAACCCGCCATGGACCGCTGCTCAACAGCGCTCAGGGCAGCACTCTGGCCAATGGTTTCGGCCTGGCCTTGCAGACGCCGAGCTTCACCGACGACAAGACCCTGGACGCGTTCTTCGACCTGTCCCGCGCCCAGAGCGTCGAGAAAGCCTCTGATGCCAGCCGCGAAATCCGCGCCATCGCGCTGAACCTGGTGTTTGCCGACGCGAGCCACATCGGCTGGCAAGTCACCGGTCGTTACCCGAACCGTCGCGAAGGCGAAGGTCTGCTGCCCTCACCGGGCTGGGAAGGTCGTTACGATTGGGACGGCTACGCCGACCCGATGTTGCACCCGTACGACCAGGACCCGGCACAAGGCTGGCTCGGCACCGCCAACCAGCGGGTCATTCCCCATGGCTACGGCATGCAATTGTCCAATTCCTGGGCCGCTCCGGAGCGCGGCGAGCGCCTGGCCGAACTGGCCGGCGCAGGCAAACACGACAGCCGCAGCCTGATCGCCATGCAATACGACCAGACCACTACCTTCGCTGCCAAGCTGAAGAAAATGTTTGAAGCGCCAGGTATGACCCAGCCGCTCAAACAAGCCATCGACGCCTTGCCGGCGGCAGATCGCGCCAAGGCACACGAGGCCTACAGCCGCCTGTTGGCGTTCGACGGCAAGCTCAGCCCGACCTCCACCGATGCGGCAATCTACGAACTGTTCCTGCAGGAAAGCGCCCGGCAGATCTTCCTCGATGAACTGGGCCCTGAAAGCAGCCCGGCATGGAAGGCCTTTGTCGCCGATGGCAAGTTGTCCTACGCGGCCCAAGCCGATCACTTGCTCGGGCGTGAGGACAGCCCATTCTGGGATGACGTGCGCACCGCGCAGAAAGAAGACAAACCGGTGATCCTCGCTCGCAGCCTCGCCGCAGCGATCAGCGCAGGCGACAGCCAATTGGGCAGTGATCACAAGGCTTGGCAGTGGGGCAAACTGCACCGCTATGAATGGAAGAACACCAGCGGCCAGACCGTACGCGGACCGCTGCCGGCCGGTGGCGATCACACCACGCTCAACACCGCTGCCTTCGCCTGGGGCCAGGACTTCAACACTACGCTGGCGCCAGCCATGCGCTTTATCGTCGACTTCGGCCAGTCCGAGCCGCTGATGGCGCAAAACGGCACCGGCCAATCCGGAAACCCGGCCAGCCCGAACTACCTCAACAGCATCGAACCGTGGCTCAAGGGCCAGTACATGAGCCTGCCGATACAGCCGCAGAACTTCGACAACGCCTATGGCAAGACTCGGATGACGCTGACACCAGGAAAGTAACCGCGCCCCTTACCTGTGGGAGCGAGCCGGCTCCGGGCGGCGTTCCGACGATAGCGATTCAACATTTAAAATAGAGGTTGAATCGCGGTTGCGCTGACGCAAGGACAAGTCGTGTCGAGGAGGCGGACAGCCTGGCGACCCTGCAAAATCTGCTCAGTCAAACCGTTCTTTTGTGGCGAGTTGATTTGGTGCACCCATTTCCCTGCGCCCGTTTTCGTGCATAAATCTGTTTCCGGCCATTTCCAAGCACCTTTTAAAACGCTTGTTCGGCACTCTGGTTCGGAAATTGCTACTTTCAACAGGTCTTACGCTTTCCAGTAACAATAATTCTGCGCCACAAGCGCTCATATTGGTTTTTAGGGATTGAATAATGAAAAAAGCATTGGTGACCCTTTCTGCACTGGCGTTGTGCATGGCTGCTGGCTCCGCCATGGCGAAGGAGTACAAAGAACTGCGCTTCGGCGTTGACCCTTCCTACGCACCGTTCGAGTCGAAAGCGGCCGATGGCAGCCTGGTAGGCTTTGACATCGATCTGGGGAACGCGATCTGCGCCGAACTGAAGGTCAAGTGCAAGTGGGTCGAAAGTGATTTCGATGGCATGATTCCGGGCCTCAAAGCCAATAAATTCGACGGCGTGATCTCGTCGATGACCGTTACCGAAGCCCGTGAAAAAGTCATCGACTTCTCCAGCGAACTGTTTTCCGGCCCAACCGCCTACGTGTCCAAGAAAGGTTCTGGCGTGACTGAAGACGTCGCCTCGCTCAAGGGCAAGACCGTCGGCTACGAACAAGGCACCATTCAGGAAGCCTATGCCAAAGCCGTTCTGGACAAGGCCGGCGTGAAAACCCAAGCCTACGCCAACCAGGATCAGGTCTACGCCGACTTGACTTCCGGTCGTCTCGATGCAGGGATTCAGGACATGCTGCAAGCCAAACTGGGCTTTCTGAAGTCGCCACAGGGTGCCGACTACGATGTCAGCAAGCCGGTCGACAACGCTTTGCTACCCGCCAAAACAGCGGTCGGTATTAAGAAAGGTAACACCGAGCTGAAAGCACTTTTGGATAAAGGTATCAAAGCGTTACACGATGATGGCACCTACGCCACCATTCAGAAGAAACACTTTGGCGATCTGAATCTGTATAGCGGCAAATAATGCCCGGCGCCCATCTCTCGATGGGCGCTTTTTTCATCCGATCAGGTTGCTGATTTATGTTCGAAAACCTACTGGAAAATCTGGGGCTCTCTGCCTTCAGCCTCAAGGGCTTCGGTCCGCTGCTGATGCAAGGCACCTGGATGACGATCAAATTGTCGGCGTTGTCGTTGTTGGTAGCCGTGTTGCTCGGACTGCTCGGCGCCAGTGCCAAGTTGTCCAAAGTCAAACTGATGCGCGTGCCTGCCCAGCTCTACACCACACTCATTCGCGGCGTTCCGGACCTGGTCCTGATGCTGCTGATTTTCTACAGCCTGCAAACATGGCTGACCTCGCTTACCGATTACATGGAATGGGAATACATCGAGATCAACCCGTTCAGCGCCGGGGTAATAACCCTGGGCTTCATCTACGGTGCGTATTTCACCGAAACCTTCCGTGGCGCGATTCTCGCCGTCCCACGGGGTCAGGTCGAAGCGGCCACCGCCTATGGCCTCAAGCGCGGCCAGCGTTTCTGGATCGTGGTGTTCCCACAGATGATGCGTTATGCCCTGCCAGGTATCGGTAACAACTGGATGGTGATGCTCAAGGCCACCGCTCTGGTGTCGATCATCGGCCTCGCCGATCTGGTCAAGGCTGCCCAGGACGCCGGCAAAAGCAGCTATCAGCTGTTTTACTTCCTGGTACTTGCCGCGCTGATCTACCTGGTGATCACCAGCGCGTCCAACTTCATTCTGCGCTGGCTTGAACGTCGTTACTCCGCCGGTACCCGGGAGGCCGTACGATGATCGAACTCCTGCAGGAATACTGGAAACCCTTCCTTTACAGCGACGGCAACAACATCACCGGTCTGGCCATGACCATGTGGTTGCTCAGCGCATCGATATTCTTCGGTTTCATCGTCTCGATTCCGCTGTCTATCGCCCGGGTTTCACCGCGCCTCTACATTCGCTGGCCGGTGCAGTTCTACACCTACCTGTTTCGCGGAACGCCGCTCTATATCCAGCTGCTGATCTGCTACACCGGGATCTACAGCCTGGCCGCCGTACGCGCGCAGCCGCTGCTCGACAGCTTCTTCCGCGATGCGATGAACTGCACCATCCTGGCCTTCGCCCTGAACACCTGCGCCTACACCACGGAGATCTTCGCCGGAGCCATTCGCAGCATGAACCACGGCGAAGTCGAGGCCGCCAAGGCTTACGGACTGACTGGCTGGAGGCTGTATGCCTACGTGATCATGCCGTCGGCCTTGCGTCGCTCGTTGCCTTACTACAGCAACGAAGTGATTCTGATGCTGCACTCGACCACCGTGGCCTTCACCGCGACTATCCCGGACATCCTGAAAGTCGCACGGGACGCCAACTCGGCGACCTTCCTGACCTTCCAGTCGTTCGGCATCGCCGCGCTGATCTACCTGACCGTCACTTTTGCGCTGGTCGGCCTGTTCCGCCTTGCCGAACGCCGATGGCTGGCCTTCCTCGGGCCGACCCACTAGCACTCAACCTGCTTCAGGAAACAACAGATGCGCCACCAGAAACATGACCTGCTGGCCCCGCTGCCGGGCACCGCGCGACAGATCCACAGTTTTCACTTCGGCCCACAACCGGCCAACGGCAAGATCTACATCCAGGCCTCCCTGCACGCCGACGAAATGCCCGGCATGCTGGTGGCCTGGCACCTCAAGCAACGCCTGGCGGAGCTCGAAGCCGCCGGTCGCCTGCGCAGCGAAATCGTGCTGGTGCCCATCGCCAACCCGGTGGGCCTGGAACAGGTGCTGATGGATGTGCCGCTGGGCCGCTACGAGCTGGAAAGCGGCCAGAACTTCAACCGCTGGTTCGTCGACCTCAGTGAGGAAGTCGGCAACGCGATAGAGGGCAAGCTCAGTGACGATCCGCAGCACAACCTGCAACTGATCCGCAGCAGCCTGTGCGATGCGCTGGCCCGGCAGACCGCCAACACCCAATTGCAATCCCAGCGCCTGACCCTGCAACGGCTGGCCTGCGACGCCGACATGGTGCTCGATCTGCATTGCGATTTCGAAGCGGTCGCTCACCTCTACACCACGCCGGATGCCTGGCCACTGGTCGAGCCGCTGGCCCGTTATATCGGCGCCGAAGCCAGCCTGCTGGCAACCGATTCCGGCGGTCAGTCGTTCGACGAATGCTTCACCCTGCTCTGGTGGCAGTTGAAGGAGCGCTTCGGCGAGCACTTCGACATTGCGCCGGGCAGTTTTTCGGTGACCGTCGAACTGCGCGGCCAGGGCGACGTCAATCACCCGCTGGCGAGCCTCGATTGCCAGGCACTGATCGATTACCTGATCCATTTCGGCGCGATCGCCGGCGAACCCGCGCCCCTGCCCGACCTGCCCTATCCGGCGACACCGCTGGCCGGTGTAGAACCGGTGGCCACGCCCGTCGGCGGCCTGCTGGTGTTCACCGCGCGGCCCGGCCAGTACCTGGAAGCCGGGCAACTGATCGCCGAGATCATTGATCCGGTCAACGATCGCGTCACTCCCGTTCACTGCTCCGCCGCCGGGCTGATGTACGCCCGTTCGCTGCGTCGCATGGCCACTGCCGGCATGGTGATCGCCCACGTCGCGGGCACCGAAGCCTATCGCAGCGGCTATCTACTTTCGCCTTGAGGATGCACGCCCCATGTACAAATTGACCATCGAAGGCCTGCATAAAAGCTATGGCGACCATGAAGTCCTCAAAGGTGTTTCGCTCAAGGCCAGGACCGGCGACGTCATCAGCCTGATCGGCGCCAGCGGCTCGGGTAAAAGTACCTTTCTGCGCTGCATCAACTTTCTGGAACAACCCAACGACGGCGCCATGAGCCTCGACGGGCAGAACATCCGCATGATCAAGGATCGTCACGGCATGCACGTGGCCGATGCCGATGAACTGCAGCGGATTCGCACCCGCCTGGCCATGGTGTTCCAGCACTTCAACCTGTGGAGCCACATGACGGTGCTGGAAAACATCACCATGGCCCCGCGCCGGGTGCTGGGGTGTGACAGGAAAGAAGCCGAGGACCGCGCCCGGCGCTACCTCGACAAGGTGGGGCTGGCCTCCCGTGTGGCGGACCAATACCCGGCATTCCTGTCCGGCGGTCAGCAACAGCGGGTAGCGATTGCCCGCGCACTGGCCATGGAGCCGGAAGTCATGCTGTTCGACGAACCGACCTCGGCGCTGGACCCGGAACTGGTGGGTGAAGTGCTGAAGGTGATCCAGGGCCTGGCCGAAGAAGGCCGGACCATGATCATGGTGACCCACGAAATGAGCTTCGCCCGCAAAGTGTCGAGCCAGGTGCTGTTTCTGCACCAGGGCCTGGTTGAGGAAGAAGGCGCGCCGGAAGACGTACTGGGCACTCCGAAAAGCGAGCGGTTGAAGCAGTTCCTCAGCGGCAACCTTAAGTAACGGCTACAGACATTCCTGTAGGAGCGAGCCTGCTCGCGCCTACATTTGATTGGTAGTGTCCGGGTAATCAGGCAACAGGCGCAGGCGGTGGCTCATCCGGCAGGGTCGGCTCGCCCGGCTCGTTAGGCTGTTCATTCGGGGTATCAGGATCAGGCTGGCCGGGGATCCCCCCTGCCATGCTGACGGGCGGATGAGCCAACAACGACCAGGCCAGAACACCCACCTGATTGGGTTCAAGCCTTGCCAGTTCGGCACTGATTCGCGGATCGATCTTCATTCGGCACTCCTGAGCGATGGCCCGACCCGCCTTGCGCGGGTCGGAACAGTACACCCCATAGAGTGTACGCCCGCTCAGGAATTCCCGACATTTGTCAGACGGCTGACTCAGGTGCGAGGCAGGGTCACGCCACGCTGGCCCTGATACTTGCCGCCACGGTCCTTGTAGGACACTTCACATTCTTCGTCAGACTCAAGGAACAGCATCTGCGCCACGCCTTCGTTCGCGTAGATTTTCGCCGGCAGATTGGTGGTGTTGGAGAACTCCAGGGTCACGTGACCTTCCCACTCAGGCTCGAGCGGCGTGACGTTGACGATGATGCCGCAGCGCGCGTAGGTGCTTTTACCCAGGCAAATGGTCAATACATTGCGCGGAATGCGGAAGTATTCGACGGTGCTGGCCAGGGCGAACGAGTTCGGCGGAATGATGCACACGTCGCTGTGGATGTCGACGAAGCTGCCGGCATCGAAGTTCTTCGGGTCGACGATGGCCGAATTGATGTTGGTGAACACCTTGAAATGATTGGTGCAACGCACATCGTAGCCGTAGCTCGACACGCCATAGGAGATCACACGGCTATCGTCGCTGCCGCGCATCTGGCGCTCGACGAAAGGCTCGATCATGCCGTGTTCCTGCGCCATGCGGCGAATCCACTTGTCCGATTTGATGCTCATGGCGGTTGTCCTGAATAGCGAGGTCGAAAAATTCTGTCCGGCATCTTACCGGGCGCGCCGCCGGGTTCAAAGTCCGCGGTGCAATTCTCGCCGAACAGGCAGGAATTGCCTGCGCTGGCGACGAACCGTCACACCGCCGATCCTTAAATCAGAGAAACCTTCGCAAGAAGCATTGGCACGTTCAGGAAAAAGGGTTAAGGTGGCGTCACTGTGCTGCTTGTGTCACTGAGAATCTCTACACGATATGTTGAATTTCGATCCAACCATCTACAAGAATTTTTCCTGCTCTTTGCACTCAGTCTCGGCCAGGGTTCTTCCTGAGTCGCAGTTATCTTTGTTCAAGGAGTTACACCATGTCTAATCGCCAAACCGGTACCGTTAAGTGGTTCAACGATGAAAAAGGCTTCGGCTTCATCACTCCACAATCCGGTGACGACCTGTTCGTTCACTTCAAAGCTATCCAGTCCGACGGCTTCAAAAGCCTGAAAGAAGGCCAACAGGTTTCTTTCATCGCTACCCGCGGTCAGAAAGGCATGCAAGCTGAAGAAGTTCAAGTTATCTAACTTGTACTTGCTTTAGTAAAAAGCCCCGCCCTCAACAGCGGGGCTTTTTTGTGCCTGTGTGTTTTTCACAGGTAAAAAGATCGCAGCCTGCGGCAGCGCCTACAGGGTGAACATAACTCCCCTGTAGGAGCTGCCGCAGGCTGCGATCTTTTAGCGTCTTACCAAGTCACGCCAAATCCTGCGGTGTAGCGTGTCTTGTCCAGATCCGCATCGTCGGTGCCGCTGATGATGTCCCGCTCCGCCTTCAGGTTCAGCGAAGCCCAGTCAGTCACCTTGTAGCGCAACCCCATCTCGGCATCGAGTGCGTAGTCGGCCACATCCGACAGCGGCTTGCCGACCTCACCATTGGTGAAGAACTCGACGCGTTTGCCGATCAGGTAGCGGTTGTAGTCCCATTTCATGGCCAGGGCGTAGAAATTGACCTTGCTGCCATCGGAGAACTCATAGTCCGTGCGGTTGACCAGCGAGCCCAGGGAGAACGCCCCGAGCTCGTCATCCCAGAACTGATAGCCGGGACCGGTACCGACGGTGCGCTGACGGGAAAGGTCTTCGACCTTGTCGCGCTTGTACACCAGGCGCCCCTGCCAGAACCATTGGTCGGTCAGGAATCGGTCGATGGAGTACTCGGCCCGCCAGTTGTCCGTGGTCACCACGTCGTCCTGGAACTCACGGTTGTATTCACCTTCGGCGGTGTGCCGCCAGCGACCGTGTCGCGCACTGGTCTTGAAATCGATGTCGTAGTCATCGGTGTCGTTTTCCGCCCGCTGGTAATCCAGCGCGATATCGACGTTGCCTTTCCACACCAGATCCTCAACCACCGGTTTTGGCTTGAGAATCTGCTGAATGCTCGCCAATTCGACCGTCTTCGGTGCGTCGCCATTGGCCAGCGTCACCTTGCCGGCGTCCGCCGCTTTCAGCGACTTCGCTTTCTCGCCACTGTAGGCATCCTGCTTGACCAGCAACTCCTGATCGCTGTCCAGGGTCTTGACCTGTTTCCAGTCGATCGTCACCGCTCCCGCGTACTCGGTCTGGATCAGCAGCTTGCCGCCATCGAACAGCGTGATCTTGCCGCTCAGCTTGTCACCGTTCTTCAACCACACGGTATCGGCTAACAAAGGAGAAGAAGCACCAAGGACGGCGAGACATAGCAGGGATCTGGACAACATAAATAAGCAAAATACGGACTCGGACTTGCGAGTAAAGTCGGCATTATCCGTAGGAATGATGTCCTGACAAGGACTGACCCGACTATTTCTGTTGAGTCCATTTCTCAACTATCCGTACAGGAATTACTCTAAAGACGGTAAAGCAAACTTCTTCAGGACTGACGGACGTGACCGATCCAACCGATGAACCCGAGAGTGCAGCGCAAATCCGACGCACGGCGCTGTATCTGACACTGGCGCAAGTTCCCGAGGGCAAAGTCATCAGCTACGGTCAATTGGCCGAGCTTGCAGGACTGGGTCGCGCCGCCCGCTGGGTCGGCCGCACCCTCAACCAATTGCCGAGCGACAGCAAATTACCCTGGCATCGCGTTCTGGGTGCAAACGGGCGTATCAGCCTGCCGGTCGGCAGCCCTTCGGGCGATGAGCAGCGCGCACGATTACGCATGGAGGGCATCAGTATCCTGAATAATCGTGTTGATATTCAGCGCCATGGCTGGCGTCCGGTAGAGCACAGCGGTTAGAGTGCGCGCTTTGTTTCCGTATTTCTTGAGGCAGACTCCAGCCCATGCCCCGTAAAACCTGGCGCGCCGCGCTCGCCGCTTATGCCAGCCCTTCGACACTCGTGCTGTTGCTGCTTGGTTTCGCCGCCGGCCTGCCCTACATGCTGGTGTTTTCGACGCTTTCAGTCTGGCTGCGTGAGGCTGGCGTGGCGCGTGAAACCATTGGCTATGCAAGCCTGATTGGCCTGGCGTATGCCTTCAAATGGGTCTGGTCACCGTTGCTCGACCAATGGCGACTGCCATTGCTTGGCAAACTCGGTCGACGACGATCCTGGCTCGTGCTGTCCCAGGCACTGGTCATCCTTGGCCTGATCGGGATGGGTTTCTGCGACCCGCAAAAACATTTGTCCTGGCTGATCGCCATTGCCGTGGTCGTCGCTTTCGCATCAGCGACGCAGGATATTGCGGTAGACGCCTATCGCCTGGAAATCGCCGAAGACAATCGTCAGGCCGCTCTGGCCGCCAGCTACATGTCCGGCTACCGGGTCGCCGCGCTGCTGGCGACTGCAGGCGCGCTGTACTTCGCCGAAGGCTTTGGCTCCACCGGCTTCAACTACAAGCATTCGGCCTGGGCCGGCACTTACATTCTGTTCGGGGTGCTGATGGTCCCGGTACTGCTGACTTCCATGTTCATGCGTGAACCACCCGTGCCGTTGCGCACGCAACTGCAGGCCGGACGCTACAGCTTCGTGCATCAACTGGCCTCGGTGTTCGTGCTGATCATATTGCTGGTGTCCGTGCCGGCCATGTTCACCCAGCTCTACTACACCGACTTCGCCAGCGTACTGTTCGAAGGCGTGAGCGTGCTCGACCTGCTGCTCGAAGACCGCGCGCTCCTGCGGGCCATCCTCTATATCACGCTCACTGCCCTGTGCCTCTCGGCCATGGGCCGTCGCGGCCTGGCACCGGTGCTCACGCCAGTCAACGACTTCATCCTGCGATACCGCTGGCAAGCGCTGCTGCTACTCGGCTTGATCGCCACCTATCGGATGTCCGATACGGTCATGGGCGTGATGGCCAACGTGTTCTACATCGACCAGGGCTTCACCAAGGACCAGATCGCCAGCGTCAGCAAAATCTTCGGCCTGATCATGACCCTGGTGGGTGCCGGCATGGGCGGCCTGCTGATCGTGCGTTTCGGCATCCTGCCGATCCTGTTCATCGGTGGCGTCGCATCCGCGGCGACCAACATCCTGTTCCTGATGCTCGCCGACATGGGCCCCAACCTGAACATGCTGGTGCTGACCATCTCCCTGGACAACTTCAGTTCAGGCCTGGCGACTTCGGCGTTCGTCGCCTACCTGTCGAGCCTGACCAACCTCAAGTTCTCCGCCACCCAATACGCCCTGCTCAGCTCGATCATGCTGTTGCTGCCGCGCCTGATCGGTGGCTACTCCGGGGTCATGGTGGAAAAATTCGGTTACCACGACTTCTTCCTGATCACCGCCCTGCTGGGCGTCCCGACCCTGCTGTTGATCGCCTTGCACTGGTTCCAGGAGAACCGCCGCGCAGGTCCGACACCGACACCGGAACCGGTGCAGACCCCGGTCGCTGAAGAATCGTAGGCTCATTACGCAGGAAGAATCGCGGAGGGCCGTGTGAATCACGCCCTCCTGCCACACCACCGACCGCACGCCTGTACGCCAGCGGATCTCGCCCGTACAATGCTCCGTCATTTCTCGTCATCAGCAATCGATAACGGCCAACCATGCGCACCAGTCAATTTTTGCTCGCCACACAAAAAGAAACGCCTTCCGACGCGGTCGTGATCAGCCACCAGCTGATGCTGCGCGCTGGCATGATCCGCAAACTCGCCTCGGGCCTGTACACCTGGCTGCCGATGGGCTTGCGGGTAATGCGCAAGGTCGAAGCCGTCGTTCGCGAAGAAATGAACGCCGCCGGCTCTCTCGAAGTGTTGATGCCGAGCACGCAACCGGCTGAGCTGTGGCAGGAATCCGGGCGCTGGGAAGAGTACGGCCCTGAATTGCTGCGCTTCAAGGATCGCCACGGTCGCGACTTCTGCGCAGGTCCCACCCACGAAGAAGTCATCACCGATCTGATGCGCAACGAATTGAGCAGCTACAAGCAGTTGCCAATCAACCTGTACCAGATCCAGACCAAATTCCGTGACGAAATCCGCCCACGCTTCGGCTTGATGCGTGGCCGCGAATTCATCATGAAGGACGCCTACTCGTTCCACGCCGACCAGCCTTCGCTGCAGGTCACCTACGACCGCATGCACCAGGCTTACTGCAACGTGTTCACCCGTCTGGGCCTGAGGTTCCGCCCTGTTGAAGCCGACAACGGCTCCATCGGCGGCGCCGGTTCCCACGAGTTCCACGTTCTGGCCGAATCGGGCGAAGACGACATCGTCTTCAGTAACGGTTCCGACTACGCGGCGAACATCGAGAAAGCCGAGGCCGTGCCACGGGAAACCTCGCGCGCCGCTCCGACCGAAGAACTGCGTCTGGTCGACACGCCGAATGCCAAGACCATTGCGCAACTGGTCGAAGGCTTCAACCTGCCGATCGAGAAAACCATCAAGACCCTCGTGGTGCACGCGGAAGAGGAAGGCAAGCTGATTGCCCTGATCATCCGTGGCGACCATGAGCTGAACGAAATCAAGGCGGCCAACCAGCCAGGCGTTGCCAGCCCGCTGGTCATGGCCTCGGAAAGCGAACTGCGCGACGCCATTGGCGCCGGTGCCGGTTCCCTGGGTCCGTTGAACCTGCCCCTGCCGATCATCATCGACCGCTCGGTCGAACTGATGAGCGATTTCGGCATCGGCGCCAACATCGACGACAAGCACTACTTCGGCGTGAACTGGGAGCGCGACTTGCCTGTTCCGACCGTTGCCGACCTGCGCAACGTTGTGGCCGGCGACCCGAGCCCGGACGGCAAAGGCACCCTGGAAATCAAGCGCGGCATCGAAGTCGGGCACATCTTCCAGCTGGGCAACAAGTACAGCAAAGCGATGAAGTGCGAAGTGCTGGGCGAAAACGGCAAGCCGGTCACCCTGGAAATGGGCTGCTACGGCATCGGCGTGTCCCGCGTGGTAGCGGCGGCCATCGAGCAGAACAACGACGAAAACGGGATCATCTGGAGCGACACTCTCGCGCCGTTCCAGATTGCCCTGGTACCGCTGCGCTACGAAACCGAACAGGTTCGTGAAGCCACCGACAAGCTGTACGCGGAACTCACCGCTGCCGGCTTTGAAGTGCTGCTCGACGACCGTGACAAGAAAACCAGCCCAGGCATCAAGTTCGCGGACATGGAGCTGATCGGCATTCCACACCGGATCGTGGTCAGCGACCGCGGCCTGGCCGAAGGCAACCTGGAATACAAGAGCCGTACCGAGGCCGACGCACAAGCGCTGCCGGTCGCCGACGTACTGTCCTTCCTTCAGGCTCGCATCCGCCGCTGATACCAGATATAGAGGCGTCATGTTCAAGCGAAACACCTTAGGCCTCGGTGGTGCCGCCTTGTGCGGCACCCTGCTGGTCAGTGGCTGTGCCAACCACATGTCACAACGCAGCGAGCAAGAGGAACGGGTCGAGCGCAAATTGCTCGATCACAGCCTGCAGATCGATGTCGGTGAGCCCAAGGTGCTTGAGCTGCCGCAACGGCGGGTGAAAATTCACGAGCAGAAGACTTTCGAAGTCACCGAGTACGAAGTCACGCGTCACTACGACCGCTATACGCCGTACCAACCCTGGCGGGAGATTTACGAAATCCCGCTGGGCGCGGTGGCCGTGGTGGCGGGTGTCGGTGCCAACGTGGTCAATGTGTTCGCCCTCGGCAATCTGCCGGACAGCGTGACCAAGGATTGGCTGAGCTACGGTTTCGCCGGGCTCAACCCGTTCATGAACGTGCAGTCCCACGGTCGCGCGCAGCAGAACCTGGCCGGCATTGATGAAGTCCAGCGCGACAAGCGTACGGAATACTCAAGCCTGCCCTGGAGCGAGCGCCCGGTCGAGGTCAAGGCCGGCAAGGAAACCTTCGAGCTGACCACCGACAAAAACGGCGTGTTACGCCTGAATCTGCTGGACAACCCGTTCGCCGAACATGACATCAACCATCTGAGCCGCTTGCTGATCCGCGTTGAGGATGCCCAGGGCAACGTGCACAACGACTCCACACTGGTCATCAGCAGCAACTTGCGCAGCAAGCTCTATGAGGCCCACGGGTTGATTTATGACGATCTCGAAGGTGACGAAGTCAGCCAATGGGTCCACCGGGTCAAACGCCTGTCGGAGCTGGGTCTTGAAGAGGAAGCCAGTGAGCTGGAACAGAGCCTGATCGAACTGACGCGCAATGATCCTGAATTGCAGAGCGAGTTCCTGAAGTCGCTGGCCCGCAATGGCGAGCGACTGGTGGCGAATCCGGGGCTGAACTAAACCCCAAAAAAGATCGCAGCCTGCGGCAGCTCCTACAACAGATCGCGTTCTTCTGTAGGAGCTGCCGCAGGCTGCGATCTTTTGTGTTTCAGAATTTACCGCTCAAACAACTCCATCTGCTCGAACCCGCCCCGCAAGTCCTCCAGCCGCACGCCGACGCCCAACAACCGCACCGGTTTACCGCCGCGATTGAAAGCCTGGGTCAACATCAACTGATAACTCCCCAGATCCCGCCCTGCCCCGGCCTGCTCCAATGTAGTCTGGGTGAAGTCGTGGAACTTCACTTTGACGAATGGCTTGCCCGGACGATAGCTGCTGTCAATTCGCGCCATGCGGCCAACCAGGGTCTCCAGCAGCTCGGGCAATTTATCCAGGCAACTCTTCAGATCTGGCAGATCGACGTCATAGGTATTTTCAACACTGATCGACTGACGGCGACTGTCGTTATGTACCACGCGGTCATCGATCCCACGGGCCAGGCTCCAGAGTCGCTCGCCAAAGCTGCCGAATTCACGCACCAGCGCCAACTTGTCCCACTCGCGCAATTGCAGGCAATCGGTAATCCCCAGCTTGCCGAGTTTGTCGGCGGTGACTTTTCCGACCCCGTGCAATTTGCTCACTGGCAAGCCACTGACAAAATCCTCGACCTGGTCCGGAGTGATGACGAACAGGCCATTGGGCTTTTTCCAGTCACTGGCGATCTTGGCCAGAAACTTGTTCGGCGCCACACCCGCCGACACGGTGATATGCAACTGGTTGGAGACCCGGCGCCGGATGTCCTGGGCAATGCGCGTTGCGCTACCACCGAAATGCGCACTGTCCGACACATCGAGGTACGCCTCATCGAGCGAGAGCGGCTCGATGATCTCGGTGTAATCGCGAAAGATCGTGTGGATTTCCCTGGACGCTTCTCTATAGGCGTCCATGCGTGGCTTGACGATGGTCAGGTCCGGGCACAGCTTCAAGGCATGCCCGGAGGACATCGCCGAACGCACCCCGTACGCTCGCGCCTCATAATTGCAGGTGGCGATCACCCCGCGCCGGTCCGCCGCCCCACCTACCGCCAGTGGTTTACCGGCGAGGCGTGGGTCGTCGCGCATTTCGATGGCTGCATAGAAGCAGTCACAATCGACGTGGATGATCTTGCGTTGAGTCATAGCAAAGCCGTGTTCATGGCAAAGAAAAGGCGTCATGGCATGCCGGACAAACAGTATCTCACTGACACCTGTATATAGCACCAGTAGTCTGAATGTTCTTTTCCAATCGTAGGAAGATTCGATTGTGAATTTATTTTCTCAATCGAAAAATTACTTTCAATAGACGCGCAGGCCTTGTCCTGCCTGCCTCACAGACCGATCGACCTCCCCTTTTGAACGCTAACCGATTGAACGGGAAGAGATTTTATCGGAATTTGAGGTTGACACCCGAGCGCATATCTATAGAATGAGCCACACAGACGCGGGATGGAGCAGTCTGGTAGCTCGTCGGGCTCATAACCCGAAGGTCGTCGGTTCAAATCCGGCTCCCGCAACCAAACATCAAAAAAGGCTACTCGAAAGAGTGGCCTTTTTTGTGCGCGCTCGTTTTGTAGCGCCGAACGCCGAAACAAGGCCTGGATACTCAATGACACCGAAACCGGAAATCGTTCTGATTCCGAAACTTAGGCCATCGCCGCGACCGTTTGCCGCGATTCAACGTTTATTTGACCTGATTCAGGATTAACGGTTGACACCCCGGCGTATCTCTATAGAATGCCGCCACACAGACGCGGGATGGAGCAGTCTGGTAGCTCGTCGGGCTCATAACCCGAAGGTCGTCGGTTCAAATCCGGCTCCCGCAACCAAACATCAAAAAAGGCTACTCGAAAGAGTGGCCTTTTTTGTATCTGTTGAAAAAGTCCTTTCGCAACAATGACCTGTCACTGTGAAGCAAGCCGTTTGGGGGGCACCCATGCGCCGGGTTCAGACTATGCTCTATTGCAGGCTGAAGCCTTCACGACTGATGACGCGCCGTCCCCGTTGCCCGGTGATAGGCGTTAATATTTGTGATTATTTTTTTCTGCAGGGATTGGTAACTTGGCTGGATACCCCCATCCTGTCGCGCACAATCCAAGAGGTGATTGATGCGCGCCAACTCGTCTGATTCACAAGACACTGTCACAGCGACACAACCGATCAAGGCTGAGCGCCTGCGCCTGCTCGATCGATTAAGCAAATACCGTCAACCCATTGGCCTGGCGGTCACCCTGCTGTTGTTCGCGATCGCGCTGATTGCCTGTCGCCATCTGTTGAGCGAACTCGACCTTTACGCGCTGCACGACTCGATCCTCGAAGTTCCAAAACCTGCCTTGATGGGCGCACTGGCCGCAACGGTGGCGGGTTTCATCATTCTGCTCGGCTACGAATGGTCGGCCAGCCGCTATGCCGGGGTGAGCCTGGCACCGCGCACGTTGGCGCTAGGCGGTTTCACGGCCTTTGCCATCGGCAACGCCATCGGTCTTTCAATGCTGTCGGGCGGTTCGGTTCGCTATCGCCTCTATGCCCGTCATGGCCTGGGAGCGGCTGAAGTCGCCCACATGACGCTGTTCGCCAGCCTCTCGCTGGGTTGCGCCCTGCCGCCGCTGGCCGCCCTGGCGACGCTCAGCGACCTGCCAGCGGCATCCACCGCCCTGGGTCTCTCCGAGACGTTGCTGGGCGTGGTGGCGAGCGCCGTGCTCGTACTGTTTTCGGTGCTGGCCATTGGTATCTACCGTCGTCGGCTGCCGGAACAGCCTTACCCGGACAACCTGCTGGTCAAGGTCGGCCGCCGCACCTTGCGTCTGCCCGGGCGTCGCCTGACGTTCCTGCAATTGGTCATCACTGCCCTGGACGTAGCGGCGGCCGCGACCGTGCTCTATCTGCTGCTGCCAGAAGCACCGCCCTTCGGTGCCTTCCTCTTGGTTTACCTGCTGGCGCTGGCTGCAGGCGTGCTCAGCCATGTGCCGGGCGGTGTCGGGGTGTTCGAAGCCATTTTGCTGGCGGCGTTTTCCGACACCCTCGGTGCTGCGCCACTGGCGGCCGCCCTGCTGCTCTATCGCTTGATCTACGTGGTCCTGCCCTTGCTGGTGGCCTGCCTGCTGTTGCTGATCAACGAAGGTCAGCGCCTGTTCCAGACACGCCAGACGTTGCGCGCGGCCTCAGGCCTGGCGGCTCCGATACTGGCGGTGCTGGTATTCCTGTCCGGTGTTGTCCTGCTCTTTTCCGGCGCCACCCCGGAAATCGACACCCGCCTGGAACACATCGGGTTTCTGATCCCCCATCGACTGGTCGATGCTTCGCACTTTGGTGCCAGCCTGGTCGGCGTTCTTTGCCTGTTGCTGGCCCAGGGGCTGCGTCGCCGGCTGTCGGCTGCGTGGATGCTGACCACCATTCTGTTGCTGG
Organism: Pseudomonas sp. P4_B3; assembly: GCF_056402295.1. Taxonomy (NCBI): domain Bacteria; kingdom Pseudomonadati; phylum Pseudomonadota; class Gammaproteobacteria; order Pseudomonadales; family Pseudomonadaceae; genus Pseudomonas; species Pseudomonas sp. P4_B3. The sequence goes on from NZ_JBFUHR010000009.1 coordinate 85,266, forward strand.
TCGGCGCCCTGCTCTCACTGCTCAAAGGCTTCGACTGGGAGGAAGCCAGCCTGATGGTGCTGACGGCGAGCCTGCTCGGGGTATTCCGCCGCTCGTTCTATCGCCCCAGCCGCCTGACCGAAGTACCGTTCTCGCCGCTGTACCTGGTGGCCAGCCTGTGCGTGCTCGGCGCGTCGATCTGGTTGCTGCTGTTCGCCTACCAGGATGTACCGTACAGCCACCAGCTCTGGTGGCAGTTCACTCTGGACGCCGATGCCCCCCGCGGCCTGCGTTCGCTGCTCGGGGCTGCCGTGCTGTTGGTGGTGGTGTCGCTGACCTGGCTGCTGCGCACCGCGCGTCCGGTCATTCACCTGCCGACGCCCGACGAACTGGAGCGCGCCAGCAAGATCCTCATGGCATCGGCCCAACCGGATGGCGGCCTGGCCCTGACCGGTGACAAGGCGCTGCTGTTTCACCCCAACGACGAGGCGTTCCTGATGTACGCCCGCCGTGGCCGCAGCCTGGTGGCGTTGTATGACCCGATCGGCCCGGGCCAGCAACGGGCGGAAATGATCTGGCAGTTCCGCGATCTGTGCGACATCCACCATGCCCGTCCCGTGTTCTATCAAGTGCGCGCAGAGAACCTGCCGTACTACATGGACATCGGCCTGACCGCGATCAAGCTCGGCGAAGAAGCCCGGGTCGACCTCAAGCGTTTTGATCTCGAAGCCAAGGGCAAAGAGATGAAAGACCTGCGCTACACCTGGAACCGAGGCACCCGTGACGGCCTGTCCCTGGAAATCCATGAGCCGGGCCACGCGCCGATGGATGAGCTCAAGGTGATTTCCGACGCCTGGCTGACCGGCAAGAACGTCCGGGAGAAAGGCTTTTCGCTGGGCCGCTTCAGCGATGACTACCTCAAGTATTTCCGCATCGCGGTGATACGCTTCGAAGGACGCCCGGTGGCGTTCGCCAACCTGCTCGAGACCTACGGCCATGACCTGGCCAGCCTCGACCTGATGCGCGCGCACCCGGATGCCCCGAAGCTGACCATGGAGTTCATGATGGTCGGCCTGATTCAACATTATAAAAACCATGGGTACGCGCGTTTCAGCCTGGGCATGGTGCCGTTGTCGGGGTTGCAACCCCGTCGCGGCGCGCCATTGACCCAGCGCCTGGGCTCGATGGTATTCCGCCGTGGTGAGCAGCTGTACAACTTCCAGGGCTTGCGCCGCTTCAAAGACAAGTTCCAGCCTGATTGGGAACCCCGTTATATGGCCGTGCCCGCCGGACTCGATCCGCTGGTTGCGCTGGCCGACACTGCTGCCCTGATCGCGGGTGGCTTGACCGGATTGGTGAAACGCTGATGATTCAACGCTCCTTGCGGTATGTATTGGGCACACTGGTGATTGTGGCCCTGGTTCTCGGTGGCGGTTACTGGTACCTGAAACGCCCGGCACCGGAACCGACCCTCGAATTGCTGACCCCGGCCGATGGTGCGGCGATGACCCGTGTCATCCCCGGTACCACGCCACGCGCCCAGGTACTGGTGGCCGTCAACGAAGACCAGAAACTCAGCGACAAGCAATTGATGACCCTCAGCCGCAGTGGCGCGGCGCAGATTGTCCAGGTGATCCTGCCCAAGGACTGCCTGCTGCAAAGCCGAGCCCTGCAATCGGGCCTGAGAGAACTGAAAGGCCCGGCGACCCTGGTCAGCGGCATCGGCCCGGGCGCCGTGCTGGCCTGGCGCTGGTTGTCCGAGCAGAAGAACGACAAGGCCCAGGCCGTCTCGGTGGACCTGGCCCTGGAAAAGCCCGGCTGCACGCACCTGCTACCGAAAAGCGCGGCCCACGGCCACTGGCTGGTGGCATGGAACGACAACCCGGACGACACCAGCGCCGGCTTCGTGCGCGACCAGGTCAATGCCGAAACCAGCATCAGCGACTACGACATCAACCTGCCACAAGTGCTGAACAACGAGTTGCGCAAGATCCTCGTCGGTGGTGACAAGGCCGCTGGCGGCCTGCAGATCCCGGTGGTCGAAGTGCCGGCGGGCCAGGCCAGGGACACCGTGACTCTGTTCCTGTCCGGTGACGGCGGCTGGCGCGATCTCGACCGCGACGTGGCGGGCGAGATGGCCAAGATCGGCTACCCGGTGGTTGGTATCGACACCCTGCGCTACTACTGGCAGCACAAGAGCCCGGAGCAAAGCGCGCTGGACCTGGCCGAACTGATGCAACACTACCGGCAGAAATGGGGCACCAAGCGCTTCATCCTGACCGGTTACTCGTTCGGCGCCGATGTCCTGCCAGCGATCTACAACCGTCTGGCCGAGTCGGAGCAGCAGCGCGTCGACGCGATCATCCTGCTGGCCTTCGCCCGTACCGGCAGCTTCGAGATCGAAGTCGAAGGCTGGCTCGGCAACGCCGGCAAGGAAGCCGCCACCGGCCCGGAAATGGCCAAGCTGCCAGCCGCCAAAGTGGTGTGCATCTACGGTGAAGAAGAAACCGACGAAAGCGGCTGCACCGACAAGACTGCGGTGGGCGAAGCCATCAAGCTGCCTGGCGGCCATCACTTCGACGAGAACTACCCGGCGCTGGCCAAGCGTCTGGTGGATGTGATCGAGAAACGTCAGGCGAAGGAAGCCGAAGCGACCGCTCAGGAGTGATCCGGACCCGCTGAACAAGAACCCCCGCTACTTCACGGTAGCGGGGGCTTTTTCATTCTCGAGTGCGCCACCCAACCTGTAGGAGCGGGCTTGCCCGCGAAGACGTCGGTATATTCAACATTTGTCTCACAGACATACCGCTTTCGCTGCGGTGCGGCGATCCGACAAGCCAGCTCCTACAGGATCACGCTGAACCCAGGCACAAAAAAGCCCCCGCCGCCGCAATGGCAACGGGGGCTTTTTGATGAGGCTTACATCTCGACCTGAGTACCCAGCTCAATCACCCGGTTTAGCGGCAGATTGAAGAAACGCAGGTTGCCATTGGCGTTCTGCAACATGAAGGCAAACAACCCCTCGCGCCAACGGGCCATGCCTTCGAGCTTGGAGGCAATGACCGTCTCGCGGCTGAGGAAGTAGGTGGTACGCATCGGGCTGAAATCCAGTTCATCGAGGTGGCACAGTTTCAGCGCCTGCGGTACGTCCGGCTCATCGGTGAATCCGAAATGCAGGATTACGCGGAAGAAACCTTCGCCGTAGGAGTCGACCTCGAAGCGCCGTTGTGGTGGCACCCGCGGGATGTCTTCGTAGACCACCGTCAGCAACACCACTTGCTCGTGCAACACCTGGTTATGCAGCAGGTTGTGCAACAACGCGTGGGGCACGGCATCCGGCCGCGCTGTCAGGAACACGGCGGTGCCCTGAACTCGATGCGGCGGTTGTACGGCAATGCTGCTGATGAAGATCGGCAACGGCAGTCCACCCTCATCGAGGCGCTCGACCAGCAGCTGCTTGCCGCGCTTCCAGGTAGTCATCAACACAAACAGCACAATACCGGCGATCACCGGGAAAGCCCCGCCCTGGACGATTTTCGGCACGTTGGCGGCAAAGTACAGGCCGTCCACCAGCAGGAAACCGAGCAGCACCGGAACTGCGAGAAGCGGTGGCCATTTCCACAACAGCAGTATCACTGCCGCCACCAGGATGGTGGTCATCAGCATGGTCCCGGTCACCGCCACACCATAGGCCGAGGCCAGGGCACCGGAGGATTCAAAACCCAGCACCAGCAGCACCACGCCGACCATCAGCGCCCAGTTCACCGCGCCAATGTAGATCTGGCCCTGTTCTGCACTGGAGGTGTGCCGGATGTGCATGCGCGGAATGTAACCGAGCTGGATCGCCTGACGGGTCAGGGAGAACGCACCGGAAATCACCGCTTGCGAGGCAATCACCGTGGCCAGGGTCGACAGGCCGACCAGCGGGATCAATGCCCAGCTGGGTGCCAGCAGGTAGAACGGGTTGCGGGCCGCTTCCGGGTCGCCTAGCAGCAAGGCACCCTGACCAAAATAGTTCAGTACCAACGCCGGCAGCACGAGGATGAACCAGGCACGAGCGATCGGCTTGCGGCCGAAGTGGCCCATGTCCGCGTACAGCGCTTCGGCACCGGTCAATGCCAGTACTACAGCGCCGAGAATTGTCACGCCCATGCCCGGGTGGTCGATGAAGAAGCGCACGCCCCACACCGGATTCATTGCCTGCAATACTTCCGGGTGTTGAAGGATGCCGTAGACGCCCAACGCGCCCAACACCAAAAACCAGGCGACCATGATCGGCCCGAACAGAATGCCGATCCGCGCAGTACCATGACTCTGGATCAGAAACAGCGCGACCAGTACCACCAGCGACAGCGGCACCACCCAATGGTCGATGCCATCGAAGGCCAGGCCCAGGCCTTCAATCGCCGACAGTACGGAGATCGCCGGGGTGATCATGCTGTCGCCATAGAACAACGCCGCGCCGATCAGCCCGCAGACCACCAGCAACGTGCGCAATTTCGCGTGCCCCGCCGCCGCCCGCCGGGCCAGTGCGGTCAAGGCCATGATCCCGCCTTCGCCCTGGTTGTCGGCGCGCAGCACAAACATCATGTACTTGATCGACACGACCCAGATCAGCGACCAGAAAATGAGTGCCAGAATCCCCAGCACCCCGTCATGGTTGACCGGCACGCCATAGCCGCCGGAAAACACTTCCTTGAGGGTGTACAACGGACTGGTGCCGATATCGCCATAAACCACCCCGACTGCCGCGACCAGCATGCCGATCGGCTTCACCGCCGAATGCTCGGCACCTGCAGCCTGACTACTTGCCTGACCCATCCACCACTCCTACTTCTCAGACCCGGGCTTCTTTGAAAGAAGCACTATGCTTTGTCGTGCAGCATGCGCTGTTTTACTTCACGTTACAGACGTTTTGTTGACTGTAAAAAATCAGTAAAGCGTAACGGCGCGAAGCATAGCGCAGCACTCGTCGTATTTCCCTGCATAAAGCTGGTCAAGTGAACGACTCATCGCTAGAATTGCGCACTTTTTGATCAGAGGCGCAGTTCAAGCGCCCGTCCGTCGGTTTTGCCCTGCCCGGCAAGCGGCGTCACAAAATACCGAGGTTAGACATGTCCACCACTCCTGCGCCGGCCAATCCAAAGGTTGGCTTCGTATCCCTGGGTTGCCCCAAAGCACTGGTCGACTCCGAGCGCATCCTTACCCAGCTGCGCATGGAAGGCTATGACGTGGTGTCCACCTACCAGGACGCCGACGTCGTAGTCGTCAACACCTGCGGCTTCATCGATTCGGCCAAGGCCGAGTCCCTTGAAGTGATCGGCGAAGCCATCAAGGAAAACGGCAAGGTCATCGTGACCGGCTGCATGGGCGTCGAAGAAGGCAACATTCGCAACGTACACCCGAGCGTGCTGGCCGTGACCGGTCCGCAGCAGTACGAGCAAGTGGTCAACGCGGTGCACGAAGTCGTGCCGCCACGCCAAGACCACAACCCGCTGATCGACCTGGTGCCGCCGCAAGGCATCAAGCTGACCCCGCGCCACTACGCCTACCTGAAGATTTCCGAAGGCTGCAACCACAGCTGCAGCTTCTGCATCATCCCGTCGATGCGCGGCAAACTGGTCAGCCGTCCGGTGGGCGACGTGCTCGACGAGGCCCAGCGCCTGGTCAAGTCCGGTGTCAAAGAGCTGTTGGTGATCTCCCAGGACACCAGCGCCTATGGCGTCGACGTGAAATACCGCACCGGTTTCTGGAACGGCGCGCCGGTGAAAACCCGCATGACCGAACTCTGCGAAGCCCTGAGCACCCTCGGCGTCTGGGTTCGCCTGCACTACGTTTACCCGTACCCCCACGTTGACGAGCTGATCCCGCTGATGGCCGCCGGCAAGATCCTGCCGTACCTGGACATCCCGTTCCAGCACGCCAGCCCGAAAGTGCTGAAGTCGATGAAACGCCCGGCTTTCGAAGACAAGACCCTGGCACGGATCAAGAACTGGCGCGAAATATGCCCGGACCTGATCATCCGTTCGACCTTCATCGTCGGCTTCCCGGGCGAAACCGAAGAAGACTTCCAGTACCTGCTGAACTGGCTGACTGAAGCCCAGCTCGACCGCGTCGGCTGCTTCCAGTACTCGCCGGTAGAAGGTGCACCGGCCAATGACCTGGACCTGGAAGTTGTTCCGGATGACGTCAAGCAGGACCGCTGGGAGCGCTTCATGGCGCACCAGCAGGCCATCAGCTCGGCGCGCCTGCAAATGCGCATCGGCCGCGAGATCGAAGTGCTGGTCGATGAAGTCGACGAGCAAGGCGCGGTCGGCCGCTGCTTCTTCGATGCTCCGGAAATCGACGGTAACGTATTCATCGACAACGGCAGCAACCTCAAGCCGGGCGACAAGGTCTGGTGCAAAGTGACCGACGCCGACGAATACGACCTGTGGGCTGAACAGATCTAAACGCAAAAAATACGCAAAGCCCCGCTCTCTTGACGAGATGCGGGGCTTTTTTACGGCTATCGTTTGAGATTGAACGGACTCACATCACTCACGCATCAGGGGCAGACAGGCATGCGTCAGCATTCGGTCATCCACACGCCGAAACTCGGCGACTACGAAGAATTGACCCGGGTCTGGGAGGCCTCGGTACGCGCTACCCACGACTTTCTGCCGGACAGCTACATCAAACTGCTGAGAAACCTGGTGCTGACCCGCTACCTCGACGCGGTGATGCTGATCTGCACCAAGGATTCGAACCAACGCATCACCGGGTTCGCCGGCGTCGCGGCCGGCAAGATCGAAATGCTCTTCATCGACCCCGACCATCGCGGCCAGGGCCTGGGCAAGAAATTGTTGCGCTATGCCCTGGAACACCTGAACGCCGACGAACTGGACGTCAACGAACAGAACCCGCAAGCCCTGGGCTTTTACTTCAAGCAGGGCTTCGAGGTCATCGGTCGCTCGGAGGTCGATGGCATGGGGCAGCCGTATCCGTTGTTGCACATGCGTATGCGCCAAAATCAGCAACACTCCCAACATGGCTGACACAACACGGAACAACTGTAGGAGCTGGCTTGCCAGCGAAGACGTCGGCACATCCAGCATTGTTTTCACAGACACACTGCTTTCGCTGCGGTGCGGCGATCCGACAAGCCAGCGCCTACAAAAAGCTCTACGGTGTAAATGGAACCGGGATTAACCGGCGCCAGGCAGGTACAATGCCTCCCCCCTTTTTGTTACGGCCCTGACATGACTGACCCGATTCGTCTCTCCAAACGTCTCATCGAACTCGTCGGCTGTTCCCGTCGGGAGGCTGAGCTGTTCATCGAGGGCGGCTGGGTCACCGTCGACGGTGTGGTCATCGACGAGCCGCAATTCAAGGTCGACACCCAGAAAGTCGAGCTTGATCCCGAAGCCAAGGCCACCGCACCGGAACCAGTGACCCTGCTGCTCAATGTGCCCGCCGGCATGGACGCAGATACCGCCATGGCCACCCTCGGCGCCGAAACCCTGAGCGAAGAACACCGCTACGGCAAGCGCCCGTTGCGCGGGCACTTCCTGCGCCTGACCGCCAGTACCGACCTGCAGGCCAACGCCAGCGGTCTGCTGGTGTTCACCCAGGACTGGAAAATCCTGCGCAAACTCACCGCTGACTCCAGCAAGATCGAGCAAGAATATGTGGTCGAGGTTGAAGGCGAGATGGTGGCTCACGGCCTCAACCGTCTGAACCACGGCCTGACCTACAAGGGCAAGGAATTGCCCGCGGTCAAGGCCAGCTGGCAGAACGAAAACCGCCTGCGCTTTGCCATGAAGAACCCGCAACCGGGCATCATCGCCCTGCTTTGCCAGGCGGTCGGCCTCAAGGTCGTCGCCATCCGTCGCATCCGCATCGGCGGCGTGTCCATCGGCAAAGTGCCGGTGGGGCAATGGCGCTACCTGTCCGGCAAAGAGAAGTTCTAAGGCTTTTCTCGCCGCCACACATTTCGGCGCCGCGCCTGGCCGCGACGCCCACAGCTGAATATCAGGACTGCACACATGATTCATAACGACGTACTGCGCAGCGTGCGCTACATGCTCGACATCAGCGACAAGAAAGTCATCGAGATCATCAAGCTCGGCGGCCTGAACGTGACCCTGCCGGACCTGCTGACCTACCTCGACAAGAAAGAAGAAGACGAGGAAGGCTTCGTACGCTGCCCGGACGAAGTCATGGCGCATTTCCTCGACGGTCTGGTGATCTTCAAGCGTGGCAAGGACGAAAGCCGTCCGCCGCAGCCGATCGAAGTGCCGGTGACCAACAACATCATCCTGAAAAAGCTGCGGGTGGCGTTCGAGCTGAAAGAGGACGACATGCACGCGATCCTCAAGGCCGCCGAGTTCCCGGTGTCCAAGCCTGAACTGAGCGCGTTGTTCCGCAAGTTCGGCCACACCAACTATCGCCCGTGCGGCGACCAGTTGCTGCGCAATTTCCTCAAGGGCCTGACCCTGCGCGTTCGCCTGTAGGAGCTGGCTTGCCAGCGAAGGTCGCAAACGATAACGCGTACCGACTGTATGAACGCGGTGTTCCCTCATCCTTCGCTGGCTAGTCGGAACGCCACATCGCAGTTCCCGCATGGCGCTATGCCCGCTCATTCCGCGCAAAAATAGTGGCTCCGCTGACCGCGGCTGACGACCAGGGTGTAAAGACCTCAGCTCTCAGGATTCACCATGCATCCCTACTTTTCCCTGCAAGGCCGCACTGCCCAGATGACCGGTGGCACCCGCGGCACCGGTAAAATGATCGCCAAGGCCTATCTCGAGGCGGGCGCCTGGGCGAGCAGATCACTCATCTGGACATTCTGGTGAACAATGCCAGCACCACCTGCGGCGCACTGCTGGAGAGCTACCCTATCAAGGGGTAGCGGCGCTGGCGATCAGTCTGGCGAGTACTGCCGGGGCCTACATGACCGGGAATATCATTCCCCTGGATGGCGGATTCAGCCTTTAAAAGATCGCAGCCTGCGGCAGCTCCTACGCCGAACGAATTCCTCTGTAGGAGCTGCCGCAGGCTGCGATCTTTTGATCTTTGCGGCATCATGCCCTATCTAAATCCACCTCGACCTCAAACCATGACCTACAGCGTTTCCCCCATCGGCTTCGTGCGCTCCTGCTTCAAGGAGAAGTTCGCCATTCCGCGCCAGCCGCAACTGGCCCCGGCCGCCCGTGGCGTGCTGGAACTGGTGGCACCGTTCGATCAAGGGGACGCCGTACAGGGCCTGGAGCAGGTCAGCCATGTATGGCTGTTGTTCCTGTTCCACCAGGCCCTGGAAGAAAAGCCTCGCCTGAAGGTCCGCCCTCCTCGTCTCGGCGGCAACAAATCCATGGGCGTGTTCGCTACCCGCGCCACCCACCGTCCCAATGGCATCGGGCAGTCAGTGGTGAAACTGGACAAGGTCGAAGCCAACCGCTTGTGGATCTCGGGCATCGATCTGCTGGATGGCACGCCGGTTCTCGACATCAAACCCTACGTGCCCTACGCCGACATCATCGATACAGCCACCAACAGCATCGCCAGCGCCGCGCCGCAGCTGATCCCCGTGCAGTGGACGGATACAGCACTGCAACAGGCTCAGGGGCATGCCCAGCGCCTGGAAGAGCCTTTGGTTGAGCTGATCGAACAATGTCTGGCGCAGGATCCACGCCCGGCCTATCAAACGCCTGCACCCGAGCGGGAATACGGCGCGCAGTTCTGGGATCTGGATGTGCGTTGGCATTACCCGACACCGGAGCTGATCCGCGTCCTGGAAGTCATTCCCATATCCAACGTGTAGGAGCTGTCGAGTGAAACGAGGCTGCGATCTTTTGATGTTGCTTTAAAAAACAGGATCAAAAGATCGCAGCCTCGTTTCACTCGACAGCTCCTACAAGGTTTGTGTCCGGCACGAAAAAGCCCCCATTGCCTGTGAAGACAATGGGGGCTTTTCAGTGTTGCGCGCTTCTTACTTCTCGACGAACGCACGCTCGATCAGGTAATCACCCGGCTCGCGCATCCGCGGCGAAACCTTCAGGCCGAAGCTGTTCAGCACTTCGCTGGTCTCGTCGAGCATGCTCGGGCTGCCGCACAGCATGGCGCGGTCGTCCTGCGGGTTGATCGGTGGCAGGCCGATGTCGCTGAACAGCTTGCCGCTGCGCATCAGGTCGGTCAGGCGACCTTCGTTCTCGAACGGCTCGCGGGTCACGGTCGGGTAGTAGATCAACTTGTCACGCAGTGCTTCGCCGAAGAATTCGTTCTGCGGCAGGTGCTCGGTGATGAACTCGCGGTAAGCGACTTCGTTGACGTAACGCACGCCGTGGCACAGGATCACTTTCTCGAAACGCTCGTAGGTTTCCGGGTCCTGGATAACGCTCATGAACGGCGCCAGACCGGTACCGGTGCTGAGCAGGTACAAATGTTTGCCAGGCTTCAAGTCATCCAGTACCAGCGTGCCGGTAGGCTTCTTGCTGATGATGATCTCGTCGCCTTCCTTCAGATGCTGCAACTGCGAAGTCAGCGGACCATCAGGCACCTTGATGCTGAAGAACTCGAGATGCTCTTCCCAGTTCGGGCTGGCAATCGAGTAAGCGCGCATAAGCGGGCGGCCGTTGGGCTGTTGCAGGCCGATCATCACGAACTGACCGTTCTCGAAGCGCAGGCCCGGATCACGGGTGCACTTGAAGCTGAACAGAGTGTCGTTCCAGTGGTGAACACTGAGGACACGCTCGTGGTTCATGTTGCTCATGTACGTGGGACTCCTGGAGATTTGTCTGCGCGTGTTCGGCGTGCTCTGCAAAGAAAGCCAGCTCTGCGCAATTGCATCGCATTCTAAAGGCAGAGACAATATCTGTTAAATGGATTATTAAGATAAGGGTTATCGGTTATATAGATATGCGATTTACTCTCCGTCAACTTCAAGTATTCGTCGCCGTCGCCCAGCAGGAAAGCGTATCCCGTGCCGCGGGCCTGCTCAACCTCTCGCAGTCGGCGGCGAGCACCTCGATCACCGAGCTGGAGCGCCAGTGCAGCTGCCAGTTGTTCGACCGCGCCGGCAAACGCCTGAGCCTCAACGCGCTCGGCAAACAACTGTTGCCGCAAGCTGTCGCCCTGCTGGACCAGGCCAAGGAAATCGAAGATCTGCTCAACGGCAAGTCCGGTTTCGGCTCGCTGGCCGTGGGCGCGACCCTGACCATCGGCAATTACCTGGCCACCCTGCTGATCGGCAGCTTCATGCAGCGCCATCCGGAAAGCCAGGTGAAACTGCACGTGCAGAACACTGCCAATATCGTGCAACAAGTGGCCCACTATGAAATTGATCTGGGTCTAATCGAAGGCGACTGCAGCCACCCGGACATCGAAGTACAAAGCTGGGTCGAGGACGAACTGGTGGTGTTTTGCGCCCCTCAGCATCCGCTGGCCAAGCGCGGCATGGCCACCATGGATGAGTTGAGTCACGAAGCCTGGATCTTGCGCGAACAAGGCTCAGGCACGCGGTTGACCTTCGATCAAGCCATGCGCCATCACCGCACTTCATTAAACATTCGCCTGGAGCTCGAGCACACCGAAGCGATCAAGCGCGCGGTGGAGTCAGGTTTGGGGATTGGCTGCATTTCCAGGCTGGCTTTGCGCGACGCATTCCGCCGCGGCAGCCTGGTGCCTGTCGAGACGCCGGATCTGGATCTGGCGCGACAGTTTTATTTCATCTGGCATAAACAGAAGTATCAGACCTCGGCGATGCGCGAGTTCCTCGATCTGTGCCGCGCCTTCACCGCCGGGGTTCAGCGCAGCGACGAGATCGTGCTGCCGACGATCGCCTAGAGCAGAATTACCGCCCACACCAGGGCAATCATGCTCAATGCCACGAACTGGGCGGCACTGCCCATGTCCTTGGCATTCTTGGACAGCGGGTGCCGCTCAAGGGAAATGCGGTCGATGGCCGCTTCCACTGCCGAGTTGAGCAACTCGACGATCAACGCCAGCAGGCATACCGCGATCAACAACGCCCGTTCGACCCGGCTGACATTCAGGAAGAACGAAAGGGGAATCAGGATGACGTTGAGCAATACCAATTGCCGAAAGGCGGCTTCACCGGTGAAGGCTGCGCGCAGGCCGTCCAGCGAATAACTGGAGGCATTGAGAATACGTTTCAGACCGGTCTGGCCTTTGAAAGGTGACATAGAGTGGGCAACTGACAAAAAAGAAGTAGGAAAGCTAGATCAACCAAAGTCAAAAAAGCGTGAAGTTGCCAGCCTTTAATGGCTGGAAATTGACTCAAGTTGTTGCAAGAGCAGCGCGGCCTGGGTCCGGGTCCGTACATTCAGTTTACGGAAAATCGCGGTGACATGCGCCTTGATCGTCGCCTCGGAAACACTCAGCTCGTAGGCGATCTGCTTGTTCAGCAAGCCTTCGCAGACCATGGTCAGCACCCGGAATTGCTGCGGCGTCAGGCTGGCAAGGCCTTCGCTGGCTGCCTTGGCTTCATCCGAGACGCTGACCGCTTCGAACGCCTGCGGCGGCCAGAACACGTCGCCATCGAGAACCGCACGCACGGCTTTCTGGATCACACTCAAGTCGCTGGATTTGGGAATGAAGCCACTGGCGCCGAACTCACGAGACTTGACCATGATGGTCGGCTCTTCCTGGGCCGAAACCATGACTACTGGAATCTGCGGATACTGACCGCGCAGCAGGACCAGTCCGGAAAAACCGTAGGCTCCCGGCATGTTCAGGTCCAGCAGCACCAGATCCCAATCGGATTTTTCCGTCAGGCGCACTTCCAGTTCGGCGATGCTCGCCACTTCCACCAGACGGACATCCGGGCCAAGGCTCAGGGTCAGCGCTTGGTGCAAGGCACTACGAAAAAGTGGGTGGTCATCGGCAATCAGGATTTCGTATGTGGCCATTTTTCAAATGATCCTGTTTTTCATGGGACGCCCGATGCATTCGGGCTTCGCCAGAGCAACTCAAGGTACAGCCACGGAGCCGCACCAACAAAGCACGCTCAACGCAAAAAACGACGTTGCAAACTCTGGCCGCACCCAGATCGGCGCCAAGCATGCCCAGCGAAGCCGGGGTGGTCAAGCAGCATGGCCGGTACACGTTATTGCAGAATGCGCAACAATCAGCCCATCAACGGAGTGACCGGCTGCACATAGGGCATCAACTCGGCGTGCGCCGGGGTCGAAACGTTCATGTCCAACTGATGTTTGGCGTCGAGGTAATGCTGGCTGAACACATCAAAATAGGCATCCAGCGCCGAAGCTGCGGTTACATCGCCTGCAAGGTCGAGGCACAGCGCCGCCACTTCCGCCGTGCACAGATGCTCGCTGCGAGTCGAGCGGCGCAACCGGTAGCGGGAGAGTTTCTCCGGCAGCAGGCTGAGGATCGGCAATCGATCGAAATAGGGGCTCTTGCGAAAGATCTTCCGCGCTTCGGTCCAGGTCGCATCCAACAGAATGAACAATGGACGCTTCGTGCCATCGACATCCACGCTGTTTGTCACACGCTCGGGCTCGACGTACTCACCCGGAAACACCAGGTAAGGCTGCCATTGCGGGTCGGACAACAGCGCCAGCAACTTTGGATCGACCTCGGTACGGGACCAGATGAAGGCATGGTTGTCAGGTACCACGTCGGCGATCAGCCAACCGGTGTTGCTCGGCTTGAACACTTCCTTGTTGGTCATGATCAGGCACACGCCGGAGCGGGTAGCGACCTGCGGACGCCATGCACACAGGCAGTGACTCTCGATCACCCGGCAGTCGCGGCAACGCGGCGCGCGCCAGCCGCGGGCCTGAATCGGCTTGATGCCCTCCTCCTCGCGCTGATCGCGCAAGCGGGCTACGGCATTCAAGGCAAAGCGCGCGGGGGCATGACTCATAGCGGGCAACGCCCACAGAGAAGGGAAATCGACACGAAAAACACTCGACAGGGTGAAAAGTGCCAGCAGTTTACCAGACCGCCCAGCGCAAGCCTGTACCGTCCAGCCCGCCTCCCCTATAATTCGCCGCCACTGAACGCACAGCCACGTGACGGGTCCAACCCCCATCACTGAACCAGGAGAGTTTCATGCTGCGCCTTATCGTTCCTACCGCGGCCATTTTGCTGGCGTCGTCCTTCAATGCTCAGGCTGCGTCCCTGAAAGACACGGAACTGAACAAAATGCTGCAAAACGTCGCCACCCAGAGCAGCGTCGGCACTCCACGAGCGATCAACGAAGACATACTCGATCAAGGCTACACCGTTGAAGGCAAACAGCTGATCAACCATCTGAGCGTGCAGAGCAGCCACGCCGACAAGATGCGTGCAGACCCGAAAGCGGTGTACTTCCAGTTGGGCGCTTCTGTCTGCAGAAACGAAGGGTTTCGCAAGCTGATGGCCAAGGGGGCGATCATGCGTTACGACTTCACCGAGGTGAAGACCAACCGCCCGGTCGGCTCCGCAAGCTTCCAGGAGTCGGATTGCCTGCAACCGGCCAAGAAGAAAAAGTAATCACCGGGAATTGGCGCGCCGTTGTTCATCTTCGGCGCGCAATTCCGCCAGCAGCGCCTGCAAGTAATGCGAACGGCGTTCGCCACCGCGCAAACGCCGGCAGCACTCCTCTTCGAGACTCAAATGATGGGTCTCGGCTGATGACTTCAGCAATCGATACAGTTGCGTATCGATCTCCAGAACGACTCTGGTCATGGTTTCCCGCCTCCCTGCACTTCACTCATGTTTGAGCGATAAATCCTTGAACCGCTTGTACCGTGCGCCCTGTCGTTGACGCAAAGTTGTCGTGTGACACCTGTAACTTAGTAAATCAGAGTGCCGCACATGCGACGTACGTTCAGACGAGCGGTGAAAGCACCTTGCAAATCGTCAATAAGCGGTTGCCAGGAAAGACTTTGTGGCGCAATGATCAAGACAGCGCAAATCACTGTGAAGGTCTAGATTTCAGGGTATCCACGTTCACTTTTTCAGGCTGGAAAGGGGCTGGCCGTCGCTTGTCGTGTTGTGCGAACGTTTCTTTCATCCAAGGGAAAAACAGAGCCTGTTTGGATGATCCGATACCTTTCGGGTCAAGTAGATCGCCCAGGCATGGGCCTGGGCAGACAGCGACACATGAAGTGTCGTGGCACCGACTTACGTTGTCGGGCCGAGGGTTCTGTGCAGAAGGAGAAGTTGAATGCCTTACCAACCGAATGACCTCCTGAGCCGTCATTTTGAAGAAAGCGGCCATGACCTCATCAGCAAGGTCGAAGAACAGCTCAAGCTGATTTCACCCAACAGCCCGAACACCCCGATCTACCGCGACATGATCCTGACCGTGCTGCGCATGGCCCAGGAAGACCACAACCGCTGGAATGCCAAAATCACCCTGCAAGCCCTGCGCGAACTGGAACAGGCTTTCCGCGTACTCGAACAATTCAAGGGGCGACGCAAAGTCACCGTTTTCGGCTCGGCCCGCACCCCCACCGAACATCCGCTCTACAGCATGGCCCGGGAGCTCGGCGCTGCGCTGGCGCGCTCGGACATGATGGTCATTACCGGCGCTGGTGGCGGCATCATGGCCGCCGCCCATGATGGCGCTGGCCTGACACACAGCCTGGGGTTCAACATCACGCTGCCCTTCGAGCAACATGCCAACCCCACTGTCGACGGCACGACCAACCTGCTGCCCTTCCATTTCTTCTTCACCCGCAAATTGTTCTTCGTCAAGGAAGCCGACGCCCTGGTGCTGTGCCCCGGCGGCTTCGGTACGCTGGATGAGGCGCTGGAAGTGCTGACGTTGATCCAGACCGGCAAGAGTCCATTGGTGCCAGTGGTGCTACTGGACACGCCGGGCGGCAAATTCTGGCAAGGCGCACTGGACTTCATTCACCAGCAACTGGAGGAAAACCACTACATCCTGCCCACTGACATGAAGCTGGTGAAACTGGTCTACAACGTCGAAGAAGCGGTAGAGCACATCAACCAGTTCTACAGCAACTTCCACTCCAGTCGCTGGCTCAAGCATCAGTTCCTGATTCGCATGAATCACACACTCAGCGACCACGCACTCGAACACATGCAGGAGGCTTTCGCCGACCTGTGCCTGAGCGATCACTTCCATCAGCATGCTTACAGTGGTGAAGAACACAACGAAGCCGAGTTCAGCCATCTGGCGCGGCTGGTCTTCAACTTCAACGCCCGCAATCATGGTCGTCTGCGCGAACTTGTGGACTACATCAACCTGCCGGAAAACTGGGCACAATCAAAACCCCAGGTACAACAACGCACGCGGGAGCCGTCAAAGGTTTCCTGAGGCATAAAAAAACGGCCCGCTATCGAAATAGCGGGCCGTTTCAGTTCAATCATCCATTCCTCGACCGCTGAACAGGCGATTGATCATTTCCATGGAGTATCCCCGATACGCCAGGAACCGGCCTTGTTTGGCTCGCTCCCGGACGTCCGTCGGCAATTGCCCGGAGAACTTGCGCCGCCAGGTATCGGCCAGTTGCTCCTGCCAGTCGATACCGCTCTCACGCAGGGCGAGTTCAATATCGGTGCGCTGCAGGCCGCGCTGGCCCAGCTCTTCACGAATGCGCAAAGGGCCATAACCGGAACGGGCGCGGTAGGAAACGAAACTTTCGAGGTAACGGGCTTCGGACAACAACCCCTCTTCTGTCAACCGGTCGAGTGCTGTTTCGATCATTTCAGGGAGGGCGCCGCGCTGACGCAGTTTACGCGTCAGCTCGACACGACCGTGCTCGCGTCGTGCGAGCAGGTCCATTGCGGTTCGCCGCACCGCGACGAGTGTATCGAGTACGGCGGTCATCGCTTCGATCAGATATCAGCGTCAGCCAGGTCGACTTCGGTCTCTTTGACCGCAGAAGCTTTGGCGTCTGCTACCGATGCAGGCGACAACAGCTTGTCACGCAGTTGCTTCTCCAGCTTTGCCGCGACTTCCGGGTTGTCTGCCAGGAACTTGGCCGAGTTGGCCTTGCCCTGACCGATCTTGGTGCCTTCATAGGCATACCAGGCACCGGACTTCTCGACGAAACCGTGCAGAACACCCAGGTCGATCATCTCACCGTTGAGGTAGATGCCCTTGCCGTAAAGAATCTGGAACTCGGCCTGACGGAACGGCGAAGCCACTTTGTTCTTCACAACCTTGACGCGGGTTTCGCTACCGACGACTTCATCACCTTCTTTCACCGCGCCAGTGCGGCGGATGTCCAGGCGAACCGATGCGTAGAACTTCAGCGCGTTACCACCGGTGGTGGTTTCCGGGCTACCGAACATCACGCCGATTTTCATACGGATCTGGTTGATGAAGATCACCAGGCAATTGGCGTTCTTGATGTTACCGGTGATTTTACGCAGCGCCTGGGACATCAGACGAGCTTGCAGGCCCACGTGCATGTCACCCATTTCGCCTTCGATTTCAGCCTTTGGCACCAGGGCGGCCACGGAGTCGACGATGATCACGTCAACCGCGTTGGAACGCACCAGCATGTCGGTGATTTCCAGAGCCTGTTCACCGGTGTCCGGCTGGGAAACCAGCAGGTCGTCGACGTTGACGCCCAGCTTGCCGGCGTACTCAGGGTCGAGGGCGTGTTCGGCGTCGACAAATGCGCAGGTCGCGCCGGCTTTTTGAGCCTGGGCGATCACGGACAAGGTCAGCGTGGTTTTACCGGAAGATTCAGGACCGTAGATTTCAACAATACGGCCTTTTGGCAGACCGCCGATGCCGAGAGCAATGTCCAGACCCAGAGAGCCCGTGGAGATGGCCGGGATCGCCTGACGGTCCTGATCGCCCATACGCATTACGGCACCCTTGCCGAATTGACGTTCGATCTGACCCAGGGCCGCAGCCAAGGCTTTCTTCTTGTTGTCGTCCATTAAAGTCCTCACGTAATCAATAAGGCCTGACGGCCAACACCTGTATAAGTAGCCAGTATTATTCCACAGCGATTCCGGATCGCCTACCCCTGATTTGAGATTTCTGCCGCGGCATACCGCAGCAGCCCCTCTAGCGCGGCCTTCACCGTTTGTCGGCGGACGTCATCGCGATTACCCGGGAAGTGCTGCCGCTCACAGAACACCTGGTCTCCGACGCCCCAGGCCAGCCATACCGTGCCAACCGGCTTGTTCGCCGTTCCACCATCCGGACCGGCGATGCCACTGACCGCGACGGAGAAATACGCGCTGTTTTTCTTCTGCGCCCCCCGGACCATGGCCTCGACCACCTCGCGGCTGACCGCGCCCACGGTGGTGAACAACTCCACCGGGACATCCAGTTGCAGGGTTTTCTGCCGGTTGGAGTAGGTGACATAACCGGCCTCGAACCAGGCCGAACTCCCGGGGATACGGGTAATAGCCTCGGCGATGCCTCCGCCGGTGCAGGACTCCGCCGTGGTGACGTGGGCATTGAGAACCTGCAAGCGTCTGCCGAGTTCGGCGGCGAGCTGGGTGATTTCGTTCACGGTCATCTCCTGATCGGGCGGGATGAGGTTAACCGTACACGAGCAGACCGCACTTGCAAGCGACAGGGCCGATCAAAATGTAAGGAATCAGAGGCTCTGGAAAGGGACTGTCGGAGAATCAATCTTCCACGTCGCCGGGCGGAACATGTCCGCCCCCCATACGCTTGGCCACCCAACGCTCATACAACCCTAGAACCACTTCTGTCCCGGCCATCGCCGCTAAACAGCCACCCGCACAGGCAGCCCAGATGGAAACATTGGCGGCGTGCAGCAGCATGATGACCGAGGCGCCGCAGATCATGCTGGAGCCGGACCGCAGGCTCAGGCGCCGGACAAGGGGCCAGCCACGAACGCCCTCTTTGTCGGCACGCCACATTTCACCGGTAACGCCACCAAGTATTGGCAGGCTGATGACCAGCCACAGAGGCATGTCCAGCAACGCATATTGCTCAGCGGTCATTTCATGCCTCCTTGAGTGAACGGTCACACCGCGTTCTTGAATAGACAGGCATCAGATTATGCATTGATGCATAGTCAGTCAATGCATTAACGCATTGAAAATGTCATCCAATGCTTTCAGCACGCAAAAAAAACCCGCTCGGGAAGCGGGCTTTATCTGAACGCCGGGAGTGTCAGCGGGCGTACATGCCCCACCAGAAGACATGCCCCAGGATAACAATCGGCTCCTCCTGGACTTCCTGAAAGGTGTAATCTTCGTCCGGATGCTCATCACGATTGAAGCTGCGCAAGCGAATCCCGGACGGCAGGCGATACAGCTGCTTCACCCGCAATTGACCGTTGTGATTGATTGCATAAAGGTCGCCGTCAACGATATCGCCAATGCCGCACTTGCCGGCATTGACCCCGACCGTGGCGCCGTCGCGCAGTACCGGCAACATGCTGTTGCCCCGTACTGTCACGCATTTTGCCTGGTCGAACTGCACACCGTTATGGCGCAGGCTTCGCTTGCCAAAGCGCAGGCTAGAGCGCTCGCTTTCTTCGATGACGAATCTTCCTGATCCCGCGGCCAATTCAACCTCGCGAAGAAAGGGGACCGACACCTCGTCGTCATCGACAGGGGTATCGTCATCCCACAGACTTATATCCTTGAGTTCCGAATGCACTGGAGCGCGCCCGGCATTTGCGGCAGACGAGACGTCCGCGCGGCCACGCAACTGGTCGGTACTCAAGGAGAAATACTCGGCGATCTTCGAAATATGTTTGTCCGAAGGATCGACGATCTTCCCGCTGAGAATGCGCGAGAGCGTGGATTGAGGCACGCCGGTTCGACGGTGAAGCTCCGTGGGGGAGATCCCGTGCTGATCGAGCAATGCTCTTAATACGGTAGATACGTTGCGTTTTTGCATAACGCGCATAGTGCTTGCTCTTCTCGAAGAAGACAATGCCGATTTGCATAAGTCATGCATATCCAGATTTTAAATGGCAAAGGAAGTCACCCGGCCGTGATGCCTGCGTCGGGTAGACCGCCCATGGTAACCTTGCGCCCATCGCGGAAAAGCCCGGCCGTTGCCCCGCTTTTGCCCCATCTCTTTCAACGAGCTTCCTGACAATCCGATGAATAAAGCCGTCTCCGACCTGTCCTCCCACACCCCGATGATGCAGCAGTACTGGCGCCTGAAAAACCAGCACCCGGACCAGCTGATGTTCTACCGCATGGGCGACTTCTACGAGATCTTCTATGAAGACGCGAAGAAGGCCGCCAAGTTGCTGGACATCACCCTGACGGCCCGCGGGCAGTCGGCTGGCCAGGCGATTCCGATGTGCGGAATTCCTTACCACGCTGCTGAGGGTTACCTGGCAAAACTGGTGAAGCTTGGCGAATCGGTGGTGATCTGCGAGCAGGTCGGCGACCCGGCCACCAGCAAAGGGCCGGTGGAGCGGCAGGTGGTGCGCATCATCACGCCGGGGACGGTGAGTGACGAGGCGCTGCTCGACGAGCGTCGGGACAACCTGATCGCCGCCGTCCTGGGCGATGAGCGCCTGTTCGGCCTGGCGGTGCTGGACATCACCAGCGGCAACTTCAGCGTGCTGGAAATCAAGGGTTGGGAAAACCTGCTGGCAGAACTGGAGCGGGTCAACCCGGTGGAACTGCTGATCCCGGATGACTGGCCCAAGGACTTGCCGGCGGAAAAACGCCGTGGCGTGCGTCGCCGCGCCCCCTGGGATTTCGAGCGCGATTCGGCGCTCAAAAGCCTGTGCCAGCAATTCTCGACCCAGGATCTCAAAGGCTTTGGCTGCGAAAACCTGACCCTGGCCATCGGCGCCGCCGGTTGTCTGCTGGCCTACGCCAAGGAAACCCAGCGCACCGCCCTGCCCCATTTGCGCAGCCTGCGTCATGAGCGCCTGGACGACACCGTGGTGCTCGATGGCGCCAGCCGTCGCAACCTGGAGCTCGACACCAACCTGGCCGGCGGCCGCGACAACACCCTGCAATCGGTGGTGGACCGTTGCCAGACCGCCATGGGCAGTCGACTGCTGACCCGCTGGCTGAATCGCCCGTTACGCGATTTGACGGTGCTGTTGGCGCGTCAGACCTCGATCACTTGCCTGCTCGACGGTTACCGCTTCGAAAGACTGCAACCGCAACTCAAGGAAATCGGTGACATCGAGCGGATTCTTGCGCGGATCGGTCTGCGCAATGCCCGCCCGCGCGACCTCGCCCGTTTGCGTGACGCCCTCGGCGCACTGCCCGAACTGCAAGTGGCAATGACGGAGCTCGAAGCCCCGCACCTCCAGCAACTCGGGACCATCACCAGCACCTACCCGGAACTGGCGGCACTCCTGGAAAAAGCCATCATCGACAACCCGCCCGCAGTCATTCGTGACGGCGGCGTGCTGAAAACCGGCTACGACAGCGAACTCGACGAACTGCAGTCGCTCAGCGAAAACGCCGGGCAATTCCTGATCGACCTCGAGGCACGGGAAAAGGCCCGCACCGGCCTGTCGCACCTGAAGGTCGGTTACAACCGCATCCACGGTTACTTCATCGAGTTGCCAAGCAAGCAGGCAGAATCGGCACCTGCCGACTATATTCGCCGCCAGACGCTCAAAGGTGCCGAGCGCTTCATTACACCGGAACTCAAAGCGTTCGAAGACAAGGCATTGTCGGCCAAGAGCCGTGCCCTGGCCCGCGAGAAGATGCTGTACGAAGCACTCCTCGAAGACCTGATCGCCCAGCTGCCACCCTTGCAGGACACCGCCGGCGCCCTGGCCGAGCTGGACGTGTTGAGCAACCTGGCCGAGCGTGCGCTGAACCTCGACCTGAACTGCCCGCGCTTCGTCAGCGAACCGTGCATGCGCATCAGCCAGGGTCGTCACCCGGTGGTCGAACAAGTGCTGACCACGCCATTCGTGGCCAACGACCTGAGCCTGGACGACAACACCCGCATGCTGGTGATCACCGGTCCGAACATGGGCGGTAAATCCACCTACATGCGTCAGACCGCCTTGATTGTGCTCCTGGCGCATATCGGCAGCTTCGTGCCAGCGGCCAGTTGCGAACTGTCGCTGGTCGACCGCATCTTCACCCGGATCGGCTCTAGCGATGACCTGGCCGGCGGGCGTTCGACCTTCATGGTGGAAATGAGCGAAACCGCGAACATTCTGCACAACGCCACCGAGCGCAGCCTGGTTCTGATGGACGAAGTCGGGCGCGGCACCAGCACCTTCGACGGTCTTTCCCTGGCATGGGCGGCGGCCGAACGCCTGGCGCATCTGCGTGCCTACACGCTGTTCGCCACCCACTACTTTGAACTGACCGTCCTGCCGGAAGCCCAGCCACTGGTGGCCAACGTGCACCTCAATGCCACCGAGCACAATGAACGCATCGTGTTCCTGCACCACGTTCTGCCCGGGCCGGCCAGTCAGAGTTATGGCCTGGCCGTTGCGCAGCTGGCGGGCGTACCGAGTGAAGTCATCACCCGTGCTCGCGAGCACTTGAGCCGCCTGGAAGACACCGCCCTGCCCCATGAAGCACCGGCACCGGCCAAAGGCAAACCGGCGGCACCGCAGCAAAGCGACCTGTTTGCCAGCCTGCCGCATCCGGTGCTGGATGACCTGGCCAAGCTCGACCTGGACGACATGACGCCACGTCGTGCTCTCGAAATGCTCTATACACTTAAGACACGGATCTAACGCAGCGGCTTGCAAGCTGTTAGAATCTCGCGCGGTTTGGGATGCTGCTGGCTAATAGCCTGGCTAGCAGACTATCGCTCCCGAACCTGGCGACCCCTACGAGAAGGGGCGCAGCAAGCCGCACCTGAGGAGAAAATTAGAAATGACCTTCGTCGTCACCGACAACTGCATCAAGTGCAAGTACACCGACTGCGTAGAAGTCTGTCCGGTGGACTGCTTTTACGAAGGCCCGAATTTCCTGGTGATCCACCCGGATGAGTGCATCGATTGCGCGCTGTGCGAACCTGAATGCCCTGCCGTGGCTATCTTCTCCGAAGATGAGGTTCCGGCCGGCATGGAAAACTTCATCGAGCTGAACGCTGAGTTGGCCGATATCTGGCCGAACATCACCGAGAAGAAAGAATCGTTGCCTGATGCAGAAGAGTTTGATCGCGTCATCAACAAATCTGTTGGCAACAAGCTCAAAGACCTCGAACGCTGATTACCCCCGCGTTCCTGTAAAAGGCCCCAAAAGGGCCTTTTTGCTTTTTTGCAGGCAAAAAAAGGGGCGGTTTGACCCGCCCACATTTTTTCCCTATTCCCTGTGTTCCTTTTCATCGTCCTGATGAATCGCGTCCTGCGATATCCATATCCCTCATCCTTGAAGGCCGTGTCTGTCCGTCGACACAACCTGAATACTAGAGCTTTCCCCTGCGGGATCAATCGCCCCTTGGCGCGAACTCCAACTGTCACACATCATTAATAATAAAAAATAGTTATATAAATCAAAAATATAGAGGCAAATAGCGCTCAACATAGGCGACTGCCAGAGTGTAAAAATAACGAACACTTACGCAAGAGTAAGCCAAGGCTTACAGCACGAAACCAAAATCCCGAGGGGATTCGATCCCCAGACCAGACAATAAAAAACCCCGAGCCGGTCGGGGTTTTTTATGCCATCGCAGTGAGCGCCTTATTGGAACAGCGACTCGCTCGACAGACCATTTTTTTCCAGGATCTCGCGCAGCCGCTTCAAGCCTTCCACCTGAATCTGTCTGACCCGTTCCCGGGTCAGGCCGATCTCCAGGCCCACATCTTCAAGGGTGCTGCTTTCATGACCGCGTAAGCCGAAGCGGCGTACTACCACTTCGCGTTGTTTGTCGGTCAGCTCCGAGAGCCATTGATCGATGCTCTGGGACAGGTCGTCGTCCTGCAACAGTTCGCATGGATCGGTTGGACGGTCGTCAGTCAGGGTATCAAGCAGGGTTTTATCCGAGTCCGGACCCAGCGAGACGTCGACCGAAGAAACCCGTTCGTTAAGGCCGAGCATACGCTTGACCTCTCCCACCGGCTTTTCCAGCAGGTTGGCGATTTCTTCGGGTGAGGGTTCATGGTCGAGTTTTTGCGTCAGCTCCCGCGCGGCCCGCAGGTACACATTCAGCTCTTTGACCACATGGATCGGCAACCGGATGGTCCGGGTCTGATTCATGATTGCGCGTTCGATGGTCTGGCGAATCCACCAGGTCGCGTAGGTCGAGAAGCGGAAACCGCGTTCCGGATCGAACTTCTCCACCGCCCGGATCAAGCCGAGGTTGCCCTCTTCGATCAGGTCCAGCAGCGACAACCCACGATTGACGTAGCGTCGGGCGATTTTCACCACCAGCCGCAGGTTACTTTCAATCATGCGTTTGCGCCCGGCCGGATCGCCACTTTGCGACAGGCGCGCAAAATGAACTTCTTCTTCGGGTGACAGCAGGGGAGAGAAACCAATTTCATTGAGATACAGCTGCGTGGCATCAAGTGCCCGCGTGTAGTCAATGTACTTGTGTTGTTTCAACGATGCGGAGTGTTTGGATTTGGCACGAACGGAAGGTGGAGCCGCCCCTTCATCATTCGACATCGAATCCATATCGATGCTGCTCTCCATCAGGAGAACCTCATCGTCGATGTCAAACTCCGGCACTTCTTTACTGAGAGCCATTGTTATAGTCCTTTGGTGAGTTCGACCTCAAGCTCAAGCGGCGCCTTTCTCCCTGGCAACGCTGGAGCCTGTCCCCTCTACGCGACGGAACAGGCTGGTAAGCGATCAACGACGTGGCAGGAATTGCAGCGGATCTACAGGTTTACCCTGGCGGCGAATCTCAAAATGCAGTTTCACCCGGTCTGTACCCGTTGACCCCATTTCGGCAATTGTCTGTCCAACCTTGACCTGCTGCCCCTCCCGAACCAACAGCCTGCGGTTATGTCCGTAGGCACTGACGTAGGTTTCACTGTGTTTGATGATCACTAATTCGCCGTAGCCCCTTAAGCCACTCCCGGCATACACCACCGTCCCATCAGACGCAGCTAAAACAGGCTGTCCCAAATCTCCGGCGATATCAATTCCTTTATTCAAACTACCGTTTGAAGAGAATTTCCCGATAAGAATGCCATTAGATGGCCATCCCCAGCCGGTCGGGGCTGGTCCGGGAGGGGGCAATGGAGCGGGTGCAGGCTTGTTCGCGACGGACGGTACAACCGTCGTTGTACTGGTGGTCGTACCGTTTGCCGAGCGACGGATGACCGTGGTTTTACTCGACGACGAAGGTGTTGAACTGGACGAACTGACCACCGCCGTCGACGTTGAATCAGTGCGACCATCAAAGCGAATCGTCTGACCCGGATGGATGGTGTAGGGCGCAGGAATGTTATTGCGTGCCGCCAGGGCCTTGTAGTCCCAGCCGTAACGAAAGGCGATGGAGAACAGGGTGTCCTTGGGCCGAACGACGTATTGTCCGGTGGTCACGACCGGTCGCTGTGGCGCGGCATTGTTGCGGTCCACGACACGAACATCGCTGGATTTGTTGCTGGAACAACCGACCAGCAAGGTGCTCAAGACAAGGCCAGTCACCAGGCGCTGAAAGCTCGTTTTACTCATTCGCTGCGCAATGACTGTGAGACTCACCCGCCGCTCCCTCTGTGGTGGCTGAAAATGTGAAATGCCGGAGTCCGGCAATGAACTGTCGCAAGTATAACGGGCCGTGCACGCTTTACCTTTAATGTAGCGAATCGGTGTCGCGCACACGTTTGCTGCCTGACGATGAATCCCGTTTAACCGCACGATGCCGCTGTAAGACAAAGGCAATCGCAGAGAATTCAGCGTGCCGAAACAAATGCTCAGGCCAGTGGCCCATTGAGCAATGGCACGAAGCGTACAGCACCCAGAACATGCCTGGAAAAACCCTGTTCCTCGCGAATGATCAGCATCAATTGCTGGACTTCTCCGGACCCGACAGGGATCACCATTCGGCCTCCCGGTGCCAACTGGTCAAGCAATGCCTGGGGCACATCGGTCGCCACTGCAGTGACGATAATCCCGTTGTACGGCGCCAGTGCCGGCCAGCCCTCCCAGCCATCGCCCCAGCGGAACACCACGTTGCGCAGGTTCAGTTCGACCAGACGTTCCTTCGCACGATCCTGCAAAACCTTGATGCGCTCGACCGAGAACACACGCTCGACGAGTTGCGACAGCACCGCCGTCTGATAACCCGAGCCGGTGCCGATCTCCAGCACCTTGTCGAGGGGACCTGCCTCCAGCAGCAGCTCGCTCATGCGCGCCACCATATATGGCTGGGAGATAGTCTGGTTATTGCCGATCGGCAGCGCTGTGTCTTCATAAGCACGATGCGCCAGCGCTTCGTCGACGAACAGGTGGCGCGGGGTCCGGCGAATGACCTCCAGCACCCTGGCGTTGGAGATACCTTCTTCGTACAGGCGCTGGATGAGCCGCTCCCGGGTTCGCTGGGAGGTCATGCCGATGCCGCGACGCAGCATATCGTCTTGTTCGCGACCCATCAGCGCAGTCCCTCCAGCCAGCCATCCAGACTTCTGAAGGCATCATTGAACGTGCGATCCAGTTGCAGCGGCGTGATCGAAACATAACCCTGCATCACTGCATGGAAATCGGTACCCGGGCCACCGTCTTCGGCATCCCCGGCCGCCGCGATCCAGTAACCGGACTTGCCCCGCGGATCCACCACTTTCATTGGTGCCGCGGCACGGGCGCGATGGCCCAGGCGGGTCAACTGGATACCGCGGATACGGTCCAGCGGCAAATTGGGAATGTTCACGTTCAGTACCGTACGCTGTGGCAGATCCAGGTCAGCATGGGCTTCGACCAGTTTGCGCGCGAAATGGGCAGCTGTGGGAAGGTTGTCTACCTGGCGTGAGACCAGCGAAAAGGCAAACGAAGGGTGTTTCAGGAAACGCCCCTCAAGGGCCGCCGCCACCGTGCCGGAATACAGGACATCGTCCCCCAGGTTCGCGCCCAGGTTGATCCCGGAAACCACCATGTCCGCTTCGCGCTCCAGCAGGCCGTTGAGGCCCAGGTGCACGCAATCGGTGGGTGTGCCGTTGAGGCTGATAAAGCCGTTGGCCAGGGTTTGCGGGTGCAACGGACGGTCGAGCGTCAGCGAACTGCTGGCGCCGCTTTTGTCCTGGTCCGGGGCGATAACCACGCATTCGGTGTAATCCGCCAGCGCAGCATAAAGCGCGGCGAGACCGGGTGCGGTTACCCCATCGTCGTTAGAAATCAGAATACGCATGGGCTGTCCGTCTGCCCCACCGGCACCAGATCAACAAGCTCACGCACCAATACGGTGGCGAAGCATCCGGCCGGCAGGATGAATTCCAGTTGCAGAATGTCAGGCTCGGGATAATGCCACGTCAGCCCGCCAATGGGCAGCCGCAGGATGCGACGTTCGTGGCTCATACCGGCGTTGATCAACCAGTCACGCAAATCCGCTTCGCGTGCGGCGATGGCCTGCTCCAGTTCATGGACAACGCCAGTGGCCGGCGAGTCACCTTCGCCCCACTGCGGACCGGTCGGGTGCAGATCGAGAATCGCCAGGCGCGGGTCGCTGCACTCGGCTTCGCCTGCCGGGAAAAAGCTACGACTGTCGGTGAATGCCAGCAGATCGCCCACCAGGGCACGCTGCCAGGTGCCATCGGCAACACGTGCGGCCAGCACTTGATTGAACAGAAAACTGCGCGCCGTGGAAAGCAGACGCGAGCGCACATTGCGCTGCTCCGGCAAGGCCTTGCGCGCGGCCCAGGCGCGTGCGTCGACGACGTTGCCACCGTCATGGCCGAAACGCTGGGCGCCGAAATAATTGGGGATACCTTGTTTGGCAATCAGTTGCAGTCGCTGTTCAAGAGCAGGCTTGTCACCGGCAAATTGAGTCAGGCGCAACGTAAAACCGTTGGCTGAGTGCGCACCGCGTTGCAGTTTGCGCTTGTGGCGGGCGGTCTTGAGGATCTTCAGCGTATCGTTTTGCGCGGCCGACAGATCGGGGTCGGCCTTGCCCGGCAGTTGCACGCTGAACCACTGGCGAGTCAACGCCTGACGATCCTTGAGCCCGGCATAGCTGACTGTGCGCAATGGCACACCTGCTGCCTTGGCAATCCGCCGTGCCGCTTCTTCTGTGTTCAGACCGCGCTTTTCCACCCAGATCCACAAGTGTTCGCCTTCGCCACTCAGGGGGATGTCGAGGACTTCGTCGACCTGGAAATCTTCCGCGATGGCTTTCAGTACCGCGGTGCCGAGGGGCTCACCATAGGCCCGCGGGCCGAGCAGTTGCAGTTCGTTCATGCGCGCAGCAACAAGGCAACGGAGTGCACGGCAATGCCTTCTTCGCGACCGACAAAGCCGAGCTTTTCGGTGGTGGTAGCTTTCACGTTCACTTGATCCAACTCTACTTGAAGATCCGCGGCAATCAGCGCGCGCATCGATTCGATATGCGGGGCCATTTTCGGCGCCTGGGCGACGATGGTGTTATCGACGTTGCCGACTTTCCAGCCTTTGGCATGGACCAGTGCAACGACATGACGCAACAGCGCACGGCTGTCGGCGCCCTTGAATTGCGGGTCGGTATCCGGGAAATGCTTGCCGATGTCGCCCAGCGCCGCGGCGCCGAGCAAGGCATCGCTCAAGGCGTGCAAGAGGACGTCACCGTCAGAGTGAGCGAGCAGCCCGAAGCTGTGTGCAATGCGCACGCCGCCCAGAGTGATGAAATCGCCTTCAGCGAAACGGTGCACATCATAGCCGTGGCCAATACGCATAAAAAAACGCCCCGATTTTTGTCAGGGCGTGATTCTACCTGCATTAGGCACCTAGAGCATGCGCGTGATGCCGCAAGTGATCGTCAATGAAACTGGCGATGAAGAAATAGCTGTGGTCATAGCCGGGTTGCAGACGCAACCTCAACGCATGACCGGCCAGTTTGGCCGCCTGTTGCAAGGCGTCCGGCTTGAGTTGGTTGGCGAGAAAATCGTCGCGATCGCCTTGGTCGACCAGCAGTGGCAGCTTTTCATCAGCCTCGGCAATCAACGCGCAGGCATCCCATTCGCGCCATTTCGAACGGTCCTCTCCCAGATAGCGGGAGAACGCTTTCTGCCCCCACGGACAATCCATCGGATTGTTGATTGGCGAGAACGCCGACACCGACAGATAGCGCCCCGGATTGCGCAATGCGCAGACCAGCGCACCGTGGCCACCCATGGAATGACCGCTGATGCCGCGTTTGTCGGAAGCAGGGAAATGGGCTTCGACCAAAGTCGGCAATTCCTGCACGACATAGTCATGCATCCGATAGTGGCGCGACCAGGGTTCCTGGGTGGCGTTCAGGTAAAACCCGGCGCCGAGGCCGAAGTCCCAGGCGCCATCCGGATCTCCCGGCACTTCGGGACCGCGAGGGCTGGTGTCCGGCGCGACGATGATCAGCCCCAACTCGGCGGCCATGCGCATGGCGCCGGCCTTTTGCATGAAGTTCTCGTCGGTGCAGGTCAGGCCGGACAACCAGTACAACACCGGCAGCTTGCCACCCTGCTCCGCCTGCGGTGGCAGGTAGACGGCGAACACCATGTCGCAGCCGAGCACTTCGGAGCGATGGCGATAGCGCTTGTGCCAGCCGCCGAAGCTTTTCTGGCAGGAGATGTTTTCCAGGCTCATGGCGGACCTCAGAAATGGATGACGGAGCGGATGCTTTTTCCTTCATGCATCAGGTCAAACGCCTTGTTGATATCTTCCAGGCCCATGGTGTGGGTGATGAAGGTATCCAGCGGAATCTCACCGGTCTCGGCCATTTCCACATAGCTCGGCAACTCGGTACGGCCACGCACGCCACCGAACGCCGAACCGCGCCAGACGCGGCCGGTGACCAACTGGAACGGACGTGTCGAGATTTCCTGACCAGCACCGGCAACACCGATGATGACCGACTCGCCCCAGCCCTTGTGGCAGCACTCCAGCGCCGCGCGCATCAGCTGCACGTTGCCGATGCACTCGAAGGAAAAGTCCACGCCGCCGTCGGTCATGTCGACGATGACTTCCTGGATCGGACGATCGAAGTCTTTCGGGTTTACACAATCGGTAGCGCCCAATTGTTTGGCGATCTCGAACTTGGCCGGGTTGATGTCGATGGCGATGATCCGCCCTGCCTTGGCTTTGACCGCGCCAATCACAGCCGACAGACCGATGCCGCCCAGGCCGAAGATGGCGACGGTGTCACCCGGTTTGACCTTGGCGGTATTGATTACCGCGCCGATGCCAGTGGTGACGCCACAACCCAGCAGGCAGACTTTTTCCAGCGGTGCTTCTTTAGGAATTTTGGCGACGGAGATTTCTGGCAGCACGGTGTATTCGGAAAAAGTCGAGGTGCCCATGTAGTGGAAAATCGTTTCGCCTTTGTAGGAAAAGCGCGAAGTGCCATCCGGCATCAAGCCTTTGCCCTGGGTCGCACGAATCGCCTGGCAGAGGTTGGTTTTGCCCGACAGGCAGAATTTGCACTGACGGCATTCCGGGGTGTACAGCGGGATCACATGGTCGCCCACCGCAACGGAAGTCACGCCCTCGCCGATGGCTTCCACGATCGCCCCACCCTCATGGCCGAGGATCGACGGGAAGATGCCTTCCGGGTCGGCACCGGACAAGGTGTAGGCATCGGTATGGCAGACACCGGAGGCCACCACGCGCAGCAAGACTTCGCCGGCCTTGGGCATGGCGACATCGACTTCAACGATTTCGAGGGGCTTCTTGGCCTCGAAGGCAACGGCGGCGCGCGACTTGATCATGATGGCTCTCCAGTGAATTAAAACGAGACAGGGAGTGTAATACATGGCTCAACGATGAATAATCGATGTAAATGCAAAATATTATTGCCGTACAGGGATAATCATTGATGTCCGAAAATCGCTGGGAAGGGATCGACGAGTTTGTCGCCGTTGCCGAATGCAGCCAATTCACCGCTGCCGCGCAACGCCTGGGGGTTTCTTCCTCCCATATCAGTCGACAAATCGTACGCCTCGAAGAACGTCTGCAAACCCGTCTGCTCTACCGCAGTACTCGCCGGGTCACGCTGACCGAAGCAGGGCAAACCTTCCTGCAACATTGCCAGCGATTGCAGGACGGCCGCGAAGAGGCCTTGCGCGCGGTGGGCGACCTGACCAGCGAACCCAAGGGCATGCTGCGCATGACCTGCGCCGTGGCTTACGGCGAGCGCTTCATCGTGCCGCTGGTGACCCGCTTCATGGGGCTGTATCCGCAACTGCGCATCGACATCGAACTGACCAATCGTCAGCTTGACCTGGTGCACGAAGGCCTCGATCTGGCGATCCGCCTCGGGCGTTTGCAAGATTCGCGACTGGTCGCCACCCGCCTCGCGCCACGGCGTATGTTTCTCTGCGCATCGCCGTCCTACCTTGAGCGCTACGGTCGCCCGCACAGTCTGTCGGAGCTGAGTCGCCACAACTGCCTAATCGGCAGCTCGGACCTCTGGCAACTGGAGCAGAACGGGAGGGAATTTTCGCAACGAGTGCAAGGAAACTGGCGCTGCAACAGTGGGCAAGCCGTACTCGATGCCGCGCTACAAGGCGTAGGACTGTGTCAGTTGCCGGACTATTACGTGCTGGAGCATTTGAATAGCGGCGCGTTGATTTCGTTGCTGGAAGCGCACCAACCACCGAACACCGCGGTTTGGGCGCTGTATCCACAGCAGCGGCATTTGTCGCCGAAGGTGCGCAAGTTGGTGGATTTTTTGAAGGAGGGATTGGCTGAAAGGCAGGAGTACAGGATTTAAGATCAAAAGATCGCAGCCTGCGGCAGCTCCTACAGGATTTCGGGTGATCCGCAAATGGATGTCGTACCCGATCTCCGTAGGAGCTGCCGCAGGCTGCGATCTTTTAGCGACGATTGGCCCAACGCTGTCTCAACCATTCAAGGTCTTCAGGACGCGTAACCTTGAGGTTATCGGACCGCCCTTCGATCAGTCGCGGTGCCGAACCTGCCCACTCCATCGCCGAAGCTTCGTCAGTGATCACGGCATCGGCCACCAGACTGTCCGCCAAAGCCCGATGCAACGCCCCAAGGCGAAACATCTGCGGCGTATAGGCCTGCCAGATCACGCTGCGATCCACGGTTTCGACCACACGACCGTGCTTGTCGACCCGCTTGAGCGTATCCCGCGCCGGAACCGCCAGCAGTCCGCCGACAGGATCGTCAGCCAGCTCAGCCAGCAATTTGTCCAGATCGTCACGACTGAGGTTCGGCCGTGCGGCATCGTGAACCAGTACCCAATCCTCATCATCAGCGCCTTGCGCATGCAAGTGCAGCAAGGCATTGAGCACCGATCCGGAACGTTCGGAACCGCCCTCGACCCGGGCAATACGCGGATCACTGGCACACGCAAGGTTCGGCCAATAAGGATCGTCAATAGCAACACTGACCACCAGACCTTTCAGGCATGGGTGATCAAGGAAACAGCCGAGGCTGTGTTCGAGAATAGTGCGCCCGCCCAGTTGCAAGTATTGCTTGGGACGGTCCGCGGCCATACGGGCTCCGACGCCCGCGGCAGGAATCACGGCCCAGAAGGCCGGTAACGTCTGGTTCATTGCGCGAGCTGGTAAAGGGTTTCACCGTCCTTGACCATGCCCAACTCATGGCGAGCCCGCTCTTCAACGGTCTCCATGCCCTTTTTCAACTCGCTGACTTCAGCGTCCATCACCCGATTGCGCTCCAGCAACGCCTGGTTCTCAGCTTGCTGATCGGCAATCTGCTGAGTCAACTCGGCTACTTGCGCCAGGCTGCCATTACCCACCCACAGGCGGTACTGCAGGCCAGCCAGCAGCAGGAGCAAGACGAGGAACAACCAATTGGGACTGCGCATCGAATATCAGGTATCCAGTGAAAAAAGACAGCCACACCAAAACATGAAGCTACTGATAGCACGAAGCCTGGAAGAACCAGGCTTGTGCTTGTAAGGCATCAGATTAGTGGCAAAAACGTCGCTGTAGCGATTTTTCCGACACAATCCGCTGTCTTTTTTACGAGTTACCGCTTAACCGCGGAACTCGCTGCGACCGTTGTACTTGGCTTTGCCGTTCAACTGCTCTTCGATACGCAGCAGTTGATTGTACTTGGAAACGCGATCGGAACGGCACAGGGAGCCGGTCTTGATCTGGCCAGCCGAGGTGCCCACGGCCAGGTCGGCAATGGTCGAATCTTCGGTTTCGCCCGAGCGGTGCGAGATCACGGCAGTGTAACCAGCAGCCTTGGCCATCTGGATGGCTTCCAGGGTTTCGGTCAGGGTGCCGATCTGGTTGAACTTGATCAGGATCGAGTTGGCGATCTTTTTGTCGATGCCTTCTTTCAGGATCTTGGTGTTGGTGACGAACAGGTCGTCGCCTACCAGTTGGGTCTTCTCGCCGATCTTGTCGGTGAGGATCTTCCAGCCAGCCCAGTCGGACTCGTCCAGGCCATCTTCGATGGAGATGATCGGGTAACGCTCGGTCAGGCCTTTCAGGTAGTCAGCGAAACCTTCAGCGGTGAACACCTGGCCTTCGCCGGACAGGTTGTACTTGCCGTCTTCGTAGAATTCGCTGGCCGCACAGTCCAGGGCCAGGGTCACATCGGTGCCCAGCTTGTAGCCGGCGTTGGCCACGGCTTCGGAGATCACTTTCAAAGCGTCTTCGTTGGAAGCCAAGTTCGGCGCGAAACCACCTTCGTCACCGACGGCAGTGCTCAGGCCACGTGCCTTCAGCACGGCTTTGAGGTGGTGGAAAATCTCGGTGCCCATGCGCAGACCTTCCGAGAAAGACTTGGCGCCAACCGGCTGAACCATGAATTCCTGGATGTCGACGTTGTTATCGGCG
Source organism: Pseudomonas sp. P4_B3 (assembly GCF_056402295.1). NCBI lineage: Bacteria > Pseudomonadati > Pseudomonadota > Gammaproteobacteria > Pseudomonadales > Pseudomonadaceae > Pseudomonas > Pseudomonas sp. P4_B3. The sequence goes on from NZ_JBFUHR010000009.1 coordinate 119,018, forward strand.
TGCTCGCCGCCGTTGATGATGTTCATCATCGGAACCGGCATCGAGTAAACACCCGGGGTGCCGTTCAGGTTGGCGATGTGAGCGTACAGCGGCAGGTCCTGGTCCTGTGCTGCTGCCTTGGCCGCGGCCAGGGAAACGGCGAGGATCGCGTTGGCGCCCAGGGAACCTTTGTTTTCAGTACCGTCGAGCTTGATCATTGCCAGATCGAGCGCTTTCTGGTCGCTTGGGTCCATGCCTTTCAACAGGTCGCGGATCGGACCGTTGATGTTGGCTACGGCCTTGAGGACGCCCTTGCCCAGGTAACGGCTCTTGTCGCCATCACGCAGCTCGAGCGCTTCACGCGAGCCAGTGGAAGCACCGGACGGCGCGCACGCACTGCCGATGATGCCGTTGTCGAGAAGCACGTCCGCTTCCACGGTGGGATTGCCACGGGAGTCGAGAACTTCACGACCTTTGATGTCGACGATTTTAGCCATTGTTGTAAACACTCCAAAGTTGACGAAAACGCTTGGTACCGCTCGAATTATAACTTGTGGGTCATATTGCTTTTTGTAGGAGCCGGCTTGCCGGCGAAGGCGGTCTCAAAATCTCGGCTAGACTTAAGGGCCCTTTCGCTGGCAAGCCAGCTCCTACAGGAGAATTGAGGATTACGCGGTTTCTACCGTCGGAAAACTCTTCACCAGTTCGTCCAGGGCTTTGAGCTGGGCCAGGAATGGCTCCAGTTTGTCCAGGCGCAAGGCGCAAGGACCGTCGCATTTGGCGTTGTCCGGATCCGGGTGGGCCTCCAGGAACAGGCCGGCCAGGGACTGGCTCATGCCGGCCTTCGCCAGGTCGGTGACCTGGGCGCGACGACCGCCGGCGGAATCGGAGCGACCACCAGGCATTTGCAGCGCGTGGGTCACGTCGAAGAACACCGGGTATTCGAACTGCTTCATGATGCCGAAGCCGAGCATGTCGACGACCAGGTTGTTGTAGCCGAAGCTCGAACCACGCTCGCAGAGGATCAACTGATCGTTACCGGCTTCTACGCATTTGTTCAGGATGTGCTTCATTTCCTGGGGGGCGAGGAACTGGGCTTTCTTGATGTTGATCACTGCACCGGTCTTGGCCATCGCGACCACGAGGTCGGTCTGGCGCGACAGGAAGGCTGGCAACTGGATGATGTCGCAGACTTCAGCGACGACCGCGGCCTGATCCGGCTCGTGGACGTCGGTGATGATCGGCACGCCGAAGGCTTGCTTGATGTCCTGGAAGATGCGCATGCCTTCTTCCAGGCCAGGACCACGATAGGAGGTCACAGAAGACCGGTTGGCCTTGTCGAAACTGGCCTTGAACACGTAAGGGATACCGAGCTTTTCGGTGACCTTCACATACTCTTCGCAAACCTGCATTGCCATGTCGCGGCTTTCCAGCACGTTCATGCCGCCGAACAGCACCATGGGCTTGTCGTTGGCAATCTCGATGTCGCCGACGCGGATGATCTTCTGTGCCATCGGGGTTACGCCTTCTTCTGGTGTTGAACCAACGCTGCCTTGACGAAACCGCTGAACAGCGGGTGACCGTCGCGTGGCGTCGAGGTGAACTCTGGGTGGAACTGGCAAGCGACGAACCATGGGTGATCCGGAGCTTCTACCACTTCAACCAGTGCGCCATCACCGGAACGACCGGAGATTTTCAAACCGGCTTCCATGATTTGCGGCAGCAGGTTGTTGTTCACTTCGTAGCGATGACGATGACGCTCGACAATCACGTCCTTGCCGTAGCAACCGTGGACCAGGGAACCCGGCTCCAGCAGGCAATCCTGCGCGCCCAGACGCATGGTGCCGCCCAGATCGGAGGTTTCGGTACGGGTTTCGACGGCACCGGTGGCATCTTCCCACTCGGTGATCAGGCCCACGACCGGATGACCGCTTGCACGATCGAACTCGGTGGAGTTGGCGTCTTTCCAGCCCATCACGTTACGTGCGAACTCGATAACGGCCACTTGCATGCCCAGGCAGATGCCCAGGTACGGAACCTTGTTTTCGCGAGCGTATTGAACGGCAGTGATCTTGCCTTCAACGCCACGCAGACCGAAGCCGCCAGGTACCAGGATTGCATCGACGCCTTCCAGCAGTGCGGTGCCCTGGTTTTCGATGTCTTCAGAGTCGATGTAGCGCAGGTTGACCTTGGTACGATTGCTGATGCCGGCGTGACTCATCGCTTCGATCAGCGACTTGTAGGCGTCCAGCAGTTCCATGTACTTGCCGACCATGGCGATGGTGACTTCGTGCTCAGGGTTGAGCTTGGCGTCGACCACGGCTTCCCACTCGGACAGATCGGCACCGCCGCATTGCAGGCCGAAACGCTCGACGACGAAATCGTCCAGGCCCTGGGAGTGCAGGATGCCCGGGATCTTGTAGATGGTGTCGGCGTCTTCCAGGCCGATCACCGCACGCTCTTCAACGTTGGTGAACTGCGCGATCTTGCGACGCGAGGAAATATCGATCGGGTGATCGGAGCGGCAGACCAGCACGTCTGGTTGCAGGCCGATGGAACGCAGTTCCTTCACCGAGTGCTGGGTTGGCTTGGTCTTGGTTTCGCCGGCAGTGGCGATGTACGGCACCAGTGTCAGGTGCATCAGCATCGCGCGCTTGGCGCCGACTTCGAAACGCAGTTGGCGGATCGCCTCGAGGAACGGTTGCGACTCGATGTCACCCACGGTGCCGCCGATCTCGACCATTGCCACGTCAGCGTCGCCCGCACCCTTGATGATGCGGCGCTTGATTTCGTCGGTGATGTGCGGGATCACCTGGATGGTTGCACCCAGGTAGTCACCACGGCGCTCTTTGCGCAGGACGTGTTCGTAGACACGACCGGTGGTGAAGTTGTTGTTCTGGGTCATGGTCGTGCGGATGAACCGCTCGTAGTGGCCCAGGTCCAGGTCGGTCTCGGCGCCGTCGTGAGTGACGAACACTTCACCGTGCTGGAACGGGCTCATGGTGCCCGGGTCGACGTTGATGTACGGGTCCAGCTTCAGCATGGTGACCTTAAGTCCCCGCGCCTCCAGGATGGCCGCCAATGATGCCGATGCAATGCCTTTCCCCAATGAAGAAACAACACCGCCCGTGACGAATATGTAGCGCGTCATGAAAAACCCTAGAAGTCTGCGTTAAAGCGGTCCGAGCCGCCGGGGAAAGCGAAGGAAGGCCGAAGCCCCCGATCACCTGCATTAATCACAGCGCACCTTTCAAAAAAACCGCCGCGTTGGGACAGACCGGAAAATGAAACACCGGTTCGTTGCTCGCTACACATTTTTTGGAATCGCCCAGCAAAGACTGCTTGGTAATCGGCAACTCCTGCAATTCAGGCGAATCCACAGAAGTTGTATCAAGAAGGGAGCGTAGTCTACCGGAAAGCCCCTTTCAGCTCAAACCTTGATCTTCGTTCAGTGGCTGCCAATGCAAATGCCAGTCGCCGAGCGCACCACCATCGAGCCCCTTGAGGTTCGCTACCGCCAGCAGTTTCCCGTCTTTGTAGAGCAGCGGCAATCTGCCGCGTACGAAGGACGGTACACCGCTTTCATTGAGCAAACGTTTCAGGTCCCGATGGCCGCGGCCTGGCAAAACCATGACCTCTCCCCCTTCACGATAGCGGATCTGTAAGGGGCCATCGGGGATTTGGCCGGTGACACTCAGTACACCGTTATCCGGCAATATCAGCGGTGATACCGGACTTTGCCACGCTCCAGCAGAGGGCGCAGTGCGCAACCAGCAACCGGAGAGCCACCAGATGCGCCCGCCCGCCCGATGCAGTTCGCCATCGGCCAGCTGCCACACCGGACAGGTATCGACGTTGGCGTCGCGCAAATTCTCCCAACCCGACCAATGGTCAGTATCCGGCAAGCGAGTCAGCGGATCGAGCCAATGACTCAAGGCATTGCGCTGCCGGGCAACAGACAATTGCGCAAGCGGCGCCAGTTCAAGGGATCGCAAGCCCAGCCAGGCAAACTCACTGGCAGAGCTGGCCTCACGCAAATCCATGTCCGCCAGTTCTTCGAGCAGCCCCTGCGCTTCAGTCAAATGCGCCGCGCTGCGGGCCATGGTCGCCACCGCTTGTGGCCAGCGCTGGATCAGCACGGGGAAGACTTGATGCCTAAGGTAATTGCGCGAGTACTGCCGATCCTGGTTCGAGGGATCTTCAATCCAGCTCAAGCCATGCGCACTGGCATAAGCCTCCAGTTCAGCCCGCGTGACATCGAGCAATGGCCGCAGCAAATGCCCCTTGCCCAACGGGCGCTGACGCGGCATCCCGGACAATCCGCGCACGCCCGCTCCGCGCAACAGGCGAAACAACAGGGTTTCCGCCTGATCGTCGCGGTGCTGGGCAGTCAGCAGCACTTCACCGGGCCGAGTCACTTCGGTGAACGCGTGATAACGCGCATCCCGGGCTGCACGCTCCAGACTGGCACCGGGCTGCACCTGTACACGAAGGACCTGTAACGGGACGCCCAGCGCAGCGCACACAGAACGACAATGCTCCGGCCACGCATCGGCCACGACTTGAAGGCCGTGATGAACGTGGATGGCGCTCAGCGCCGGCAGGGATTCGGTTTTTGCGAGGTGTGCAAGAAGGTGCAGCAGGACGGTGGAGTCCAGGCCGCCAGAGAAGGCGACGCGCCAGGTTAAAGCGTTGCGCCAAGGCTTCAGATTCAGCAAGAGTCTGGCATGCCAATCAATATCGGAAGGATTCATCAGGATCGATCGCTTCACATAAACCCCCTGTAGGAGCTGCCGCAGGCTGCGATCTTTTGACTTTGATTTTAAAAAAACAAGATCAAAAGATCGCAGCCTGCGGCAGCGCCTACAAGGATACCGCGAGGTCAGTTAGAGACCGTAGCTCATCAGTCGATCGTAGCGGCGCTTGAGCAGCGCGTCGTTATCGAACTTCTTCAGCATCGCCAGTTGCGAACTCAACTCGGCGCGGATCGATGCGGCTGCGGCGCCCGGATCGCGGTGCGCGCCGCCCAATGGCTCGCCAATCACCTTGTCCACGATGCCAAGGCCCTTGAGGCGCTCGGCGGTGATGCCCATCGCTTCTGCGGCATCCGGTGCTTTCTCGGCGGTTTTCCACAGAATCGAAGCGCAACCTTCCGGCGAGATCACCGCGTAGGTCGAGTACTGCAACATGTTCAACTGGTCGCAGACACCGATCGCCAGTGCACCACCGGAACCACCTTCACCGATCACGGTGGCGATGATTGGGGTTTTCAGACGAGCCATGACCCGCAGGTTCCAGGCGATCGCTTCGCTCTGGTTACGCTCTTCGGCGTCGATGCCAGGGTAGGCGCCCGGGGTGTCGATGAAGGTCAGGATCGGCATTTTGAAACGCTCGGCCATTTCCATCAGACGGCAAGCCTTACGGTAGCCTTCCGGACGTGGCATGCCGAAGTTGCGGCGAACTTTCTCGCGCACTTCACGGCCCTTCTGGTGACCGATGATCATCACCGGCTGGTCGTCCAGACGGGCAATACCGCCAACGATGGCAGCGTCGTCGGAGAAGTGACGGTCACCGTGCAACTCGTCGAACTCGGTGAAGATGTGTTCGATGTAGTCCAGGGTATACGGACGTTTCGGGTGGCGCGCCAGACGTGCGATCTGCCAGCTGGTCAGCTTGCCGAAAATGTCTTCGGTCAGCGTTTTGCTCTTGTCCTGCAGGCGGGAGATCTCATCGCCGATATTCAGCGAATTGTCATTACCGACCAAGCGCAACTCTTCGATCTTGGCTTGCAGGTCGGCGATCGGCTGTTCGAAATCTAGAAAATTCGGGTTCATAGGCGTCCGTCTTGGGTCGAGTCCCAAGGGATCTTGGGCCGGCCGGTTGTCTATTCGCGCCCTACCTTAAGGGAGAGGCGCGTTGAGGTCGAGATTAAAAATTCAGGTTGCGGGCAGGCGTTCTGATATCACCTGCCGGTCAACGGTATTGGAGGAAGACGTTGTCTCGCCCGAACTGGTCACGCAGGGCTTGAATCAACGCATCCGCCGGATCGATCCGCCAGCCTTCGCCGAACTGCAACAAGGCCTTCGCATCAGGGCTGGTGTAATCCATGGTGATCGGGCACGCACCGCGGTGACGCTTCAACAGTTCACCCAGCCAGCGTAGCTGATCGCCCTTGAGGTCCTTGGCATGCAACTTCAGGCGCAGGCTTTCGGCCAGGTTGGTGCGCGCATCTTCCATGCTCATCACCCGCTTGACCCGCAACTTCAGGCCACCGGAGAAGTCGTCATTGCTGACCTCGCCTTCGACCACCACCATCGCGTCGGTCTGCAACAGCGACTGCGCGGAGTGGAATGCCTCGGAAAACAGCGAGGCCTCGATCCGTCCTGAGCGGTCGTCGAGGGTGATGAACCCCATCTTGTCGCCCTTTTTGTTCTTCATCACCCGCAAGGCGATGATCATCCCGGCGACCGTCTGGGTATCGCGCGCCGGTTTCAGGTCGATGATGCGCTGACGGGCAAAGCGACGGATTTCACCTTCGTACTCGTCGATCGGGTGACCGGTCAGGTACAGGCCGAGGGTATCTTTCTCCCCTTTCAGCCGCTCCTTGAGGGTCAGTTCCTTGGCCTTGCGGTGATTGGCGTAGACGTCGGCGTCTTCTTCGACAAACAGACCGCCGAACAGGTCGGAGTGACCGCTGTCCTGGGTGCGTGCAGTTTGTTCGGCCGCCTTGATCGCTTCTTCCATGGCCGTCAGCAGCACCGCGCGATTGCGGTCGATGTTGGCCTGGTAGGCTTTCTGCTCATCGTGGAAATACGGTCCGAGGCGATCCAGCGCGCCGCTGCGGATCAAGCCGTCGAGGGTGCGCTTGTTGATGCGCTTGAGGTCGACCCGGGCGCAGAAATCGAACAGGTCCTTGAACGGACCGGCCAGACGCGCTTCGGTGATCGCCTCGACCGGGCCCTCACCCACGCCCTTGATCGCACCCAGGCCGTAGATGATCCGGCCTTCGTCGTTCACCGTAAACTTGAATTCGGACGTGTTCACGTCCGGCGCGTCGAGACGCAGCTTCATGGTCCGCACTTCTTCGATCAAGGTCACGACCTTGTCGGTGTTGTGCATATCCGCCGAAAGTACCGCGGCCATGAACGGCGCCGGGTAATGCGCTTTCAGCCATGCGGTCTGGTACGACACCAGGCCATAGGCGGCGGAGTGGGATTTGTTGAAGCCGTAACCGGCGAACTTTTCCACCAGGTCGAAAATGTTACCGGCGAGGTCCGCATCGATGTTGTTGGTGGCGCAACCTTCAATGAAGCCGCCGCGCTGCTTGGCCATTTCCTCGGGTTTTTTCTTACCCATGGCTCGACGCAGCATGTCCGCACCACCGAGGGTGTAACCGGCCATGACCTGGGCAATCTGCATCACCTGTTCCTGGTACAGGATGATGCCGTAAGTCGGTGCCAGCACCGGTTTGAGGCCTTCGTACTGGTAGTCCGAGTGCGGATATGCCAGCTCGGCGCGGCCGTGCTTACGGTTGATGAAGTCGTCCACCATGCCCGATTGCAGTGGGCCCGGACGGAACAGTGCCACCAGTGCGATCAAGTCTTCCAGGCAGTCGGGCTTGAGCTTTTTGATCAGCTCTTTCATGCCCCGGGATTCAAGCTGGAACACGGCCGTGGTTTCGGCTTTTTGCAGCAAGGTGTAGGTCGGTTTGTCATCCAGCGGGATGAACGCGATATCCAGCGGCGGTTCGTTGACCTTGGCGCGGTCGCGGTTGATGGTTTTCAGTGCCCAGTCGATGATCGTCAGGGTCCGCAGGCCGAGGAAGTCGAACTTCACCAGGCCGGCAGCTTCAACGTCATCCTTGTCGAACTGGGTTACCAGGCCGTCACCGGCCTCGTCGCAATAGATCGGCGAGAAGTCAGTCAGCTTGGTCGGCGCGATCACCACACCACCGGCGTGCTTGCCGACGTTACGCACAACGCCTTCGAGCTTTCGGGCCATCTCCCAGATTTCCGCGGCCTCTTCATCGACCTTGATGAAGTCGCGCAGGATCTCTTCCTGCTCGTAGGCCTTTTCCAGGGTCATGCCGACTTCGAACGGAATCATCTTCGACAGACGATCCGCCAGGCCATAGGACTTACCCTGCACCCGCGCCACGTCGCGGACCACAGCCTTTGCCGCCATGGAGCCGAAGGTGATGATCTGGCTTACCGCGTTGCGGCCGTACTTCTCGGCCACGTAGTCGATCACCCGGTCACGACCGTCCATGCAGAAGTCGACGTCGAAGTCGGGCATCGATACCCGTTCCGGGTTGAGGAACCGTTCGAACAGCAGGTCGTATTCCAGCGGGTCGAGGTCGGTGATCTTCTGTACGTAGGCCACCAGCGATCCGGCACCCGATCCACGGCCAGGGCCCACCGGTACGCCGTTGTTCTTGGCCCACTGGATAAAGTCCATCACGATCAGGAAGTACCCGGGGAACCCCATCTGGATGATGATATCCAGCTCGAAATTCAGCCGGTCGACATAGACCTGACGCTTGGCCTCGTAGTCTTCGGTGGTGTCCTTGGGCAGCAGAACGGAAAGGCGCTCTTCCAGGCCGTCGAAGGACACCTTGCGGAAGTACTCGTCGATGGTCATGCCATCGGGGATCGGGAAGTTGGGCAGGAAGTGCGTGCCCAGCTTCACTTCGATGTTGCAGCGCTTGGCGATCTCGACAGTGTTTTCCAGTGCCTCGGGAATATCGCTGAACAACTCGGCCATTTCCTCGGCGCTTTTGAGGTACTGCTGATCGCTGTAATTCTTCGAACGCCGCGGATCGTCGAGGGCGCGGCCCTCACCGATGCACACGCGGGTTTCGTGGGCGGCGAAGTCTTCCTGCTTGATGAAGCGCACGTCATTGGTCGCCACCAGCGGCGCACCGAGCTTCTCGGCCAGCGCCACGGCGCCGTGCAGCTGTTCTTCATCGTTCGGGCGGTTGGTTCGCTGGATTTCCAGGTAGAAACGATCCGGAAACACGTCCATCCATTCGCGGGCAAGGGTTTCGGCCTCGGCGGAGTTGCCGCTGAGCATGGCCTGGCCGATCTCGCCTTCTTTGGCCGCCGACAGCATGATCAAGCCCGCATTGGCTTCAGCGACCCATTCGCGCTCGATGATGATCGCGCCATTGCGCTGACCATCTATATAGCCGCGGGAAATCAGTTCGGTGAGGTTGCGATAGCCTTCGGCGTTCATCACCAGCAGGCTGATCCGGCTCAGCGGGTTGTCCGGATCCTTGTTCGACAGCCACAGGTCGGCGCCGCAGATCGGCTTGATCCCGGCACCCATGGCGTTTTTATAGAATTTGACCAGGGAACACATGTTGTTCTGGTCGGTGACCGCTACGGCAGGCATGTTCATGCCGACCAGGGTCTTGACCAGCGGCTTGATCCGCACCAGACCGTCGACCAGGGAGTATTCAGTGTGCAGGCGTAGGTGAACGAATGAAGCCGGCATAGTGATCCTGCGTTAAGTCATGAAAACAACAAGGCCCGGATTGTACCGGGCCTTGGTAAAAAAAATCAGCCTCGCGACTAACTCTCGATGAGACCTTCCCGCGCCTCATACGCCAGCCGCACCGGAGCAAACGAACGCCGGTGAATCGGGGTCGGCCCAAGTCGTGCCAGCGCTTCCAGATGAACGGGCGTCGGGTAGCCTTTATGCCCGCCGATACCGTAACCCGGATAAATCAATTCGAACGCAGCCATTTCTCGGTCGCGACTGACCTTGGCCAGAATTGATGCGGCAGCGATGGCTGGAACCTTGCTATCGCCCTTGACCACGGCTTCGGAGCGCATCGGCAGTTTCGGGCAACGGTTGCCGTCGATCATCGCCAGTTTCGGCTGGACATGCAGCCCGGCGACCGCACGCTGCATGGCCAGCATGGTGGCGTGCAGGATATTGAGTTCGTCGATTTCTTCGACTTCGGCGCGAGCGATACACCAGCTCAGGGCTTTTTCGCAGATTTCGTCGTAGAGCTTTTCGCGGCGGGCTTCGGTGAGTTTCTTCGAGTCGTTCAGGCCGAGGATCGGGCGGTTCGGATCAAGGATCACCGCTGCTGTCACTACCGCACCACAGAGCGGGCCGCGACCGACTTCATCGACACCGGCAACCAACTCTTCGACTTGCGCGACCAAGGTGAAATCCAGCCCCATCTGCATGCTTGTTTTACTCATTTAACTTGGCCGATCAGGTTCAGAACTGCGTCCGCAGCCTGGTTGGAGGCATCCAGACGCAGGGTCCGGTGAATCTCATCAAAGCCACGGGTCTGCTCTTCACCGCCTTCGATCAGCGGTGACAAGGTCTGGGCCAGCGCTTCGACCGTGGCATCGTCCTGCAACAACTCGGGTACCAACAGACGCTGGGCCAACAAGTTCGGCAATGAAATGTAGGGGCTTTTCACCATGCGCTTGAGAATCCAGAACGTCAGCGGCGCCAGACGGTAGGCAACCACCATCGGCCGCTTGTACAGCAATGCTTCAAGCGTTGCGGTTCCGGAGGCAATCAGCACGGCGTCGCAGGCTGCCAGGGCCAGATGGGAGTTGCCATCGAGCAAGGTCAGCGGCAGATCACGACCGGCCAGCAACTCCTCCAACTGAGCCCGGCGCTGCGGACTGGCGCAAGGCATGACAAACCGCATGCCCGGGCGCAGCGCACGCAAGCGCTGGGCGGTATCAAGGAACAACGCGCCGAGTCGGCCAACTTCACCACCGCGGCTGCCGGGCATCAACGCCACCAGCGGCCCGTCAGGCAAACCAAGTTCGGCCCGCGCTGCGGTGCGATCGGCTTCGAGTGGAATGGCGTCGGCCAGGGTATGACCGACGAACCGCACCGGTACGCCCTTCTCTTCGTAGAATTTAGCTTCGAACGGGAATAGCGTGAGCATCAGGTCGCAACCTTCGCGAATCTTCAGCACCCGTTTCTGCCGCCAGGCCCAGACCGACGGGCTGACGTAATGCACGGTCTTGATCCCGGCTTGACGCAGCTTGAGTTCGATATTGAGGTTGAAGTCTGGCGCGTCGATACCGATGAACACATCGGGTTTCGCGTCGATCAGGTCGGCGACCAGCTTCTTGCGCCGTGCCAGCAACTCGCGTAACCGGCCCAGCACTTCCACCAGGCCCATGACGGACAGACGTTCCATCGGGAAGTACGGGGTCAGGCCTTCGGCCTGCATCAGCGGACCACCCACACCGATGAACTCGACAGCCGGGTGACGAGCCTTGAGCGCGCGCATGAGACCCGCACCCAGAATGTCACCGGAAGCCTCACCCGCTACCAGCGCAATACGCAGATTGGCCATGATTAGCGGGTAATGCCGCGGGTCGAAGACTGGATGGAGTCGCGGAACACCGCTACTTCCGGGAACTGCGCAGAAGGCTCGGCCAGTTCGACGAGCGCCTGTTCCACGGTCAGACCCTGGCGGTACACCACCTTGTAGGCACGACGCAGCGCGTGGATCGCATCTTCGCTGAAACCGCGACGGCGCATGCCCTCAAAGTTCATACTACGGGCTTCGGCAGGGTTACCGAACACAGTGACATAGGCAGGAACATCCTTGCCGATCGCCGTCCCCATGCCTGAGAAGCTGTGGGCGCCAATGTGGCAATACTGGTGAACCAGGGTAAAACCGGAAAGGATTGCCCAGTCTTCCACATGCACATGGCCCGCCAGTGCAGTGTTGTTGACCAGGATGCAGTGGTTGCCGATAACGCTGTCGTGGCCGATGTGGGCATACGCCATGATCAGGTTGTGATCGCCCAGGGTCGTTTCCGAACGGTCCTGGATGGTGCCGCGGTGAATCGTCACGCCTTCACGGATGACGTTGTGATCACCGATCACCAGGCGGGTTTCCTCGCCCTTGTACTTCAGGTCAGGTGTGTCTTCGCCCACCGAGGAAAACTGGTAGATGCGATTGTGCTTACCGATTCGCGTCGGACCCTTGAGAATCACGTGTGGCCCGATGACTGTCCCCTCGCCGATTTCCACACCTGCGCCGACGATCGACCACGGGCCGACCTCGACGCCGTCAGCCAGAACGGCTGTCGGATCGATGATTGCACGAGGGTCAATCAAACTCATAGCTTGCGTTCCGCGCAGATGATTTCAGCGGAGCAGACAGGCTTGCCATCGACCGAAGCCTGGCATTCGAACTTCCAGATCTGACGCTTGCAGCTGATGAACTTGGCTTCAAGGATCAGCTGATCGCCTGGCAGAACCGGCTGGCGAAAGCGCAGCTTGTCCGAACCGACGAAGTAATAGAGCGTGCCGTCGGCCGGTTTCACGTCGAGCATTTTGAAACCAAGGATCCCGGCAGCCTGAGCCATTGCTTCGATGATCAATACGCCCGGCATGATTGGATGCGCAGGGAAGTGACCGTTGAAGAATGGTTCGTTGATGCTGACATTCTTGTAGGCACGAATGCGCTTGCCTTCAACATCCAGCTCCACTACCCGGTCCACCAGCAGGAACGGGTAACGGTGAGGCAGGTATTCGCGAATCTCGTTGATGTCCATCATTTCGGGGGGAAGCCTATGTAAAGATTGGGAGCGCGCGACTGACGCGCACCCCTCTAGCAAATCAAGGAGGCAGTCTAGCGGCTGTGCACACTTGATATGGAAATGGTATCAGCCATCTGATGAAGCATTACCGTCAGGGGTCACTTCCCCTACTTGCTTTTCCAGCTGGCGCAGACGTCGCGCGATGTCATCGAGCTGACGAATGCGTGCCGCGCTTTTGCGCCACTCGGCTGCCGGCTGCATGGCCGTACCGGAAGAATAGGCACCTGGCTCGGTAATCGAGTGGGTTACCATGGTCATCCCGGTAATGAAAACGTTGTCACAAATGTCGATGTGCCCCACCAGCCCTACGCCACCGGCGAGCATGCAGTGCTTGCCGATCCTGGTGCTGCCGGAGATCCCGACGCACGCCGCCATGGCGGTGTGATCACCGACCTGAACGTTGTGGGCAATCTGAATCTGGTTGTCGAGCTTCACACCGTTGCCGATGATGGTATCGGCCAGCGCACCGCGATCTATAGCTGTATTCACGCCGATTTCAACGTCATCGCCGATCAACACGCCACCGATCTGGGCGATTTTCTGCCAGATACCTTTTTCATTGGCAAAACCAAAGCCTTCGCCTCCGAGCACCGCTCCGGACTGAATGACGACCCGTTTGCCGACGCGAACGTCGTGATACAGGGTCACACGCGGCGCGAGCCAGCCACCCTCACCCACCACGCTGCGAGCACCGATGAAGCAATGCGCGCCGACAGTCGTACCGGCTGCAACCTGCGCACCGCTTTCGATCACCACAAAAGCACCGATACTCGCCGCAGGATCGACTACCGCATCCGCAGCGATCACTGCCGTGGGATGTATGCCGGCAGCGGCCTTGGGCTTGGGATCGAACAGGTGAGAAACACGCGCGTAGGCTGCGTACGGATCCGGCACCACCAGCACATCCCCGCAATGACCTTCGGCGTCAGCGGCTTTGAGCAACAGGGCTGCAGCCTGACTGCCTGCCAGGTACTTACGGTATTGGGGGTTTGCAAGAAAGCTCAACTGAGCTGGGCCAGCCTCCTGCAAGGTGGCTAGCCCAGTAATTGCTTTCTCGGGGTCGCCACGTAGCGTGGCGCCGAGGAACTCGGCCAGCTGGCCGAGCTTAATGGTCACGGTCATAGGTTACTTCAGCTGATTCATGCGCTCGATAACCTGGCGAGTGATGTCGTACTGCGGCTTGACATCAATCACTGCGCCACGCTCGAAGACCAGGTCAAAAGCACCTTTCTTGATGACTTCTTCCACAGCGCTGTCCAGTTTCGGCTTGAGCTGTTTCAGCATTTCACGGTCGGCAACGGCTTTAGCTTCGTTCAGCTCCTTGGACTGGAACTGGAAGTCACGGGCCTTTTGCTTGAATTCAAGCTCCAGACGCTCCCGTTCGCCCTGCTGCATTTTGTCGCCACCGGCCATCAGGCGGTCCTGAATGCCCTTGGCGCTGGTTTCCAGCGCCTTGAGCTTGGTCAGCTGAGGACCGAACTTCTTCTCGGCATCCACGGCGTATTTCTTGGCCGCGTCAGACTCCAGCAAAGCCATCTGATAGTTCAGAACAGCAATTTTCATGTCGGCGAACGCCGGACCTGCTACCAGTACGGTCGCCAGGAGAACCAATTGAGTCAACTTACGCACGATGCACTCCTACAAAATCCATTGTCGTTATTTTGGGACAGACGCTTAGAACGTCTGGCCAAGAGAGAATTGGAACACTTGAGTCTCAGCGTTATCCGGTTTCTTGACTGGCATGGCCAACGCGAAACTCAGAGGACCCAGTGCGGTGACCCACGTCACACCTACACCGACGGAACTGGCCAGGTTGCTCAGACTGACATCGTTGCACTGCGTGTTGGACTTCGACGCAGGGTTGGTATTGGTCGTCTGCTCGCACTTGGAGTCGAACACGTTACCCACATCCCAGAATACCGAGGTACGCAGGGATCGTTGATCCTTGACGAATGGCAGCGGGAACAGAATCTCAGCACCACCTTGAATCAGGACGTTACCACCGAACGGCAGTGGATCCTGGTCCGGGTCAGCAAGAGTACCCGGGTTGCCAGTGCTGAGTGCGCCGCGGCTCGGAGTACTACGCGGCCCCAATGTACTGTCCTTGAAGCCACGAACCGAGTTGAAACCACCAGCATAGTAGTTTTCATAGAATGGCAAGCCATCGGTCGAACCGTAACCGTCGCCATAACCCAATTCGGTGTGCAAGCGCATGGTGTAGTTGTCAGACAATGGCTGGAACAACTGGCCACGGTAATCGAGTTTGAAGAACGACAGGTCGCTACCCGGTACGGTGACTTCCGCCGTCAAGCTTTGAGAATGACCACGGGTCGCCAATACGCCTTTGTTCAAGGTGGACTCGGACCAGCCGGCCGAAGCCTTGAAGTTCAGGTACTGATCGCCTTCACGGTTAACGAAGTCGAAAATCTCGTCGACGGTGTATTGACCGGTCTTGATCTTGTCCTGTTGCCCAGTCAGGCCGAAGGTCAGACGCGAAGTCTCGCTGATCGGGTAGCCGACGCTCACCCCTGCACCCAGGCTATCCACGGCATAGCTCGCTACATCGACGTCGAGGTCGTTGTAGTCGGTGGTGCGGTAGAAGGCGTTGTAACCCAGGCTCACGCCATCAGCCGTCCAGTAGGGGTCGACAAAACCAAAGTTGTAACGCGTCTGGTACTGGCTTTTGGTCAAGCCGACGCTGACCTTGTTACCGGTACCCAGGAAGTTGTTCTGGGTGATCGAGCCACCGAGGATCAGACCGGCACTCTGGGCGAAACCGACGCTGGCGGTAATCGAACCGGAGGCTTGCTCTTCAACGCTGTAGTTGACGTCCACCTGGTCATCGACACCCGGCACGGCCGGGGTTTCAACGTTGACTTCCTTGAAGAAACCCAGACGTTCCAGACGGGTCTTGGATTGGTCGATCAGGTAGGTCGAAGCCCAGCCGCCTTCCATCTGGCGCATTTCACGACGCAGCACTTCGTCTTCGGACTTGGTGTTGCCACGGAAGTTGATGCGGTTCACGTAAGCACGCTTGCCCGGATCGACCGCGAACAGGATGTCTACGGTGTGATCTTCATCGTGCGGTTGAGGCACGCCATTGACGTTGGCAAAGGTATAGCCCTCGTTACCCAGACGGCGGGTGATCAGTTCGGAGGTGGTGGTCATCAGCTTGCGCGAGAACACCTGGCCTTTTTGCACCAGCAGCAGGGACTTGACCTGGTCTTCAGGGACTTTCAGGTCGCCACTGAGTTTGACGTCACGAACGGTGTATTTCTCGCCTTCGTTGACGTTGACGGTGATGTAGACGTGTTTCTTGTCCGGAGTAATGGATACCTGGGTCGAAGCGATATCCATGTTGATATAGCCACGGTCCAGGTAGTAGGAACGCAGACGCTCCAGGTCACCGGACAGTTTTTCACGGGCGTACTTGTCGTCGTTCTTGAAGAACGACAACCAGTTGGTGGTCTTGAGTTCGAACAGGTCGATCAGGTCTTCATCGGGGAAAACCGTGTTGCCCACCACGTTGATGTGCTGGATAGCGGCAACCGTACCTTCGTTGATGTTGACCTTCAGGCCAACGCGGTTACGCGGTTGCGGCACCACTTCGGTGTCGACGGTAGCCGAGTAGCGACCCTGGGCGACGTACTGGCGCTGCAGTTCGTTACGAACACCTTCAAGGGTGGCACGCTGGAATATCTCGCCTTCGGCCAGACCGGATTGCTTGAGGCCTTTCATCAGGTCTTCGGTAGAGATCGCCTTGTTACCTTCGATCTCGATACTGGCAACAGACGGGCGCTCGACTACCGTGATGACCAGGACGTTGCCATCGCGGCCCAGCTGGATATCTTGAAAGAAACCGGTTTTGAACAACGCACGAGTGGATTCCACCAGGCGACGATCATCCGCCTGTTCACCGACGTTCAACGGCAAAGCACCAAAGACGCTACCCGCGGAGACCCGCTGGAGGCCATTGACGCGAATATCAGAGATAGTGAAGGACTCGGCGTGAACTTCGGCGATCATCAATACGGTGAGAACCGCAGTTAGCAGCAGACGTTTCATGAAGTCCTTTCTTATTCCAACTGGCAATAAACAAACTGCCGCAAAATGCGGCAGATTCGCAATTCAGCGAAGCGTTACAATCGACCCAGATCATTGACCAGAGCAAGCAACATCACCCCGATCACCAAACTGATACCGATCTGTACCCCCCAACCTTGCACCCGATCCGACAAGGGACGACCACGCGCCCACTCGATCAGATAAAACAACAAATGCCCCCCATCCAGTACCGGAATGGGCAACAAATTCAGAACGCCCAGGCTAATACTCAGATAAGCAAGGAAATTCAGGAAATCAGCAACACCCGACTGGGCCGAAGCGCCCGCCACTTTAGCAATGGTTATCGGTCCACTCAAGTTTTTTACCGAGAGCTCGCCGAACAACATTTTCTTCAGAGAATCAAGGGTCAGCACGCTCATGGTCCAGGTGCGTCGAGCCCCCTCGCCAATCGCTGCCAACGGCCCGTAACTGACCTCGCGGATCATCTCCGGCGGCCAATCGACAGCCTTCACCCCCGCCCCCAGGTATCCGCTGGGTGATTTGCGCTCGCCGCGAGCGGCCAGCGTCACCGGGACGTCGATTTGAGCACCGTCGCGCTCAACCCGCAGCATGATTTTGGTATCAGGATGCATACGGACGGTATCGACGACCTGCTGCCAGTCATCCAGCGTACGACCATCAAGCGCCAGCAACCGGTCACCCGTCTTCAGGCCGGCAGCCTGAGCTGGCCCCTTTGGATCGAGTTCAGCCAGGACAGGCGGCAATGCCGGGCGCCACGGGCGAATCCCCAATGAGTGGATAGGGTCAGGCTCGTCAGCCCCTTTGAGCCATTTGTTCAGCGCAAGTTCACGAGGAGAATCAGCTGTGCCCCCCTGTTCGCGAACCATTATCTGCAACGAGCCGCTTTCACCCAGGCGACGAACCAATTGCAGATTCACCTCCGCCCAGCCGGAAGTCGCCTCACCATCAATGGCCACGATTTCCTGACCGGGGCTCAAACCCGCCTTGGCCGCAATACTGCCGGACTCGACAGCCCCGATGACTGGACGCACCTGCTCGCTGCCGAGCATTGCCAAACCCCAGAAGAACACCAATGCCAGCAGGAAATTGGCTATCGGCCCTGCAGCTACAATGGCAATGCGCTGACGAACGGATTTGCGATTGAAGGTCTGGCCGAGCTGATCGAGGGGGACGTCACCCTCGCGCTCGTCGAGCATTTTGACGTAGCCGCCCAACGGGATGGCGGCGACGACGAACTCGGTGCCTTGCTTGTCGTGCCAGCGCAGCAAAGGCATGCCGAAGCCTACGGAGAAGCGCAGCACTTTGACCCCACAACGACGCGCGACCCAAAAATGGCCGAACTCGTGGAAGGTAACCAGCACACCCAGAGCGACCAGGGTGCCGACAATCATATAGAGCGCGCTCATCTACTTTCTCCGCAATCCGATCCGCTGCTGCCTGGGTCAACTATCCGCAGCATTTAGCGCCCGTGACGACTCAACCATTGTCTGGCCAGCAATCGCGCCTTCGCGTCCGCCGTGAACACTGCCTCGAGATCACCTACTGCTACTACGGGCTCAAGATTCAATACTTCTTCGATGATACTCGCGATTTCCGGGTAACGAACCCGTTCGTCGAGAAATGCCGCCACCGCCACTTCGTTCGCCGCATTGAGCATCGCCGGCGCGCTGTTCCCCGCCTCGGCTGCCTGACGGGCCAAACGCAGGCAAGGGAAACGCTCTTCATCCGGTGCCTGAAAATCCAGCCGCGCAATGGCAAACAGATCCAGCGGAGCCACACCCGAGTCAATCCGCTCCGGCCAGGCCAGGGCATTGGCGATGGGCGTGCGCATGTCCGGATTACCCAACTGCGCCAGAACAGAACCATCGACGTAGTCGACCAGCGAATGGATCACACTTTGCGGGTGAACCACCACCTCGACCTGGGATGGCCTGGCATCGAACAGCCAGCAAGCCTCGATCAACTCAAGCCCCTTGTTCATCATGCTGGCCGAGTCAACGGAGATTTTTCGCCCCATGGACCAGTTCGGGTGCGCACACGCCTGATCGGGAGAAACATGCGCCAGTTCAGCTATTGGCGTCTGCCGGAACGGACCGCCGGAAGCTGTCAGCAGAATCCGACGTACACCGACCGCCTCGAGGCCACGAGCATAATCGAGCGGCATGCACTGAAAAATCGCGTTGTGCTCGCTATCGATCGGCAGCAACACCGAACCGCTCTTGCGCACCGCCTGCATAAACAGCGCGCCGGACATGACCAGTGCTTCTTTATTGGCCAGGAGGATCTTTTTGCCAGCCTCGACCGCCGCCAGTGTCGGGCGCAATCCCGCTGCACCGACGATGGCCGCCATGACCGTATCGACTTCCGGATCGGAAGCGACCTGACACAAACCTTCCTCACCCACCAGAACACGGGTCGAAAGACCTGCTGCGCGCAAATCATCCTGCAAGGTGCGGGCAGCAGCGACCTCAGGCACGACAGCAAATCGCGGCACATGGCGCACGCACAGCGCCAGCAATTCACTCAAGCGGCTGAAGCCACTCAAGGCAAAGACCTGATAACGGTCAGGATGGCGAGCGATGACGTCGAGCGTACTCAGGCCAATCGAGCCGGTCGCACCCAGAACGGTAATCTGTTGCGAGCGGCTCATGGGGCCGCCATCCACAGCAGCACGGCAAATACCGGAATCGCTGCTGTCAGGCTGTCGATACGATCCAGCACGCCGCCGTGCCCCGGAAGCAGATTGCTGCTGTCCTTGATCCCGGACTGGCGCTTGAACATGCTCTCAGTGAGGTCGCCCACCACCGAAATGAACACGATCAGCGCGGCACCGATCAGCCCTTTGAGCAGCTCGGCCACCGTCCAGTCGCGCACCAGGGCAACCATTGCGGTAATCACCAGACTCAGCGCCAGACCACCGTAAACGCCTTCCCAGCTCTTGCCCGGACTGACCTGCGGTGCGAGCTTGCGCTTGCCGAAAGCACGACCAGAGAAGTAGGCGCCAACATCGGCCCCCCAGACCAACACCATCACCGCCATGATCAGCCAGTTACCCAGCGGGTATTGCTTGATCTGCACCAGACCTTGCCAGGCCGGCAGGAGAATCAACAGGCCGATCACCAACCTGGTCGCCACATTGGACCAATGCTCGCTCGAATGCGGATAGGTCAGCACCAGATACGTCGCCACCGCCCACCACAACACCGAAGCACCCAATACCCAAGGCGCGAGGCCGGGCAGGATGTACATGAGGAACAGTGCAAAAGCGACCAAGGCGGCATAGCCGACGCGGAACGCCTGAGCGGCGAAACCCGCCAGGCGCGCCCACTCCCAGGCACCCAGGGTCACGACCAGCCCGATGAACAGTGCAAAACCGAAACCTTCAAGCAGGAAAAACCCGCACAGGGCAATCGGCAGCAGGATCAGCGCGGTGATGATTCGTTGTTTAAGCATTAAACCCGGGCTCCAGCCTCGACCTGCTCGCTCGTTTTACCGAAGCGGCGCTGGCGGGAAGCGAAATCGGCCAGCGCATTGCGCATGGCATCGTGTTTGAAGTCCGGCCAGAACAGGTCGGAAAAATACAACTCGGCATAGGCCAGTTGCCAGAGCAGGAAGTTGCTGATGCGGCGCTCGCCACCGGTACGGATACACAGGTCCGGCAACGGCAGGTCGCCCGTGACCAGGCAGGTCTGCAGCAGACCAGGTGTGATGTCTTCCGGACGCAAGTGCCCGGCCTGAACTTCTCGTGCCAGTCGTTGCGCAGCTTGCGCAATATCCCACTGACCGCCGTAATTGGCGGCGATCTGCAGGATAAAACGATTGGCGCCAACCGTCATGGCCTCGGCTTCACGCATGGCAGCCTGCAGCTCCGGATGAAAACGCGAGCGGTCACCAATGATGCGCAGGCTGATGTTGTTGTCGTTGAGGCGCTTGGCCTCACGACGCAGCGCCCTGAAGAACAGATCCATCAAGGCGCTGACCTCATCGGCCGGACGCTGCCAGTTCTCGCTGGAAAAGGCGAACAGGGTCAACACTTCGACCTTGGCCTCGGCACAAACCTCAATGACCGCACGCACCGCATCCACACCCGCTTTATGCCCGGCGACACCCGGCATAAAGCGCTTTTTCGCCCAGCGATTGTTACCATCCATGATAATCGCGACATGGCGCGGCACCGCGGACGGTGCAGTCTGCTTGGTCTTTTCCATGAAAACGCGACCCTTATACGGCCATCAGGTCTTTTTCTTTCTCTGCCAGCTTCGCGTCGATTTCGGCCACGAACTTCTTGGTCAGATCGTCAATCTCGCCAGTGGCGCGACGCTCTTCGTCTTCGCTGATTTCTTTTTCCTTGACCAGATCTTTCAGCGAACTGTTGGCATCACGACGGATGTTACGCACCGCTACACGGGCATCCTCAGCAACGTCGCGAGCCTGCTTGGTGAAGCCACGACGGGTTTCTTCAGTCAGCGCCGGCATGCTGATCAGCAGCAACTCGCCAAGGTTGGTCGGGTTCAGGTTCAGACCAGCACTGCCGATCGCCTTGTCGACAGCACCCAGCATGTTGCGCTCGAAGGCGACGACTTGCAGGGTACGGGCGTCCTTGACGGAGATGTTGGCCACTTGCTTGATCGGAGTGTCGGCGCCGTAGTACGGCACCATCACGCCTTCCAGGATGCTCGGGTGCGCCTGGCCGGTACGAATACGACCGAAGTTGTGCGCCAGCGATTCCACGGACTTCTGCATGCGCTCTTTAGCGTCTTTCTTGATTTCGTTGATCATTGTTCGCCTTCCTCGATCAGGGTTCCTTCAGCGCCGCCATGCACGATGTTCAGCAGGGCGCCGGGCTTGTTCATGTTAAATACGCGTAGCGGCATCTTGTGGTCGCGGCACAGGCAAATGGCCGTCAGATCCATCACACCCAGCTTGCGATCCAGCACTTCATCGTAGGTCAGATGATCGAACTTCTCGGCATGCGGGTCTTTGAACGGGTCAGCGGTGTAGACGCCATCGACCTTGGTCGCCTTGAGCACGACATCGGCATCGATTTCGATTGCACGCAGGCAGGCAGCCGAATCCGTCGTAAAGAACGGGTTACCCGTACCGGCCGCGAAAATCACCACGTCCTTGGAGTTCAAGTGGCGCATGGCCTTGCGGCGATCGTAGTGATCGGTCACGCCTACCATGGAAATGGCCGACATCACGATGGCCGAGATATTGGCACGTTCCAGCGCGTCGCGCATTGCCAGGGCGTTCATCACAGTGGCCAGCATGCCCATGTGGTCGCCGGTAACCCGATCCATGCCCGCCGCGCTGAGCGCCGCGCCGCGGAACAGGTTGCCACCACCGATGACCAGACCGACCTGAACACCGATGCCGACCAGTTGGCCAACTTCCAATGCCATGCGATCCAGAACTTTCGGGTCGATCCCGAACTCTTCCGAGCCCATCAGGGCCTCGCCGCTAAGCTTGAGTAGAATGCGTTTATAGCGAGCCTGATAACCACTGCCCTGCTGAGCCATTGCGAATCTCTCCTGCGGCGTATTTTAAAAATTCTTTGCGAGCTGTTTACAGCTGGCGCTCAATCTAGCTTGGCGCTGCTTCAGCGCCATCGGAACATGGCTTTGTAAGCCAGTTCCAAAAGGAAACCAAATAAAAATTGGTGCCCCATCTGAAAAGAGGCTGCGCGCGTAAGCGGGCAGCCTCTTCTGGGCGACAGTTAAAAAACCGTCTTATTGCTTGGCGGCAGCCAGCTGGGCAGCAACTTCTTCTGCGAAGTTGTCCACTGGCTTCTCGATGCCTTCGCCTACCTTGAAGTAAGTGAAGGAAACGATTTCAGCGCCGGCTTTCTTGGCCAGGGCACCCACGGTGACTTCCGGGTTCATGACGAAAGCTTGCTCGACCAGGCTGGCTTCAGCCAGGAACTTGGTGATACGACCAGCAATCATCTTCTCGACGATTTCAGCTGGCTTGCCTTTCATCTTGTCTTCGTTCAGGGTCAGGAAAACGCCCTTCTCGCGCTCGATGGCCTCTGGCGAAACCTGCGATGGCAGCAGGAACTCAGGGTTGCTTGCCGCCACGTGCATGGCGATCTCTTTGGCCAGCTGAACATCGCCGCCCTTGAGAACAACAGCAACACCGATCTTGTTACCGTGCAGGTAGGTGCCGACTACGTCACCCTCTACGCGTACCAGGCGACGAATGTTGACGTTTTCGCCAACTTTGGCCACCAGGGCTTCACGAGCCGATTCCTGAGCGGCGATCAGCGGAGCTGCGTCGGTCAGTTTTTCGTCGAAGGCTTTTTCTACGCTGGCAGCAACGAAGTTCTTGAAGTCGTCTTGCAGGGCCAGGAAGTCGGTCTGCGAGTTCACTTCCAGCAGCACGGCTACCTTGTCGTCAGCCTTGATGGCGATAGCGCCTTCAGCGGCAACGTTGCCGGCTTTCTTGGCAGCCTTGATGGCGCCCGAAGCACGCATGTCATCAATGGCTTTCTCGATGTCGCCGCCAGCCTTGGTCAAGGCCTTTTTGCAATCCATCATGCCTTCGCCGGTACGCTCGCGCAGTTCTTTGACCAACGCTGCAGTAATCTCTGCCATTTCAAAATCCTCTTGGATAGGTTTTCAACCATTCCACCCGATCGAACGGGCGATCAATTCTTCCCGAACCACCCTTGTTAGCTGCCGCACGTTACAGATAGAGCAGTGGGCGCCGACAAATGGTTTTCGAGGTGGCAAAAAGGGGGCCAAGCCCCCTTTTTGCTTACTGAGTCAACGCCAAGGCGTCAATTACTCAGCTGCAGCCTGAGTTTCTTCAGCTGCGAACTCAACGGTGCCGCCGGCAACATTGTTGCGACCGCGGATGACAGCGTCAGCCATCGAACCCATGTACAGCTGGATAGCGCGGATTGCGTCATCGTTGCCTGGGATGATGTAGTCAACGCCTTCCGGGCTGCTGTTGGTATCGACTACGCCGATAACCGGGATGCCCAGCTTGTTGGCTTCGGTGATCGCGATGCGCTCGTGATCAACGTCGATAACGAACAGAGCGTCTGGCAGACCGCCCATGTCCTTGATACCACCCAGGGAACGATCCAGCTTTTCCAGGTCACGGGAGCGCATCAGCGCTTCTTTCTTGGTCAGCTTGGCGAAAG
Organism: Pseudomonas sp. P4_B3; assembly: GCF_056402295.1. NCBI lineage: Bacteria > Pseudomonadati > Pseudomonadota > Gammaproteobacteria > Pseudomonadales > Pseudomonadaceae > Pseudomonas > Pseudomonas sp. P4_B3. Next base: position 142,829 of record NZ_JBFUHR010000009.1, read on the forward strand.
TACCGTCTTCGGCTTGAACTTCAAGGTCACGCAGACGCTTGATGGAAGCACGGATGGTTTTAAAGTTGGTCAGCATGCCGCCCAACCAGCGGTGATCGACGTACGGCGAACCGCAACGTGCCGCTTCTTCAGCAACGATCTTGCCAGCGGAACGCTTGGTGCCGACGAACAGAATCTTGTTTTTGCCCTGGGCCAGACGCTCTACGAAAGTCAGAGCTTCGTTGAACATTGGCAGGGTTTTTTCAAGGTTGATGATGTGGATCTTGTTACGCGCGCCGAAAATGTACTTGCCCATTTTCGGGTTCCAGTAACGGGTCTGGTGACCGAAGTGCACACCGGCCTTCAGCATATCGCGCATGTTGACTTGGGACATGATAGTTCCTTAATAAGTCGGGTTTGGCCTCCACGTATCCCAATGACCAACCAGCAGCATCAGCTGAAGGCACCCAGGTCATCGTGTCGACACGTGTGTGGATTTAGGCTTTTCGGGACATCCCCGGAAAGCGGCGCATTTTATATCACAAGGCAGGGCAAAACGGAACCCGGATTCTGAAATCCTGGCGGACGCTTTGCTCCATCCCTTGGAATCCGCCAAGAATGCACCATTCTATAGAGAGAAGCGATGCACACAGGCGCAGATTTGCGCTGATCGTCTGGTAGAATCGCATTTTTCAGGGCTGCGAAGATCAATCGCGCAACGCCCTTTCCGTTTAGAAAGCGCCGCCTGGCGCAGAGAGAGCCTGTATGACCGTCACCCTCAAAACCCCCGAGGATATCGCCAAAATGCGTATCGCCGGCAAACTGGCCGCCGATGTGCTGGAAATGATTGCCGAACATGTCAAGCCGGGCGTTACCACCGATCAGTTGAACCAGATCTGCCACGACTACATCGTCAATGAGCAGAAAGCCATCCCTGCCCCGCTCAACTACAAGGGCTATCCGAAGTCGATCTGCACGTCGATCAACCACGTTGTCTGCCACGGCATCCCGAACGACAAGCCGCTGAAAGATGGCGACACCCTGAACATCGACGTCACCGTCATCAAGGACGGTTACCACGGCGACACCAGCCGCATGTTCCACGTCGGCACCGTGCCGGTCTGGGCCGAGCGCCTGTCCCAGGTCACCCAGGAATGCATGTACAAGGCGATTGAAATCGTCAAACCCGGCTGCCGCCTGGGCGACATCGGCGAAATCATCCAGAAGCACGCTGAAAAGAACGGATTCTCGGTGGTTCGCGAATTCTGCGGCCACGGAATCGGCAAGGTGTTCCACGAAGAGCCACAAATCCTGCACTACGGCCGCGCTGGCACGGGCATGGAACTCAAGGCCGGCATGACCTTCACCATCGAGCCGATGATCAACCAGGGCCGTGCCGACACCAAGGTACTGGGCGACGGCTGGACCGCGATTACCAAGGATCGCAAGCTCTCGGCACAGTGGGAACACACCCTGCTGGTGACCGAAACCGGTTACGAGATCTTCACCCTGCGCAGCGATGACACCATCCCTCGCGTTTCGGCCTGATCCCGTTACCGTACATCGCCTATAGAAAGGAAAGCCAATCGATGCCGCAGGTGGATCCCGAACTCTTCGACCGTGGCCAGTTCCAGGCTGAACTGGCCCTGAAGGCAAGCCCGATCGCGGCCTTCAAGAAGGCGATCCGCCAGGCCCGCGAGGTGCTTGACGCGCGCTTTCGTAGCGGCCGCGACATTCGCCGACTGATCGAGGATCGCGCCTGGTTCGTCGACAACATCCTGCAAAAAGCCTGGGATCAGTTCAGCTGGAGCGAGGAAGCCGACATCGCGCTGGTTGCGGTCGGCGGCTACGGCCGTGGTGAATTGCACCCTTATTCCGATATCGATTTGCTGATCCTGCTGGACAGCGCCGACCATGAAGTTTTCCGCGATTCCATCGAGCGTTTTCTGACGCTGCTGTGGGACATCGGCCTGGAGGTCGGCCAGAGCGTTCGCTCGGTCGAGGAGTGCGCCGTCGAGGCCCGTGCCGACCTGACGGTCGTCACCAACCTGATGGAAAGCCGCACCATCGCCGGCCCCGAGCATCTGCGCCAGCGTATGCTGGACGTCACCAGCACCGGGCACATGTGGCCGAGCAAGGACTTCTTCCTGGCCAAGCGTGCCGAACAAAAGGCCCGCCACCACAAGTACAACGACACCGAATACAACCTGGAACCCAACGTCAAAGGCTCGCCCGGCGGCCTGCGGGATATCCAGACGATCCTGTGGGTGGCCCGTCGCGAGTACGGTACCCTGAACCTGCGGGCACTGGCGGGCGAAGGATTCCTGGTCGAGAGTGAAAACGCCCTGCTCGCCTCTTCCCAGGAGTTCCTGTGGAAGGTTCGCTATGCCCTGCACATGCTCGCTGGCCGCTCCGAAGACCGCCTGCTGTTCGATCACCAGCGCACCATTGCCGGACTGCTGGGTTTCAAAGGCGACGACGCCAAGCAAGCCATCGAAAATTTCATGCAGCAGTATTACCGGGTGGTGATGAGCATCGCCCAGCTCAGCGACCTGATCATCCAGCACTTCGAGGAAGTCATCCTCGCACCGGAAGACGAAGCCCCACCGCAGCCGATCAACTCGCGCTTCCAGTTGCATGACGGTTATATCGAGGCACGCAACAACAACGTCTTGCGCCGCACGCCATTCGCCATGCTCGAAATCTTCGTGCTGATGGCCCAGCAGCCGGAAATCAAGGGCGTGCGCGCCGATACCATTCGTCTGCTGCGGGAAAACCGTCACCTGATCGACGACGACTTCCGCAACGATATTCGCAACACCAGCCTGTTTATCGAGCTGTTCAAGTGCAAGATCGGCATCCACCGCAACCTGCGGCGGATGAACCGTTACGGCATCCTGGGGCGCTATCTGCCCGAATTCGGCTTTATCGTCGGGCAGATGCAACATGACCTGTTCCACATCTATACGGTCGACGCGCACACCCTGAACCTGGTCAAACACCTGCGTAAGTTGCAGTACACCCAGGTGTCGGAAAAATTCCCACTGGCCAGCAAGCTCATGGGCAAGCTGCCCAAACCCGAGCTGATCTACATGGCCGGCCTGTACCACGACATCGGCAAAGGCCGGCAGGGCGATCACTCGGACATCGGCGCCGTGGATGCCGAGGCCTTTTGCCAGCGCCACCATCTGCCCACGTGGGACAGCCGCCTGATCGTGTGGCTGGTGCAAAACCACCTGGTGATGTCGACCACCGCCCAGCGCAAGGACTTGTCCGACCCGCAGGTGATCCACGATTTCGCACAGATCGTCGGCGACGAAACCCGCCTCAACTATCTGTATGTGCTGACCGTCGCCGACATCAACGCCACCAACCCGACCCTGTGGAACTCATGGCGCGCCAGCCTGCTGCGCCAGCTCTATACCGAGACCAAGCGCGCCCTGCGTCGTGGCCTGGAGAACCCGGTGGACCGCGAAGAACAGATCCGCCAGACCCAGAGCGCCGCCCTGGATATCCTGGTGCGCGGCGGCACCGACCCGGACGATGTCGAGCAACTGTGGGCGCAGTTGGGTGATGACTATTTCCTGCGCCACACCGCCGGCGACGTGGCCTGGCACAGCGACGCGATCCTCCAGCAGCCGACCGACGGCGGGCCATTGGTACTGATCAAGGAAACTACCCAGCGCGAATTTGAAGGTGGCACGCAAATCTTCATCTACGCCCCCGACCAGCACGACTTCTTTGCCGTGACCGTGGCCGCGATGGACCAGCTCAACCTGAACATTCACGACGCCCGGGTCATCACCTCCAGCAGCCAGTTCACCCTCGACACCTACATCGTGCTCGACACCGACGGCGACTCGATTGGCGATAACCCGGCGCGGATCAAGCAAATCCGTGACGGCCTGACCGAAGCCCTGCGCAACCCGGACGACTACCCGACCATCATCCAGCGCCGGGTTCCGCGTCAGCTCAAGCATTTCGCCTTTGCGCCACAGGTGACGATCCACAACGATGCCCAGCGTCAGGTGACGGTACTGGAGCTCACGGCGCCCGACCGCCCGGGCCTGCTGGCGCGGATCGGCACGATTTTCCTGGAGTTCGACCTGTCGCTGCAGAACGCCAAGATCGCCACCCTCGGCGAGCGCGTGGAAGACGTGTTCTTCATCACCGACGCCAACAATCAGCCGCTGTCCGACCCGCTGCTGTGCAGCCGCCTGCAGGATGCGATCGTCGAACAACTGAGCGTCAACCAGGAATCCGATATCAAACTGTCGCGCATCAGCATCTGAACCAACAACGCGAGCCTGCCCTTTGTAGGAGCTGGCTTGCCAGCGATGGACTAAAGAGCGCCGCGCTTACCCAGTAAGCACGCGTTATCGTTGACGACCATCGCTGGCAAGCCAGCTCCTACAGGAAACAGGGCTTGCCCGTTCCCACACCGAACGAGATACATTGATGAACAACGCCCTGTCCCAGCTCCAGCCCTACCCGTTCGAGAAACTCCGCGCCCTGCTTGGCAGCGTGACGCCGAACCCGGACAAGCGTCCGATCGCGCTGTCCATCGGCGAGCCGAAACACCGTTCGCCAAGCTTTGTCGCCGAGGCCCTGGCCAGCAATCTGGAAAAAATGGCTGTGTACCCGACCACACTCGGTATCCCGGAGCTGCGTGAAGCCATCGCGGCATGGTGCGAGCGTCGCTTCGACGTCCCCAAGGGCTGGATCGACCCCGCGCGCAACGTGTTGCCGGTCAACGGCACTCGCGAAGCGCTGTTCGCCTTCACCCAGACCGTGGTCAACCGTGGCGATGACGCGCTGGTGGTCAGCCCGAACCCGTTCTATCAGATCTACGAAGGCGCGGCGTTCCTCGCCGGGGCCAAGCCGCATTACCTCCCGTGCCTGGACGAAAACAGCTTCAACCCGGATTTCGACGCCGTGTCGCCAGACATCTGGAAACGCTGCCAAATCCTGTTCCTGTGCTCGCCAGGCAACCCGACCGGTGCTTTGATTCCGGTGCAAATCCTGAAAAAGCTGATCGCCCTGGCCGACGAATATGACTTCGTGATTGCCGCCGATGAGTGCTACAGCGAGCTGTACTTCGACGAACAAACCCCGCCGCCAGGCCTGCTCAGCGCTTGCGCAGAACTGGGTCGCAAGGACTTCAAGCGTTGCGTGGTATTCCACAGCCTGTCCAAGCGTTCGAACCTGCCGGGACTGCGTTCAGGCTTTGTTGCCGGTGACGCCGACATCCTCAAGGGCTTCCTGCTCTATCGCACCTACCACGGCTGCGCGATGCCGGTTCAAACACAACTGGCCAGTGTTGCCGCGTGGAATGACGAGGTGCATGTGCGCGCCAACCGTGCACTGTATCGCGAGAAATTCGATGCGGTTCTGGAAATCCTCAGCCCGGTCATGGACGTACAGCGCCCGGATGGCAGCTTCTACCTGTGGCCGAATGTAGCCGGTGACGACGCCGCCTTCTGCCGCGACCTGTTCGAGCAGGAACACGTGACCGTGGTGCCGGGTTCTTACCTGTCGCGGGATGTGGATGGCGTCAACCCGGGTGCCGGGCGTGTGCGCATGGCACTGGTGGCGCCGCTTGCCGAGTGTGTCGAAGCTGCCGAGCGGATTCGCGCGTTCATCCAGCGCCGCAAATAACCGCGCCGCCGCTCAGGGCCAGGTGTTATTTCACCTGGCCGAGTTTGGCCTCACTCAAATCCAGTTCCCCCAACACCTCACGCAACACGTCATCGCCAATCTGGTGATGACGACTGAGGCTGTACAACTCCAGGCGCTGCGCCCGCAACGCCTTCAAACGCAGGCGCCGCGCACTTCATTACGCCGTTTGTCGTCCGGACTGGCTTCAGCGCCACGCAACAACAGGTTTTGTGCCACAGCCGCCGCGAAACCGTTCGGCCATGGCATAATCCGTCACCTTTCAAATCCAGCACCTGTAAAGGGGGCGATTCCTTGGCCGTTTCAAGCAAAACGTTGCACCTTTTCGGCATCAAAGCCTGTGACACCATGAAAAAGGCGCGCACCTGGCTCGATGAACACGCTGTCAGCTATGACTTTCATGATTACAAAGCGGTCGGTATCGACCGTGAACACCTGACCCAATGGTGCAACGAGCACGGCTGGGAAGTGGTGTTGAACCGTGCAGGCACGACCTTTCGCAAGCTCGACGACGAACGCAAAGCCGATCTCGACCAGACGAAAGCCATCGAACTGATGCTCGCACAGCCCTCGATGATCAAGCGCCCGGTGCTCGATCTCGGTGACCGAACCCTGATTGGCTTCAAGCCAGACATCTACGCGGCCGCGCTCAAGTAAGCAGCCCGTTCAATTTTGTTAGAGGTATACACATGTCCACTACCCTGTTCAGCCTGGCCTTCGGCGTCGGCACTCAAAACCGTCAAGGCGCATGGCTGGAAGTGTTCTACGCCGCCCCGGTACTCAAGCCATCGGCTGAAGTCCTCGCCGCCATCACACCGATTCTGGGCTACACCGAAGGCAATCAGGCCATTGCGTTCAGCACCGCCCAGGCCTCGCAACTGGCTGAAGCACTGAAAAGCGTCGATGCTGCCCAGGCCGCCCTGCTGACCCGCCTGGCCGAGAGTCACAAGCCGCTGGTTGCCACCTTGCTGGCTGAAGACGCCCAGCTGTCGTCCACCCCGGAGGCCTACCTCAAGCTGCACCTGCTGAGCCATCGCCTGGTCAAGCCACACGGCCTGAACCTGGCCGGCATCTTCCCGCTGCTGCCGAACGTGGCCTGGACCAGCCAGGGCGCGGTCGATCTGAGCGAACTGGCTGAACTGCAACTCGAAGCCCGCCTGCGCGGCGAGCTGCTGGAAGTATTCTCGGTGGACAAGTTCCCGAAAATGACCGACTACGTGGTTCCGGCCGGCGTGCGTATCGCCGACGCTGCGCGTCTGCGCCTGGGTGCCTACGTTGGCGAAGGCACCACCGTGATGCACGAAGGCTTCATCAACTTCAACGCCGGCACCGAAGGCCCGGGCATGATCGAAGGCCGCGTTTCCGCTGGCGTATTCGTCGGCAAGGGTTCGGACCTGGGCGGCGGCTGCTCGACCATGGGCACCCTGTCGGGCGGCGGCAACATCGTGATCAAGGTCGGCGAAGGCTGCCTGATCGGCGCCAACGCCGGTATCGGTATCCCGTTGGGCGACCGCAATACCGTCGAGTCGGGCCTGTACGTGACCGCCGGCACCAAAGTCGCGCTGCTGGACGAAAACAATCAACTGGTCAAAGTGGTCAAGGCCCGTGAACTGGCCGGCCAGACAGACCTGCTGTTCCGTCGCAATTCGGAAACCGGTGCCGTGGAATGCAAAACCCACAAATCGGCCATCGAACTGAACGAAGCGCTGCACGCTCACAACTAAGCGTTACACGATCACCTGTGTAGGAGAAGCCGGTCGACGCTCGATTGCTCGCGATGGACGTCAACGATTACGCGCGGCACCAGACAGCACGCGTCGTCCATGCGTCCATCGCGAGCAGGCTCGCTCCTACATGGGTACGGCGTACCCTCACCAGGGCCCGATAGCATGATGATTCTCTCTCCCTGGCGTGCCGATTTTCCGGCCATCGCCGCCCTGCAACGGCAAGGCCAGACCTATCTGGACAACGCCGCCACCACGCAAAAACCTCAAGCCCTGCTGGATGCCCTGGCGCATTACTACGCCAACGGCGCGGCCAACGTGCATCGGGCGCAGCATTTGCCCGGCGCCCACGCCACCCAGGCTTTCGAAGACAGCCGCCGCAAAGCCGCGCAATGGCTCAATACTGGCGATTGCGGTCAGATCATCTTTACCCACGGCTCGACGTCCGCGCTGAATCTCCTGGCCTACGGCCTGGAACATCTTTTCAATCCGGGCGACGAGATTGTCATCAGCGCCCTGGAGCATCACGCCAACCTGCTGCCGTGGCAGCAACTGGCGCACCGTCGCGACCTGAAACTGGTGATCCTGCCGCTGGATGCCGACGGCGTGATCGACCTTGAAGCCGCGACCGGCTTGATCGGCTCGCGCACACGTCTGCTGGCCGTCAGTCAACTGTCCAACGTGATTGGCGCGTGGCAGCCACTGCCTCAATTGCTGGCACTGGCCAAGGCGCACAACGCCCTGACCGTGATCGACGGTGCCCAAGGCGTGGTCCATGGCCGCCACGACGTGCAAGCGCTAGGCTGCGATTTTTATGTGTTCTCCAGCCACAAGCTCTACGGCCCCGATGGCCTGGGCGTGTTGTTCGGGCGCAATACAGCGTTGCAACAGCTGCGTCCCTGGCAGTTCGGCGGCGAAATGGTGCTGGATGCCAATTATCACGACGCACGCTTTCGCCCGGCACCGCTGGGTTTCGAGGCCGGGACGCCGCCGATTGCCAGTGTGATCGGCCTGGGAGCAACCCTGGATTACCTCGCAGAGCTTGATCAGGACGCCGTGTCCGTCCATGAAGCGGCGCTGCATGCCTGTCTGCTCAAGGGCCTTGAAGCGCGCAACGGCATTCGCCTGCTGGGCAAGCCGCAAGTGGCACTGGCCAGTTTTACCGTCGAGGGCGTACATAACTCCGATCTCGCGCATTTGCTGACCGAACAAGGGATCGCAGTGCGTGCCGGCCATCACTGCGCCATGCCGCTGCTTAAACGCTTTGAACTGGCCGGGGCGATTCGGGTGTCGTTGGCGCTGTACAACGATTCCGAAGACCTGGAGCGGTTCTTTGAAGCCTTGGATCAGGCGCTGGAGCTATTGCGATGAACCTGCCTGCCGATGCCGTGACGGCACTCGAAACCTTTCAGAAAGCGGCCGGCTGGGAACAACGCGCGCGCCTGCTGATGCAATGGGGCGAGCGTCTGCCGGCCTTGAGTGATGCGCAGATGTGTGATGCCAACCGGGTGCACGGCTGTGAAAGCCAGGTGTGGCTGGTGGGCGAATTGCGCGATGGTCATTGGCTGTTCAGCGCCAACAGCGATGCGCGGCTGATTCGCGGGTTGGTGGCGTTGCTGCTGGCGCGGGTCAACGGGTTGTCGGCGGCTGAGTTGCAGCAGGTGGATTTGCCGGACTGGTTCAATCAGTTGGGGTTGGGGCGGCAGTTGTCCGAATCGCGCAGTAATGGCTTGAATGCGGTGCTTCAGCGGATGCGGAGCCTGAGCGACGTGTAGGAGCTGCCGAAGGCTCGGGCCGCGTTCGGACGATCTTTTGATCTTGCTTTTAAAAAGCAAAATCAAAAGATCGCAGCCTTCGGCAGCTCTTACAGGGGTCATCGCCATTAAATTTGAGGTTTGATGCGATCCGCCGGCCGCCGCACACCCGCCACGATCTTGTCCACAGCCTTGGTCGCCGCAACCATGCCGAACGTCGCCGTCACCATCATCACCGCGCCAAACCCGCCGGCGCAGTCGAGCTTCACGCCATCACCGACAAAACTTTTCTGCAGGCAAATGCTGCCATCCGGTTTCGGGTAACGCAGTTGTTCGGTGGAAAACACGCACGGCACGCTGTAATGGCGGGTCACGGTGCGTGAGAAGCCGTAGTCGCGGCGCAGCGTGGAGCGCACTTTCGACGCCAACGGATCGTTGAACGTGCGATTGAGGTCGCAGACCTGGATCAACGTCGGGTCAATCTGTCCGCCCGCGCCGCCGGTGGTGATGATCTGGATCTTGCGCCGCTTGCACCAGGCGATCAGCGCGGCCTTGGCGTTGACGCTGTCGATGCAGTCAATCACGCAGTCGATGTTCGGCGTGATGTACTCCGCCATGGTGTCGCGGGTGACGAAGTCAGGCACCGCGTGCACCGTGCAGTCCGGGTTGATCCCGCGCAGACGCTCGGCCATCACCTCGACCTTGGGCTTGCCCACCGTGCTGTCCAGCGCGTGCAACTGGCGATTGGCGTTACTGACGCAGACGTCGTCCAGGTCGAACAGCGAAATCTCGCCCACGCCGCAACGAGCCATGGCTTCCGCCGCCCAGGAACCGACACCACCGACGCCCACGATCGCCACATGGGCCGCTTTCAGGCGCTCAAGGCCTTCGATGCCATACAAACGGGCGATGCCAGCAAACCGCGGATCTTCTGTACTCATGACCATTACCCCAAAAACCGGCGCGCATTATAGGGCCGTCGGCGCGCAAGAGCATCATTGCGCTATGAACAGGCAGCATCCACGAAAACTACATCGAACAAAGATTTGCCCTACACACTCTAAAGAAAGAACTTAACCCGACTTGGATTGCCCAATGTCCGGCAATTCCCTGTCCGCTGTACGACCAGAGAATGCCCGGTGTAGGATGCGCGCCCCTTGGCGACCGCCAACCGTTCCTTCGTTCCACAGTCTTTGGAACCCGAAATAACTATGTCATCGCGTAAATTTGGACTCAACCTGGTCGTGGTGCTTGCCATCGCAGCCTTGTTTACCGGCTTCTGGGCGCTGATCAACCGCCCGGTCACCGCCCCCAACTGGCCTGAACAGATCTCCGGCTTCTCGTACTCGCCATTCCAGCAGGGCCAGTTCCCGCAGAAAGACCAGTACCCGACCGACGATCAAATGCGTCGCGACCTGGAGATCATGAGCAAGCTGACGGACAACATCCGCATCTACTCGGTCGATGGCACCCTGCAAGACATCCCGAAACTGGCGGAAGAGTTCGGCTTACGGGTGACCCTGGGGATCTGGATCAGCCCGGACCAGGAACGCAACGAACGGGAAATCACCCGCGCCATCGAGATCGCCAACTCCTCGCGCAGCGTGGTTCGTGTGGTGGTCGGTAACGAAGCGATCTTCCGCAAGGAAATCACCGCCGCCGAACTCAGCGTGTTGCTCGACCGTGTGCGTGCCGCCGTCAAAGTGCCGGTCACGACGTCCGAGCAGTGGCACGTCTGGGAAGAGCACCCGGAGCTGGCCAAGCACGTCGACCTGATCGCCGCGCACGTCCTGCCTTACTGGGAGTTCATCCCGGTGGACAAGGCTCAGCAGTTCGTCCTCGACCGCGCCCGCGACCTGAAAAAAATGTTCCCGAAAAAGCCGCTGCTGCTGTCCGAAGTGGGCTGGCCGAGCAACGGCCGCATGCGCGGTGGCGCCGACGCCTCACCGGCAGACCAGGCGATCTACCTGCGTACATTGGTCAACAAGCTCAACCGCCAGGGCTTCAACTACTTCGTGATCGAAGCGTTTGACCAGCCGTGGAAAGCCAGCGACGAAGGTTCCGTCGGCGCCTACTGGGGCGTGTTCAACGCCGCGCGCCAGCAGAAGTTCAACTTCGAAGGCCCGGTGGTGGCGATTCCGCAATGGCGCGTGTTGGCTATCGGTTCGGTGGTATTGGCGCTGTTGTCGCTGACCCTGCTGATGATCGACGGCTCGGCCCTGCGCCAGCGTGGCCGTACTTTCCTGACCTTCATTGCGTTCCTGTGTGGTTCGGTGCTGGTGTGGATCGGTTACGACTACAGCCAGCAATACAGCACCTGGTTCAGCCTGACGGTGGGCTTCTTGCTCGCCCTCGGTGCGCTCGGGGTGTTTATCGTGCTGCTGACCGAAGCCCATGAACTGGCCGAAGCGGTGTGGGTGCACAAGCGCCGGCGTGAGTTCCTGCCGGTGGAAGGCGATTCCAGCTACCGCCCGAAAGTGTCGATTCACGTGCCCTGCTACAACGAGCCGCCGGAGATGGTCAAACAGACCCTCAACGCCCTGGCCAACCTCGACTATCCGGACTTCGAAGTCCTGATCATCGACAACAACACCAAGGACCCGGCGGTCTGGGAACCGGTGCGCGATTATTGCGAAACCCTCGGCCCGCGCTTCAAGTTCTTCCATGTGGCACCGCTGGTCGGCTTCAAGGGCGGCGCGCTGAACTACCTGATCCCGCACACCGCCAAGGACGCAGAAGTGATCGCGGTGATCGACTCCGATTACTGCGTGCACCCGAACTGGCTCAAGCACATGGTGCCGCACTTCGCCGACCCGAAAATCGCCGTGGTGCAGTCGCCGCAGGATTACCGCGACCAGAACGAAAGCACCTTCAAGAAGCTCTGCTACGCGGAATACAAAGGCTTCTTCCACATCGGCATGGTCACCCGCAACGACCGTGACGCGATCATCCAGCACGGCACCATGACCATGACCCGTCGCTCGGTGCTCGAAGAGCTGGGCTGGGCCGACTGGTGCATCTGTGAAGACGCCGAGCTTGGCCTGCGGGTATTCGAAAAAGGCCTGTCGGCGGCGTATTACCACACCAGCTACGGCAAAGGCCTGATGCCCGATACCTTCATCGACTTCAAGAAGCAGCGTTTCCGCTGGGCCTACGGAGCGATTCAGATTATCAAACGCCACACCGCCAGCCTGCTGCGCGGCAAGGACACCGAGCTGACCCGTGGCCAGCGTTACCACTTCCTCGCGGGCTGGTTGCCGTGGGTGGCGGACGGCATGAACATCTTCTTCACCGTTGGCGCGCTGTTGTGGTCGGCGGCGATGATCATCGTGCCGCAACGGGTCGATCCGCCGCTGCTGATTTTCGCAATCCCGCCGTTGGCACTGTTCGTGTTCAAGGTTGCCAAGATCATCTTCCTCTACCGTCGTGCGGTTGGGGTGAACCTGAAGGATGCCTTCTGCGCGGCGCTGGCCGGCCTGGCGTTGTCCCACACCATCGCCAAAGCGGTGCTGTACGGATTCTTCACCAGCAGCATTCCGTTCTTCCGAACGCCGAAAAACGCCGATAACCACGGCTTCTGGGTAGCGATTTCGGAAGCCCGGGAAGAGATGTTCATCATGCTGCTGTTGTGGGGCGCGGCCCTGGGGATCTACCTGGTGAACGGCATGCCGAGCAACGACATGCGCTTCTGGATCACCATGTTGCTGGTGCAGTCGCTGCCGTACGTCGCAGCGCTGATCATGGCGTTCCTGTCGTCGCTGCCCAAACCGGTGGTTGAGCCAGAACCTGCAACAGCGTAATCCGTTATTAGATAACGTCAAACGGCGGCCTTCGGGTCGCCGTTTTGCTTTAGAATGATCGCCCTTTTCAATGCCAACACACTCGGTAGGAGCTGCCGAAGGCTGCGATCTTTTGATTTTCAGAATCAGGATTAAAAGATCGCAGCCTTCGGCAGCTCCTACAGGTTTATCGTGCTGCACACATCGGAGCTTTCCATGACGGCCCACGCCGACCTTTCGCCGACCCTCCAACTCGCCATCGACCTGATCCGCCGTCCGTCCGTGACGCCGATCGACGCCGATTGCCAGAAGCAGATGATGCAGCGCCTGGGCGATGCCGGTTTCACCCTGGAACCGATGCGCATCGAAGATGTGGATAACTTCTGGGCCACCCACGGCCAGGACGACGGTCCGGTGCTGTGCTTCGCCGGCCACACCGACGTGGTCCCGACCGGCCCGGTGACAGCCTGGCAGATCGAGCCGTTCAACGCGCTGATCGATGAACACGGCATGCTCTGCGGCCGTGGCGCCGCCGACATGAAAGGCAGCCTCGCCGCCATGACCGTCGCCTCCGAGCGCTTTGTCGCCGACTACCCGAATCACAAGGGCAAAGTCGCATTCCTGATCACCAGCGACGAAGAAGGACCGGCGCACCACGGCACCAAGGCAGTGGTTGAACGCCTGGCCGCGCGCAAGGAGCGTCTGGACTGGTGCATCGTCGGCGAACCGTCGAGCACCACCCTGGTGGGTGACGTGGTCAAGAACGGCCGTCGCGGCTCCCTCGGCGCCAAGCTGACCGTGCACGGTGTGCAGGGCCACGTAGCCTACCCGCACCTGGCGAAGAACCCGATCCACCTCGCCGCCCCGGCCCTGGCCGAACTGGCCGCCGAGCACTGGGACCACGGTAACGATTTCTTCCCGCCGACCAGTTTCCAGATTTCCAACGTCAACTCCGGCACTGGTGCGACCAACGTGATCCCGGGTGATCTGGTGGCGGTGTTCAACTTCCGTTTCTCCACCGAGTCCACCGTCGAAGGCCTGCAAAAGCGCGTCGCCGACATTCTCGACAAACATGGCCTGGACTGGCACATCGACTGGGCGCTGTCCGGCCTGCCGTTCCTCACCGAACCGGGTGCGCTGCTGGACGCGGTGTCGGCGAGCATCAAGGACATCACCGGTCGTGAAACCAAGGCGTCCACCAGCGGTGGGACCTCCGACGGGCGCTTCATCGCGACCATGGGCACCCAAGTGGTTGAGCTGGGCCCGGTCAACGCGACCATCCACCAGGTCAACGAGCGTGTGCTGGCAGCGGATCTCGACGTACTGACCGAAATCTACTACCAGACCCTGATCAAGTTGCTCGCCTGATGCTTGCGTGTCCGATCTGCAGTGAGCCGCTGAATGCGGTGGACAACGGCGTGGCCTGCCCCGCCGGGCATCGTTTCGACCGCGCGCGCCAGGGTTACCTGAACCTGTTGCCGGTGCAGCACAAGAACAGCCGTGACCCTGGGGATAACCAGGCAATGGTCGAAGCCCGCCGCGACTTCCTGAATGCCGGGCACTACGCCCCGGTGGCCAAGCGTCTGGCGGAGCTGGCTGCTGGTTATGCACCGCAGCACTGGCTGGACATCGGATGTGGCGAGGGTTACTACACCGCGCAAATCGCCGAGGCCCTGCCAGATGCCGAGGGCTATGCCCTGGACATCTCCCGCGAAGCGGTCAAACGCGCCTGCAAACGCAACCCGAAGCTCACCTGGTTGATCGCCAGTATGGCCCGGGTGCCGTTGGCTTCCGGCAGTTGCCAGTTCCTGGCCAGTGTCTTCAGCCCGCTGGATTGGGAAGAAGCCAAGCGCCTGCTCAGTGTTGGCGGCGGCCTGATGAAAGTCGGGCCAACCAGCGGCCACCTGATGGAACTGCGTGAGCGGCTGTACGACGAAGTCCGTGAATACACTGACGACAAGCACCTGGCCCTGGTACCGGATGGCATGGTGCTGGCCCACAGTGAAACCCTGGAATTCAAGCTGACGCTGGAAAGCGGTCAGGACCGGGCGAACCTGTTGGCGATGACGCCCCACGGCTGGCGCGCCAGTGCCGAGCGCCGTGCTGCTGTTATCGAGCAGGCCGAGCCGTTCGAGGTCACCGTGTCGATGCGCTACGATTATTTTGTTCTTCAATAACTTAAATTTTTGGTCTCGGGCAACGGCTCAAGACCGGCTAAATCCGCGAATGGATTTTTCAGACCCGCAGTGAGGACATCCATGCGCCAACCCGATATCGAGATTTACCTGAAAGACGCCGACGTCGACCACAAAGCCATTTCCGCCTGGCTCGGTGCGGCATTGGGTCCGTGCACCGATTGGGTCCAGAAGGGCCAGACCTACAAGTGCAAGGCCGGCAACGTGCCAGTGACCTGGCTGCCAAAAGCCGTCGGCAAATGGAACAGCCTGTACCTGGAAAGCGACCAGACCCCGTGGGACGACGACATCGCCTGCGCCCGCGCTGCGTTTGCCGCGCTGAACGTCGAAGTGCGTTGCGCACCGGGTAGCTGGGTCGAGGAGGAAGGTGAGGAGACGGCGGATCGCTGGATTCGCATCAGCGCCGATGGTGAAGAAGAGATCACCTGGAAAACTGCTTAAAACCTGAGCATCGAACCTGTGGGAGCGAGCTTGCTCGCGATAGCGGACTTACATTCAACATCTACGTTGGCTGAAAGGACGTCATCGCGAGCAAGCTCGCTCCCACAGTGTTTTTGGGTGTTCTGAAGATTTGGTTTACAGACCTACAACATCCTCAGCCTGCAACCCCTTCTGCCCTTCCACCACCGCGTATTCAACCTGCTGGCCTTCAGTCAGCGAGCGGTGCCCTTCGCCACGAATCGCGCGGTAGTGCACGAACACGTCCACCCCGTCCTCGCGCTGAATGAAGCCGTAGCCCTTGGCGTCGTTGAACCACTTCACGTTGCCGGTTTCGCGTGTTGCCATTTGTTCATACTCCCTTTTTATTATTGATCGGGCTTTTCGCAGGAAAGCCTCGGGAACGTCAGCCTGCGCATACCGGTCCCATGAGGGCAACGGCGACAGAGCGCCGAGTATATGACAGACGTTAAAACTCTCAACAGGAGTTTACTTACGCGCTTTTTTGCCGATTTTCGACGAATCCGGCACACTAGGGGGCGTTCTTCATGAGTTTTCGCGCCGCGCCGTGCCTGCTGTTGTGCAGGGCAAGGCGCGAGAAGCGTGGATTGGTCATTCCAAATAAGCTTCGAGCAACGCAGCCCTGCACAACAGCAGGCGCGGCCCTTCGGGTTGTGCCTTAAAGCGGGCCAGGCTGCGTTGCAGGCCTTGGAAAGGGAACAACCATTCCCAGCGGCCTGCGCCTTGCCTGGCCCGCTTTAAGGCGACAACGCGGGGCGAAAACTCATGAAGAACGCCCCCTGCCGCCCGAGCATTTGCTTGGTTTTATTCACTCATGCAGAAGCCGTATGACCCGCTCCCCGTTCCGCCGTCTTGTGTTTGGCACCTTGCGCCGACTGTTGTACCTCTGGGTTCGCTCGGAGACGATCAACCAGTCGTCGTTCACCCTCAACCTCGACCGCAGTCGTCCGGTGTTCTACGTCCTGCAAAACCCTTCGCTGACCGACCTCGCCGTGGTCGACACCGAATGCAGCAAGGCCGGCCTGCCACGCCCGGTGCTGCCGGTATCGGTGGGCAACCTGCTGGAACCCGCCGCGTTCTTCTACCTGACGCCGGACCCGGACTGGCTCGGCCGCCAGGACAAGCGCGGCGCGCCGCCGACCCTGACCCGCCTGGTCAGCGCCCTGAGCCAGAACGCCGCCGAAGATGCGCAGATCATTCCGGTCAGTGTGTTCTGGGGCCAGTCGCCGGACAGCGAAAACAGCCCATGGAAACTTCTGTTCGCCGATAGCTGGGCGGTCACCGGGCGCTTGCGCCGATTG
Source organism: Pseudomonas sp. P4_B3 (assembly GCF_056402295.1). Classification (NCBI taxonomy): domain Bacteria; kingdom Pseudomonadati; phylum Pseudomonadota; class Gammaproteobacteria; order Pseudomonadales; family Pseudomonadaceae; genus Pseudomonas; species Pseudomonas sp. P4_B3. Next base: position 159,696 of record NZ_JBFUHR010000009.1, read on the forward strand.
CTGAGCGTCATCGTGCTGGGACGCAAGACCCGCGTGCAGTTCTCCGCGCCGATCCACCTGCGCGAACTGATCGAGCACGACAAGGGCCATGAACGCACCGTGCGCATGGCCCAGCGGATCCTGCGGGTACACTTCCGCAACCTGAAGGCGGCGGTGATCGGCCCGGACATTTCCCACCGCCGCAACCTGGTCAAAGGCCTGCTGAACCAGCCGCAGGTCAAACAAGCGATCCTCGACGAAGCCGAACGCGAGAACATTTCACCGGAGAAGGCCAAAGCTCAAGCGCTACGCTACGGCAACGAAATCGCCTCGGACTACACCTACACTGCGATCCGTTTTATGGAAGTGGTGCTGAGCTGGTTCTGGAACAAGATCTACGACGGTATCAAGGTCAATCACATCGAAGGCGTGCAGAAGGTCGCCCAGGGTCACGAAGTGATCTACGTGCCGTGCCACCGCAGCCACATCGACTATCTGCTGCTGTCATACCTGCTGTTCCGCAACGGCCTGACCCCGCCGCACATTGCCGCCGGCATCAACCTGAACATGCCGGTGATCGGCGGCCTGCTGCGTCGCGGCGGTGCGTTCTTCATGCGCCGCACGTTCAAGGGCAACCCGCTGTACACCTCGGTGTTCAACGAATACCTGCACACCCTGTTCACCAAGGGCTTCCCGGTGGAGTACTTCGTCGAGGGCGGCCGTTCGCGCACCGGGCGCATGCTGCAACCCAAGACTGGGATGCTGGCGATCACCCTGCGCAGCTTCTTGCGCTCGTCGCGCATGCCCATCGTCTTCGTGCCGGTATACATCGGCTACGAGCGCGTGCTGGAAGGTCGAACCTATCTTGGCGAGTTGCGCGGTGCGGCCAAGAAGAAAGAGTCGATCTTCGATATTTTCAAAGTCATCGGCGCGCTCAAACAGCGCTTCGGCCAGGTGGCGGTGAACTTCGGCGAGCCGATCAAGCTGGCGGAATTCCTCGACGGCGAGCAGCCGGACTGGCGCCAACAAGAACTCGGCCCGCAGTTCAGACCCGCCTGGCTCAACGAAACCACCAACCGCCTCGGTGAGAAAGTCGCCCGGCATTTGAACGAAGCGGCGGCGATCAACCCGGTCAACCTGGTGGCACTGGCGTTGCTGTCCACCAGCCGCCTGGCCCTGGACGACCGGGCCATGGCGCGGGTGCTCGACCTGTACCTGGCGCTGCTGCGCAAGGTCCCCTATTCGCCGCACACCACCTTGCCAGAAGGCGATGGCCGGGCGCTGATCGAGCACGTGAAGGACATGGACCTGCTCTCGGAGCAGAGCGATGCGTTGGGCAAGATCCTGTATCTGGACGAGCAGAATGCGGTCCTGATGACCTACTACCGCAACAACGTGCTGCACATTTTCGCCCTGCCGGCGCTACTGGCGAGCTTCTTCCAGAGCGCCTCGCGCATGAGCCGCGAGCAGATCCTGCGCTACACTCGCGCGCTGTATCCGTACCTGCAAGCAGAGCTGTTCACTCGCTGGCCACTGGACGAACTGGATGCGGTGATCGATCAATGGCTGGAAGCCTTCGTCGAACAAGGCCTGCTGCGCTTCGAGAACGATGTGTACCTGCGCCCGGCGCCAAGCTCGCGGCATTTCGTACTGCTCACGCTGCTGTCGAAAAGCATCGCCCAGACCCTGCAACGCTTCTACATGACCGTGTCCCTGCTGCTCAACAGCGGCCAAAACAGCATCAGCGCCGAAGAACTGGAAGACCTGTGCACGGTCATGGCCCAGCGCCTGTCGATCCTGCATGGCCTGAACGCCCCCGAATTCTTCGACAAGAGCCTGTTCCGCCACTTCATCCAGACCATGCTTGACCTCGACGTGCTCAAGCGCGATGAAGCGGGCAAGTTGAGCTATCACGAACTGCTCGGTGAACTGGCTGAAGGCGCGGCCAAACGGGTGTTGCCGGCGGAGATTCGCTTGTCGATTCGGCAGGTGGCGTTGCATCGTAGTGAAGATGCGGCGGAGTTGGTAACACCGCTCTGATTTCATCGGATCACTGCACGCAGGTTTATGGCTGAAGCAAGGACGCTTCTGACTCATGCCACGCCCTCTTCGCCCCTGCTTGCAGGAATTCCCCTACATAGAAATCGCTGCATCGAACCTATGCTGGGCGCTCGTCAATACCGACGATCAATCGATAGGGAAATCAATATGAGCAGCGAAACCGTAAAAACCATTGATGGCAAAGTACATTATCTCGAAAAGATTGGACTGCTGCCCAACTCAACGCTTCATGTCCGCCTGCTGGATGTCAGCCTGCAAGATGTCGCCGCGAAGGAACTGGCCGTACAGATCACTCCCAATGCAGAAAATGTCGGGCTGAACTTCAACCTGACGTACAAGCTTGCCGATGTCCTGCCCGACCATACCTATGCAATCAGCGCGAGCATCACCCACGAAGACCGTCTGATCTTCACCACCACTCAACAACACCGGGTGGAATTGGGTGTCGATTATGTGAAGGGGCAGGAAGTGCTGGTCAGCCGCGTCTGAGAACGCCCCGAGGCAAGTTGGGCGATATCCCCGGCAAAATCCGCTAAATTGTCGTTGGCGCCGGTTTTCTTCAGGCGCCAACGACAAGGATCCGCTTCATGAAAAAACTCTCTCTCCTCGGGCTTACGGTTTTGCTCGGCGCCTGCCAATCCATGCAATCTGCCCCGAAAGCCAGCCTCGACGGCGAAGTCTTTTACCTGCAACGCAGCGCCCTGCCGCCCACCGCCACCCTGAGCGTAAGCTTGCAGGACGTGTCCCTGGCCGACGCACCGGCCATTGTCCTCGACGAACAGAAAGGTCAAGTCAAAGGCCAGGTGCCACTGCCGTTTCATCTGAGTTACGATCCGGCGCAGGTCAAACCAGGCCATCGCTACTCGGTCAGCGCGCGCATCGAAGTCGACGGCAAGCTGATGTTCATCACCACCGAAAACCATGCCGTGCAGCTTGATGGCAAAGACCCGCAACCGCTGAAAATCCGCGTCGACGCCGTTCGCTAACTCTCTTTTTTGAACAAGGAAGCTGCCATGCTCCGCCCTACCCTCCGCTTTGCCGGCCTGTGCGCAGGCTTGATGATCTCCGCCAGCGCCCTGGCGCTGTCCCTCAGCGACCTGTCGCAAAAAGACGCCACCGGCGGGCTCAAGGACGCACTGACCCAAGGTGCGCAACTGGCCGTAAAGCAACTCGGCACCCCGGGCGGCTTCAGCAACAACCCCGACGTGAAAATCGAACTGCCGGGCAAACTGGGCAAAGTCGCCAGCAAAATGAAACAGTTCGGCATGGGCGATCAGGTCGATGAGCTGGAAGCCAGCATGAACAAGGCAGCCGAAACCGCCGTCACCCAGGCCCAGCCAATCCTTGTCGATGCTGTGAAGAAAATGACCGTTGAAGACGCCAAGGGCATCCTCAGCGGCGGCAACGACTCGGCCACCCAATACCTGAACAAGACCAGCCGCGAACAGATCCGCGCCAAGTTCCTGCCGATCGTCAAGCAAGCTACCGACAAGGTTGGCCTGGCCCAGCAGTACAACTCGTTCGCCGGGCAAGCGGCGACCATGGGCGTAGTGGATGCGAAAAACGCCAACGTCGAAAACTACGTCACCGAGCAGGCGTTGAATGGCTTGTTCGAGATGATCGGCAAACAGGAAGAAACCATCCGCCAGAACCCGGCGGCTGCGGCGACCAGTTTAGCGAAGAAGGTGTTTGGGACGCTCTGAGCCGCAACACAAAACCTGTGGGAGCAGGCTTGCTCCCACAAAGGTTCAGGCCGCTGATACGGGTCTTAGAAAGAATACCCACTCGCGCCCCATCTTGCGTTTCTCGAACAACTTCAACGCGACCAGCCCATTGAGCGTGGCTGACGCTGTGTTGTAAGAACAACCCAGATTCTCCTTCACATTGACCGCCGTGAACTCCTTGGCCATTCCGCTCCTGGCCACTTGAAACAACGCCCGCTGTTTCTCGGTGAGCTGGTCGAGAAAACCACTTTCACGCAACCAGCAATCAAATTGCTGCGCATCGTCCAGACTTTTCCGATACACCCCGGTAAAACTGCCCACAGCCCGCAACACCACCGAACACTGGAAATCGATGAAGTACGTCAGATCCAGATCATCCGCCTCGGTATTCAAATACGACCGCCCGTACTTCAACGGCGCATTGCGCAACAAAACACTGATGGCGATGTAGCGAAACGCCGAGAAGTCATTTTTGAACATGAACCAGTAAAACAACGCGCGCGCTACCCGACCGTTGCCGTCGCGAAAAGGATGCTCGTAACCCAAGACAAAATGCAGCGCGATGGCTTTGATCAATGGATGAAGGTAGTCCGCTTGATGAGAGTTGTTGTGAGGTTGGTTGATCCACTTGGCCAGCACCTGCAAACGTGACACGAGCCCTGTTGCAGGCGGTGGCGAATGCACGGTGTTGCCCTGGCCATCCTGGACTACGACGTCATCGTTGGTCCTGAATGCTCCAGGCGAGTACTGCGAATCGTCGATACCCTCGACGCCAACTCGATGCATGGCTGCAATCAGCTCAACGCTCAGTGGCTCGTAACGCTGCTCCCAGGCGAAGTTCATCATCTTGAAGTTACCGATGACCATTCGCTCATCCGGCGTGCGCGGCGAACGATGGCGCTTGAGCATGTCCTTGGCCACCCGCGTCGTGGTGGCCGCACCTTCGAGCTGGCTGCTGCTGATGGCCTCGTCTTCGATCAGATCATTGAGCAAATAGCTGAAATGAGCGCGCTCGCCAATCTGGCCGGTCATGTATTCCAGCACTGCGGTTGTCGCCTGACGATCCACTACGGAAATGGCTTTTTGCGCCTGCGGCGTCAGCATGAACTTCAGCCAGCACGCCGGTTCACCCAATGGCAAAAGGCTCGAATACTGTGCAGTCCGCGCTTTCTTGACCAAAGCCCAGCACAGGTTCGAATCCAGCCCAGGCGCCCAGCGGTAGCGCAATGAATCGAATGGCAGGTAACGCCCCTGATCGTCCAGGGGCTTGAGCAAGGCGAGGTATTGCGAAAGGCGTTCCTTGTGGGGCGATCGCAACAGCCGATCAAACACCGGATTGGACCGCCCCCTCAATGTGGGTGGATTTTTCATGGCGCTGTCTCAAACATGCGTGAAACCGGGCTCTGAGTACAACACCTGAGCTTTTTAGCCTCAATATCAGACGGGTCCGAGATCAATGTAGGAACAATGAATGTCCGCTGGCCGGTACAGGTTCAGCGGGCTTTTTCCTTTTGCTATTGCTGCAGATCCAACTGATCGAGGACGCGATTCACTGATAGCTGCGCCAGGACAATCATCTGCTGAACGCCGAGTGCCAGATTGCAGGTTGGGCCGATCAGGCTGGATGACAACTCGGTCGCCATCACGTTGGCTGAGGCGAGGGTTTCGTAGGCGTGGACCAGCAGCGTTTCGGAATTAATGCCAGGGCGGATGGTGAAAATTGGACAGGGGCGACTTGAAGTGCCGAAATGCTCTTCGGGCTCTGAAGCCGGGGGGTTTGGGCTGGGTTTGATCATTGTGAAGCTCCTAACGAAAGTTGGAGCAGCCAGCATCACTTGCAGATGATGGGTGGCAGCTGTGTGCAGGTCTGCAAGACCGAGTCGTTAGGCAACCTCGGCAGACCCGAAGATCTCCCGCACACAGCCACCATAAATCGGTGGTCGCTAAAAAAGCGCCACGATTATAGGTGCGCCAGTGGGCGCCTAACAAACTATTGGCGGGCTTGCAGTCCCGGTCGCTGAATTGGCAGCGACCGTCAGAGGCTAGAGATCGTGCTTCCGACAGGCAACCTGAAAGTCTTGTGGGAATGGTCTGAATGGTTGGCATTGGCGATAAACACTGTTGACTGTTGGGCAGCCATCGCGAGCAAGCTCGCTCCCACAGAAAAGCAAAAACAGAGCAGCGTACACAGACGCTCGTCACCACTCATCAGGCCGAGCGTTAGCTCGCCTGCAGCTTTTGATCTTGATCCACCCGCCCCCTCGGGAGGCTGAGTGGAGGTGTTCATCCGGGGATGGGCGCGCAGCGCCGTTCGACGCAGTCGAACTCATTGCATGTAGGTCGAAGCGAAGCCGACCGGAGGGCAATGCCCCCGGATGAATACCGGAGCGAAGGAACGCCGAGCCTTAGCGAGGGGCCGGACGTTCGGGGCGAGCGCTTTTTTTGCTTACTTTTTTTGAGGCGCTTGTTAAAAAAAGTGAGTCGCCGTAAGGGCGAAACCGCCAGTGGCCGTTACCGCAGGAATGGATATGTACACCATCCACAAGCACTTGGTCGGCCCGAAGGCCGCCAAGGTCAAACCCTCAAACCGACTCTTTGCGAACCCGAAACCAGGCAGCATAAAGGGCAGGCAAAAACAGCAGCGTCAACGCCGTGGCCACAATCAACCCCCCCATGATCGCCACCGCCATCGGCCCGAAAAACACACTGCGCGACAAAGGAATCATCGCCAGCACCGCCGCCAGCGCCGTCAACACAATCGGCCGGAACCGCCGCACCGTCGCCTCGATGATCGCCTGCCAAGGCTTCAACCCGGCAGCGATATCCTGCTCGATCTGATCCACCAGAATCACCGAGTTACGCATGATCATCCCCGACAACGCGATGGTCCCCAGCATGGCCACGAAACCGAACGGCTGGCGGAACACCAACAGAAACAGCGTCACCCCGATCAACCCCAGCGGTGCCGTCAGAAACACCATCGCCGTACGCGAGAAACTGCGCAGTTGCAGCATCAGCAAGGTCAACACCACCACGATGAACAACGGCACGCCGGCCTTCACCGAGTTCTGTCCGCGCGCGGAGTCTTCCACCGTGCCGCCGACATCCAGCAAGTAGCCGTCGGGCAGTTCGGCGCGGATCGGATCGAGGGTCGGCATGATCTGCTGCACCAGCGTCGCCGGTTGCTCCTTGTCATAGATGTCGGCGCGAACCGTCACGTTGGGCAGGCGATTGCGGTGCCAGATGATGCCCTCTTCGAAGCCGTACTCCAGGGTCGCGATCTGCGACAGCGCGACGCTGCGACCGTTATCGGTCGGTACCGCCAGGCTCGGCAGCAATGACAACTCGGTGCGCTCATGCAAGGTGCCGCGCAGCAGGATCTCGATCAACTCGTTGTCTTCGCGGTACTGGCTGACGCTGGAACCGGTCAGGGAGCTTTGCAGGAACCTCGACAGGTTCGCCGTGCTCACGCCCAGCGCCCGCGCGCGGTCCTGATCGATGTTCAGGTACACCACCTTGCTCGGTTCTTCCCAGTCCAGGTGGACGTTGACCACATGTGGGTTCTCGCGCACCTTGGCCGCAACTTTGCGCGCCAGCGCCCGCACCTCCTCGATGTGCTCCCCGGTCACGCGGAACTGCACCGGGTAACCAACCGGCGGACCGTTTTCCAGGCGCGTGACCCGCGAGCGCAAGGCCGGGAATTGTTCATTGAGCGTGGCGATCAACCAGATGCGCAGAGCCTCGCGTTCCTCGATGTTTTTTGCCAGGACGACAAATTGGGCGAAGCTCGCCGCCGGCAGTTGCTGATCCAGCGGCAGGTAAAAACGCGGCGAACCGGTACCGACGTAGGCCACGTAATTGTCGATCCCCGCCTTGTCCTTGAGCAGCGCCTCGAGGCGTTTGACCTCGTCGGCGGTATTGCTCAGCGAAGCGCCTTCGGCCAGTTTCAGGTCGACCATCAACTCCAGGCGACCCGATGCCGGGAAGAACTGCTGCGGCACAAACTTGAACAGCACGATGGAGGCGATGAACAACAGCACGGTCGCCAGGATCACGGTTTTGCGCCAGCGTACGCACCACTCCACCAGACGCCGGACGCGCTGATAAAACGGTGTGCCATACGGATCGGGCTGACCGGCACCGTGTTTGGCGGCGTGGATTTTCGCCAGGTCCGGCAGGAGTTTTTCCCCCAGATACGGCACGAAAACCACGGCGGCCACCCACGACGCCAGCAGCGCAATGGTGACCACCTCGAAGATCGAACGGGTGTATTCGCCCGTGCCCGATTGCGCCGTGGCGATCGGCAGGAAACCGGCCGCAGTGATCAGCGTACCGGTGAGCATCGGGAACGCGGTACTGGTCCAGGCATAACTCGCTGCTTTGACCCGGTCGAAACCCTGCTCCATTTTGATCGCCATCATTTCCACGGCGATGATCGCGTCGTCCACCAGCAAACCCAGGGCCAGCACCAGCGCGCCAAGGGAGATCTTGTGCAAGCCGATGCCCAGGTAATACATGCACGCGAACGTCATCGCCAGCACCAGCGGAATCGCCAGGGCCACCACCATGCCGGTGCGCACACCCAGGGAAAAGAAGCTCACCAGCAACACAATGGCCAGCGCCTCGACCAGTACTTGCACGAACTCGCCGACACCGGTTTTCACCGCGGCCGGTTGGTCGGAGACTTTGCGCAACTCCATACCGGCCGGGAGGTTTTTCTGGATGCGGGCGAACTCGACTTCCAGCGCCTTGCCCAGCACGAGAATGTCACCGCCATCCTTCATCGCCACCGCCAGGCCAATGGCGTCTTGCGCCATGAAGCGCATGCGCGGTGCCGGTGGATCATTGAAACCACGGCGCACGTCGGCCACGTCGGAGATGCGGAAGGTGCGATCACCGACGCGGATCGGGAAGTTCTTGATCTCGTCGACCGTCTGAAAATTCCCCGTCACCCGTAGCTGCAATCGCTCGCTGCTGGTCTCGAAGAAACCTGCCGTGGACACCGCGTTCTGTTCTTCAAGGGCTTGCTGGACGGCAGCCAGCGGCAAGCCGAGGGTGGCGAGTTTGACGTTGGAGAGTTCGATCCAGATTTTCTCGTCTTGCACCCCCAGCAGTTCGACCTTGCCCACATCCTTGACCCGTTGCAGCTGGATCTGGATGCGGTCGGCGTAATCCTTGAGCACGGCGTAGTCGAAACCCGCGCCTGTCAGGGCGTAGATATTGCCGAAAGTGGTGCCGAATTCATCGTTGAAAAACGGCCCCTGAATCCCCGGCGGCAGGGTATGACGGATGTCGCTGATCTTCTTGCGCACCTGATACCAGAGCTCCGGGATCTCCACCGAATGCATGGAGTCGCGAGCGATGAAGGTCACCTGGGATTCGCCGGGACGGGAGAACGACACGATGCGCTCGTACTCGCCGGTTTCCATCAGTTTCTTTTCGATGCGTTCGGTGACCTGGCGCGAGACTTCCTCGGCGGTCGCTCCCGGCCAATTGGTGCGAATCACCATGGCCTTGAAGGTGAACGGCGGGTCTTCACTCTGGCCGAGCTTGGTGTAGGACAGTGCGCCGACGATGGCCAGCAACAGCATCAGGAACAGGACGATCTGGCGATTACGCAGCGCCCATTCGGAAACGTTGAAGCGCATCGGGGCTTACTCCTTGTCCGCCAGATTGACCACACGATTGGAGCGATCCACCGGGCGCACCTGCTGCCCTTCGAGAAGCACATGGACACCAGCGGCCACTACCCAGTCGCTGGCGTTGAGCCCTTCGAGCACCGGTACGGTTTTTTCGCCGAAAGCACCGACCCGCACTGGAGTCTTTTTCAAGGTGTTGTTGGCGCTGACGACCCAGACATAAGTCACGCCGTTTTCCGCCGTCAGCGCAGACAGCGGAACGGACAGTGGCACCACGTCGGCAGCCTGCACGAACACCCGGGCGCTCTGCCCCAGTTCCACCGGAACCTTGCCGGATGCGAAGGCGATGCGCGCTGCGAACGTGCGGGACTTTGGATCGGCCGCTGGGGACAGCTCACGGATACGCCCTTCGAAACGCTGGTCGGGCTGGGTCCAGAGCTCTACCGAGACCGGTTCACCGACCTTGAAGCGGCCGAAGTTCTGCTCCGGCAGGCTGATCAACACTTCGCGCTCACCATCGGTCGCCAGTGTGAACACCGTTTGCCCGGCGGCCACGACTTGCCCGACCTCCACCAGACGCTTGGCCACGACGCCGTCCTGCGGCGCACGCAACACGGCGTAGCTGGCCTGGTTATTGGAAACGTTGAATTCGGCTTTGATTTGCTTGAGGCGCGCTTCGCCGGAGCGGTAGAGGTTTTCGGCGTTGTCGTACTGCGAGCGGCTGACCAGTTGGCGTTCCATCAGGGTCTTGTAGCGATCACGCTCGGAACGCACCAGGTTCAGATTGGCTTCAGCGGCGGCGACCTGGGCCCGGGTGGCCTCCAGTTGCAGGCGCACGTCCTGAGGGTCGAGCTCCGCCAAGGGTTGATCGGCCTTGACCCGCTGCCCCTCCTCGACCAGTCGTCGGCTGACTTTACCGCCGATACGGAACGCCAGGTCCGGCTCATACCGCGCGCGAACTTCACCGGGATAGCTTTCCATGGCCTGCGCCGAAGGCTCTGGCTGGACCACCATGGCCGGGCGCACGCTGACTGGCGGTGCCTCTTCGTGACCACACGCAGACAATAAAAAAGCCAGGGTGACTGGCAACGCGAGGGACAAGGCATAGCGGAACATGGTGAAGGACCTTTCGCTAATGGTGCTTTGAATAATTATACTGAGCAGTATGTTATTAATAGCAAACTCACCAGTCCAGTAATAAAAACGAATATGCCAAACAATCTTTCAGCACCCAGTGGCCCAGGCAGACCCAAGGATTTGGTCAAGCGCCAGGCAATTCTCGATGCGGCCAAAGCGCTGTTTCTGAGTAAGGGTTATGCCAATACCAGCATGGATGCCGTCGCAGCCGAGGCCGGTGTGTCAAAGCTGACGGTCTATAGCCACTTCAACGACAAGGAGACGCTGTTCTCCGCCGCCGTGATGGCCAAGTGCGAGGAGCAGTTGCCACCGCTGTTTTTCGAATTGCCGGAAGGCGTGGCGGTGGAAACCGTGTTGCTGAACATCGCGCGCGGTTTTCATCAACTGATCAACAGTGATGAATCAGTGAACCTGCACCGTTTGATGATGACCCTGGGCAGCCAGGACCCAAAGCTGTCGCAGATATTCTTCGAAGCCGGGCCGGAGCGCATGCTGCATGGCATGGAACGCCTGCTGAGCAAGATCGATGAAAGTGGCGTGCTGACCATCGACAAACCGCACAATGCGGCCGAACACTTCTTCTGCCTGCTCAAGGGCGCGGGGAATTTCCGTTTGCTGTATGGCTGCGGCGAGCCTCTGGTTGACGAGGCGGCGGAGAGCCATGTGCGGGAGGTGGTGGGGTTGTTTATGCGGGCTTATCGGCCTGAGTGAGCCAGATGGATATTGGCTGTCTGATCTGACGCCTTCGCGGGCAAGCCCGCTCCCACAGGGTCCGAGGTGCTCCCAAGTCTTGGTCCCGACACAAAACCTGTGGGAGCGTGGCTTGCCCGCGATGCAGGCGACTCGGTCCTAAGGCTTGAGCGCCTTCTTCGGATAGATGTCATACCGACTGGACTTGCCATCCAGCGCGTGGCTTGGCTTCGGCCCGTCGATGCACGGCGCCTTGCGCGGGCGCTTGACCACCACCCGGTGGCTGGCCAGGGCCAAGGCGGCTTCGAGCAATGCCGGCGCATCCGGGTCATCACCCACCAGCGGCCGGAACAGGCGCATTTCCTTCTTCACCAGCGCAGTTTTCTCACGATGCGGGAACATCGGGTCGAGATAGATCACCTGCGGCGGCTCGCCTTCCCAGTTGCGCATCACTTCGATCGAGTTGCCCTTGAGCAAGCGCATACGCGCCACGATCGGCGCCACGTCGAAATCTTCCGCGCCACGGGCCAGACCGTCTTCCAGCAAGGCACCAATCAGCGGTTGACGCTCGATCAGGCTCATCTCGCAACCGAGGCTGGCCAGCACGAACGCGTCCTTGCCCAGCCCCGCCGTGGCATCCAGCACCCGCGGACGCACGCCTTGAGCGATGCCAACAGCCTTGGCGATCATCTGCCCGCTGCCGCCGCCGTACAACCGACGATGGGCCGCACCGCCTTCGACGAAGTCCACCCGCACCGGCCCCGGCGCATCCGGCCCCAGCTGTTGCAACTGCAAACCCTGGTCGCCCACCTGTAAGGCAAATTCGCCGTCCGCCACTTGCATCGGCAGGCCCAGGCGCTCGGCCCATTGCTCGGCTTGTGGCTCGAAAGCCGCGTCGAGGGCCTGGACATGGATGCGGCAGGCCGCAGGTTGATCAATCATCGGAAAACACGCTCAAAAAATTAATGATCGGCAAAAACGGCCGATAACAAAATTATCGAGCATTTTGCCAGAGCTGAGCGTCGACCGAGAGAAATGTCAGACATTCAACCCACAATCACAGGTTTTATCTCGCCCTACGGCGATTACAATCTGCGAAACACCCAGGCACTGAGCGGCGTCAGCCACATCTGGCAGGATTTCTTTGCCCGGGCGCTGGCTGAACAGTCGGGTGAAGTGCTGCCGCAATCGCTGAACTTTCCACCGGTCGATCTCGAAAGCCCTGTCGAACCGACCGTCGGCAGCGAGCTGCTGGAGCACATCGTGTCCCAGCGCGAATGCGAGGTGAAAGACAATGTAATCCGCCCGCCCGAGCCACTGTTCCTGCCGATTGCCGAATTCGAAATGGACCTGGCAGACAAACCACGCCCACCGTTCCCGACGGATGAAATCGTCGCCCAGCAAAAACAGCAGGACTTCGAAAGCGGCTGGGTTCGCCCGATCGTATTGAACGCCGGTCAGCCGGTGCCAGAAGCTGGCCATGCCCCGCAACCGCGTCTGCTGCACCTGCCCATCGCCGAATTCGAACTCGACCTGCTCGACAAGCCGTTCCCGCCGTTCTCGCCGGAAGAACGGCGGGAACAGCAGAAACAACTCGATTTCGACAATGGCTGGGCGCGCCCGATCATCTTGCAGAACCTGCGCATCGCCGCTTGACCCTCAGCCGCGCCCTCTTCCCTCAGCCTTTGAAAAACTGATTGGCCTTCTGATACGGCATCGACCGGGACGTGAAACCGAACGTGCCTGACGCCTGGATTTCTTCGGCGGCGCGAAAGAATTCACCATAGGCCGCCAATGCCAGCGCCGAACCGACGCTGATACGTTTGACGCCCATCTCACCCAACTGCGCGACCGTCAGCTTCAAGCCGCCCGACATCAACACATTCACCGGCTTTGGCGCCACGGCGCGCACCACCGCCAGCACGTCCTCGGCGCTGCGCAGACCCGGTGCATAGAGCACATCGGCACCGGCCTCGGCGAATGCCTGCAAGCGGCGTATGGTGTCGGCCAGATCAGGATTGCCGTGCAGGAAGTTTTCCGCCCGGGCAGTCAACGTAAAGTGGAACGGCAGACTGCGAGCGGCAGCCACAGCGGCTTCGATGCGCGCCACGGCATGTTCGAAACAATAGATCGGGCCTTCTTCGCGGCCGGTGGCATCTTCGATCGAACCACCAACGGCACCGACCTCTGCTGCGCGCAAGATACTTTTGGCGCAATCAGCCGGGTTGTCGGCAAAGCCGTTTTCCAGGTCCACGGCAACCGGCAGGTCGGTGGCGGTGACAATCGCCTGAACGTTCATCAGGGTGTCGTCGAGGGTCAATCCGCCATCGGCACGACCTTGGGAAAAGGCATAACCGGCACTGGTGGTCGCCAGCGCCTCGAAGCCGAGGCTGGCGAGCATTTTCGCAGAACCGGCATCCCACGGATTGGGAATCACAAAAGCCCCGGGGCGTTCGTGAAGGGCTTTGAACGCCTGGGCTCGAAGGGTTTGCGCATCCATTGGGCAGGCTCCTGAAGAGGGGAAGGAATCCGCCTCAGAGCAGGCCAAGTTGCTCGGCGACGGGTTCTCTGTATAGCTCAGGCAGCGCCGGCAAGCCAGGCAAACGCAGCATCAGCCTGGCGTGAAAGCGCTGCGCCAGCTTCGCGGCCAGCAGGTTGTCGGCCGTGTGCAGGAAGATATAAGGCGTGCGGCCTTCTTCGATCCATAGTGCGATTTTCTCGACCCAAGGCTCCAGGAATGTATCGTTGGCCTCAAGCGTCGGATGGCCGATAAAACGCACCTGCGGGAATTGCGTGAATGCCGCCGGACGCGGCGGCACACGGGGTTTCTTCGACTGGGCGTGGAGCACCGAGGGCTCGGTCGAAGTGCAACTGAACAGCGCACGGGGATCGAGACAGATGCGTTCGACTCCGCGATCCAGCAGCAGACGGTTGAGCATTCGCTCGCTGTCACCCTTGGCGAAAAACTCGTCATGCCGCACTTCCACGGCCAGAGGTCGCTGCAGGGCATCGATAAATCCGGCCAGTTCGGGCAAACGTTGGGGCGTGAAGCTTTTCGACAGCTGCAACCACAGTGGCGACACCCGCTCACCGAGAGGGCTGAGTAACTGAGTGAAGGTCTCGGCGGCGGTCAACTGCTCGCGCAGGTCACCGCCGTGGCTGATCTCGCCGGGAAACTTGGCGGTAAAGCGAAAGTGTTCGGGCATGGTCTCGGCCCAACGCTGCACGGTGCTGGCAGCCGGGCTCGCATAGAAGGTCGTGTTGCCTTCAACGGCATTGAAAACCTGGGAATAGAGATCAAGAAAATTGGCAGGTTTGGCGTCCGGCGGATACAGGTAGTCGCGCCAGGCGTTCTCGCTCCAGGACGGGCATCCGAGGTAATACGGCAAGAGCATCAGATGTACAGGTCGAGACCCAGCACATCCGCTTCCCAATCGACGAACCCGGCGGTGCTCAGGTAGCTGGCCAGGGCTGTCGCCACGCTTTTGCTCATGGCACGGTGGTAAATCATGTCTTGCTGACGGGCGGGAAGATTGCTCAGTTTTTGCGCAGAGGCTTTGGCAGCGCGGGCAGCCAGTTGCTCTTCAGTCGGGAATTCCAGTTCGCCTTCGATATCAATGGCGTCGTCTTCCACCACGCGGCCTTTGCGAGGTTTACGCTTGATGGGGTAGGACTGAGAGGAAACGCCGTCTATACGCATACGTGCATACTCGGAATCAGTGATGGCAGTTTAGTGGCGCATTTCCCACATCGCAAACCGCCGAGTGATAACTAGAACACATAAAAGGCAAAAGGTTTAAAAGCCGAGGCTAAAAATGACGATTGGTGGTGCCTGGAAAAGATCGCAGCCTGGGGCAGCTCCTACAGGGAAATGCGAGCGTCTGTAGGAGCTGCCGCAGGCTGCGATCTGTTAAGGCTTAACGCGCCTTGGGCGTCGCCACTTTATCGCGCAGATAAACCGGTTGCGCCTCATCAGCCACGATCGCCTCGCCGCGCTCCCAGGCAAATCGCGCCAGGGTCAGCAGGTCTTCGGCGTGGGGCAACATGCCCGCGTCCTGCCCGCTCAGGCTGACGGCGATACGCTCGCCATAGCCCCATCCGGTGCCTGCACCGAACCACTCGCCGCTGGCATCGGCCGGCAATCCAGCGGACTCCGGCGGCAGTACCGCTTCCGCACCCACCAGGCGCATTTCCCCGGCCGTTTCGCGGTAGCAACCCCAATACACTTCATCCATGCGCGCATCGATGGCGGCGGCGACCTGAGTGGCGCCGTGTTCGCGCAACGCACGTTGCGCCAGCACGGCCAGGTTCGACACCGGCAACACCGGGCGATCCAGGGCAAACGCCAGGCCTTGCACCACGCCGATGGCGATGCGTACGCCCGTGAAGGCGCCAGGGCCACGGCCGAACGCGATGGCATCGACCGCTTGCAGGGTGGTGCCAGCATCGGCCAGCAACTGCTTGATCATCGGCAACAGCTTCTGCGCGTGCAGGCGCGGGATCACCTCGTAATGGCTCGTGACCTTGCCGTCATGCAGCAAGGCAACGGAGCAAGCTTCAGTCGCGGTGTCCAGGGCCAGCAAGGTGCTCATCGATGTATCCACAAGAAAGATCAGAAAAAAGTGCGTCAGTATAAACAACTACGGCCCGCAAGCGGGCCGTGGATGATGTAGCAGATCAGACTTTTCAGCTCAGGGCTGCAAGCACCTTGGCGGTGATCGCTTCAACCGAACCGACGCCTTCGATGTGGCTGTACTGCGGCTTGCCATTGGCAGCCGACAGTTTCTGGTAGAAGTCCACCAGCGGCTTGGTCTGCGAATGGTAGACCGACAGGCGATGACGCACGGTTTCTTCGGTGTCGTCCTTGCGCTGTACCAGCTCTTCACCGGTGATGTCGTCTGTGCCAGCTACTTTCGGCGGGTTGTAGACGATGTGGTACACGCGGCCGCTGGCCTCGTGAACACGACGACCGGCGATACGCTGGACGATTTCTTCGTCTTCGACGGCGATTTCAACCACTGCATCGAGCTCGACGCCGGCCGTCACCAGGGCTTCCGCCTGGGGAATGGTGCGCGGGAAGCCGTCGAACAGGAAACCGTTGGCGCAGTCGGACTGGGCGATGCGGTCCTTGACCAGTGCGATGATCAGGTCATCGGACACCAGGCCACCGGCATCCATGATGCTTTTAGCCTTGATGCCCAACTCGGTGCCGGCCTTGACCGCTGCACGCAGCATGTCGCCGGTGGAGATTTGTGGAATGCCGAATTTTTCGGTGATGAACTTAGCCTGAGTACCTTTACCGGCCCCGGGAGCTCCCAGCAGAATGACGCGCATCGATGTGCTCCTCAATTTTTTATATAGATAACGTCAGATTCGCCTCGTGGGGCCAATCTCAAAAATAGGGTCGTGACCGCCCAAACGGCCAAAGGCTGATCAAGATACACAGCAGGGTGCGCCCACACAAGACGCCAAAAGTCGGAGAAACCGCTGCCTCTTGCGACCATTGCGCGCAGTTTGCCAAGTCGCAACCCCATCATTAACTGTCGCCTGACAGCACTTTTCAACCCGTCATACGGCGGCATCCGGCTCACCTGCCGGATGCCTGCCCCCACGGCAAAAATCTTAGCCGGTGTTACGCAAACCGGCGGCAATCCCCGCCACAGACACCAGCAAGGCCTGTTCTACCGGGCTGCCCTGCGCCACGTCCTGCACTCTTGAACGGGCCAGCAACTCGGCCTGCAATAGATGAAGCGGGTCGAGGTAAGTGTTGCGCAAGCGGATGAACTCAAGGGTCGCCGGGCTATGTGCCAGCAGCTGCGACTGCCCGGTCAGGCCGAGAACGATGGTGCACGCCTGCGACAATAGGTCGCGTAAGTGCGCACCCAATGGCAACAGATTCGGCTCCACCAGACGCTCATCGTAGGACTGGGCAATGTCGGCATCGGCCTTGGCCAGGACCATTTCCAGCATGTCGATGCGGGTGCGGAAGAACGGCCACTGCTCACGCATCTGCCCCAGCAGTTCGCCTTCGCCGCGCTCCAGGGCTTTGCTCAGGGCGGCTTCCCAACCCAGCCAGGCCGGCAGCATCAGGCGCGTTTGGGTCCAGCCGAAAATCCACGGAATCGCCCGCAGGCTTTCGATCCCCCCGGCTCGACGCTTGGCCGGACGACTGCCCAGTGGCAAACGGCCGAGCTCCTGTTCCGGCGTAGACTGGCGGAAATACTCCACGAACTGCGGATTTTCCCGCACCACGGCGCGGTAAGCGCTGACACCGTCTGCCGCCAGTTCGTCCATCAAATGGCGCCACTCGGGCGTAGGTGGCGGCGGCGGCAGCAAGGTCGCCTCCAGCACGGCGGCCAGGTACAGGTTGAGGTTCTGTTCGGCGATGTCCGGCAGGCCGAATTTGAATCGAATCATTTCGCCCTGTTCGGTGGTGCGGAAACGACCCGCCACCGAACCCGGTGGCTGCGACAGGATCGCCGCATGGGCCGGGCCGCCGCCTCGCCCCACGGTGCCGCCGCGACCGTGGAACAACAGCAGTTCCACTTGCTGCGCACGACAGATGTCCACCAAACGCTCCTGTGCCCGGTACTGCGCCCAGGCCGCCGCCGTGGTGCCGGCGTCCTTGGCCGAGTCGGAGTAGCCGATCATCACTTCCTGCGGCCCTTGCAGGCGCGCGCGATAGCCCGGCAACAGCAGCAGCTTTTCGATCACCGGGCCGGCATTGTCGAGGTCGGCGAGGGTTTCAAACAGCGGCACCACGCGCATCGGCCGCAACACACCGGACTCTTTGAGCAACAACTGCACGGCGAGTACATCGGAAGCCGCACCGGCCATGGAAATCACATAGGAACCGAGGGATGCCTCTGGCGCAGCGGCGACTTCCCGGCAGGTCGCCAAGACCTCGGCGGTGTCGGCGGAAGGTTTGAAGTACGCCGGCAACAAGGGACGACGATTGCTCAATTCGCGCATCAGAAAGGCGATGCGCTCTTCCTCGCTCCAGTCCTCGTAGCTTCCCAGACCAAGGTAGTCGGTGATTTCGGTCATTGCCGCGGTGTGCCGCGACGAGTCCTGGCGTACATCCAGACGAACAAGGAACAGACCGAACGTCACTGCCCGACGCAGGCAATCGAGCAACGGCCCGTCGGCGATCACGCCCATGCCGCACTCGTGCAAAGAGTGGTAGCAAAGTTCCAGCGGATCGAGCAGTTCGCGATTGTCTTGCAGCACATCGGCCGGTGCCGGCGTTGGCGTCGACAAGGCGGCGTGTGCCCAGTTGCGCGTCGCCCGCAGGCGTTCGCGCAGCTGTTTGAGCACGGCCCGGTAAGGTTCGGCGCTGTCACCCGCCTTGGCCTTCAATTCATCGTTGGCCTGCTGCATCGACAGTTCAGCGGCGAGGCGATCGACATCCCGAAGGTACAAATCGGCCGCCATCCAACGCGCCAAGAGTAAAACTTCACGGGTGACCGCAGCGGTCACGTTGGGGTTGCCGTCGCGGTCGCCGCCCATCCACGAGGCGAAACGAATCGGTGCCGCCTCCAGAGGCAGGCGCAGGCCGGTGGCGGCGTGCAGTGCCTGATCGGCCTTGCGCAGGTAGTTGGGAATGGCCTGCCACAGCGAATGCTCGATCACCGCGAAACCCCACTTGGCTTCGTCCACCGGCGTCGGACGTGTGCGACGGATTTCCTCGGTGTGCCAGGCTTCGGCGATCAGGCGTTGCAAGGTGATCTTGATCTGCTCGCGCTCGGCACTGGTCAGGTCACGGTGATCCTGCGCCGCCAATTGCGCAGCGATGGCGTCGTACTTCTGGATCAGTGTGCGGCGCGCGACTTCGGTCGGGTGCGCGGTCAATACCAGCTCGATCTCCAGCCGCCCCAGTTGCCGGGCCAGCGCTTCGGCGCCATGCCCCTCGGCGCGTAGGCGTGCGAGTAACTCCGGCAGCACCCGGGCTTCGAACGGCGCCTCTTGGGATTCCTCGCGGCGGTGAATCAACTGATATTGCTCGGCGATATTGGCCAGGTTGAGAAACTGGTTGAACGCCCGCGCCACCGGCAGCAATTCGTCTTCGGTCAATTGGTTGAGGCTGGCACTGAGTTCGGCGTCCATGGAGCCGCGCCGGTCAGCCTTGGCGCCCTTGCGGATCTGCTCGATCTTGTCGAGAAAACCCTCGCCATATTGCTCACGAATGGTGTTGCCCAACAGCTCACCCAGCAGGTGAACGTCCTCGCGCAAGCGTGCATCAATATCGGTCATCAGCAGGTCTCCAGCAAAAATCCGGGCGGCTAAGAACCTAAAGAGTGCCGCCCCAGACGGGTTCTTACAAGCAAGACGACGAAGGGACTGTAAACCTTGCCTGTTGAAGCTAGTCTGAAGATAAGCCGCACAATGGCTGTCGCCGGCCAATGCCGGACACTCACCCTGCCTGCCACGAGCGGGAGCGCAATGAGGTCAATATGAAAATCCGCGAGCTTGCCCACCACTGGGAAGAAAACGCCAAAGGTCGCCTGACCGACACCGGCTACTCGATTCATCTGGACGTGGAGTCTGCCGCACGGCTGGCCGCGCTCGTCGAGATGTACCCCAAGCGGCATCCCGAAGAACTGCTCGGCGACCTGATCGGCGCCGCGCTGGAAGAGCTGGAAAGAAGCTTCCCGTACGTCAAAGGTTCGACCGTGGTTGCCACCGATGAAGAAGGCGATCCACTGTACGAAGACATCGGACCGACCCCGCGCTTTCTGGCGCTGTCACGTCGGCATTTGCACGATTTGTCGGTGCCTGACGACAAACAGAAGCACTGATCGACAGCACTTTTCCAAGCTGCAAAAAACACCTGTTCCCGGGCCATCAAGGTCCGGGAATATCGCTTTGCGTCACAAAAAACCTTGATTTAGAGCCCTGCACATCTGATCACAGGTTTTTCCGTGCCGGGTCAATTTCTCTGAACTTTCAAAAAAAGCCTCGGGTCAACCCAAGTAACCACGCCTGGGACGAGTGTTTCAAAATACCCCGCTATTGATGGTTTCAGCGCATGCCCAGGGTGGACTTCGACGTTTTTCAGGAATTGGCCCAATGGAGTTGAAGACCATGAAAACCCGAACCGGAACCCCCTCATTTACCTGTTCGCAAAGCCTCAAACTGGCGGCGTTGGCCCTGGGCAGTTGCCTCGTCCTGGCCGGCTGCGCCGGTAACCCGCCGACCGAGCAGTACGCGGTCACCCAATCGGCCGTCAACGACGCCGTGAGCGCCGGCGGCACCGAGTTCGCCGCCGTGGAAATGAAGTCGGCCCAGGACAAGCTCAAGCAAGCCGAAATCGCCATGCACGACAAGAAATACGACCAGGCCCGGATGCTCGCCGAACAGGCCGAGTGGGACGCTCGCGTGGCCGAGCGCAAGGCCCAGGCGATGAAGGCCGAACAATCAGTGAAGGACGCTCAGAAAGGCGTCCAGGAATTGCGTCAGGAAAGCCAGCGCACCGTTCAGTAAGCGGCGCGGCACCCCGCATTCCCACTCCACTAAAAGGACGAAATCATGAAACCTGATCAATTGATGATCCCTGCCCTGCTGGCTGTCACCGTAGTCCTGGCGGCCTGCTCCACACCACCCAACGCCAACCTTGAACAGGCCCGCAGCAACTACACCGGCCTGCAAACAGATCCGCAAGCAGCCAAGGTTGCGGCCCTGGAAACCAAGGAAGCCAGCGACTATCTGGACAAGGCCGATAAGGCCTACAGGGACAAGGAGGACGCGGCCACGGTTGACCAACTTGCCTATTTGACCAACCAGCGCGTCGAAGTGGCCAAGCAGACCATCATCCTGCGCACCGCCGAGGCCAGTCTGAAAGATGCCTCGGCGCAACGGGCTCAGGCGCGCCTCGACGCCCGTGATCAGCAGATCAAACAGTTGAAGGACAGCCTCAACGCCAGGCAGACCGATCGCGGGACGCTGGTGACCTTCGGGGATGTGCTGTTCGCCACCGACAAGGCCGAGCTGAAAGCCAACGGCCTGGCGAACATCAACAAACTGGCGCAATACCTCCAGGAAAACCCCGAGCGCAAAGTGATTGTCGAGGGCTATACCGACAGCACCGGTACGGCGTCGCACAACCAGTCGCTGTCGGAGCGTCGCGCGGGCTCCGTGCGTGTGGCACTGGTGAAGATGGGCGTTGATCCGGCGCGTATCGTCGCCCAGGGTTACGGCAAAGAGTATCCGGTGGCGGATAACAGCAGCACCTCGGGCCGGGCGATGAACCGTCGGGTGGAGGTGACCATTTCCAATGACAATCAGCCGGTGATGCCGCGTTCGGCCATCAGTGCCAACACGCAATAAGTCGACATCACACAAAAACCTGTGGGAGCCAGTCTGCTGGCGATAGCGGTGTGTCAGTCAACATCAATGTTGAATGCACAATCGCTATCGCCAGCAGGCTGGCTCCCACATTGGTTCTGTATTGCCTGTGAGAATCGGTTTACTGCTCCAGCTTCTGCGGCGTCTCCTGCCCCATGCAGCGCACGGCTTTTTTCTTGCTGTCGACCAGCACGCCAGTCAGGCCTTTCTGATCCATATCGAACAGCACCAGCACGCCATCGATGCACTGCGCCACCTGGGCGGCCGGTTCCAGAGAGACTTTGTAGTCTTCGCCCGGAATGGTCTTGAGCATGGTGAATTCGTTGAGCAGCAACGCATCCTCGGGCTTGGCGAAGTGCAGGTAGCCGTACCACCACAGGGCACCGACGGTGCCGAGGATGCTGCAGATACCGGTGATGATCAGCGGGATGGCGTTACGTTCTTCACTCATTGCGGACTCTCTGGTGGTTCATCTTCAGAATTCGGGGGTGCCGGGTAATTGGGGATTTCACCCAGGCGGCGCAGACCGTTGAAATGCTGCGGGTCATCGAGATAACGCAGCATGACTTTACGCCAGACCGGGTTGGCGAACGTCTGCACATGACCGCCACGGGTCAGTTGCAGCACCCGCGGCGGCGGCGCAGCTTGATACAACCGGATGCCGTTGGAAAGAGGCACGATCGGATCGTCGATGCTGTGGTAGAGCAGTTTCGGCACATCCTTGAGTTGCGCCATGGAGTTGATCGCGCTGTCACCGTCCGGTACCAGCCAGGACAGTGGCACCTGGAACGTCCAGAACACCCATGAATTGCTCAACGCATACCGGCCGACACTGCGGTAACTGGCGGGGGCGCCATCGAGGACGATGGCCTTGAGCTGCTTCTGGCGTTCCGGGTGCTGAACCAGATAATGCACGGCCATCGAGCCACCGAGGCTCTGGCCGAGCAGGATCAGCGGCTTGCCTTTGACCTCCGGCGCCTGGTCGAGCCATTTGAAGGCCGCATCGATGTCCTGATAGATCGCCGGCAGGCTGGCTTCGCCTTCGGACAAGCCGTAACCGCGATAGTCCACAAGCAACACCTGGTAACCATTTTTCGGCAACCAAAAGCTCCCGCCGAGGTGCATGGGCAGGTTTCCGCCGTTGCCGTGCAAGTGCAGCACCGTGCCTTTGACCTCGACCCCCTGCTTCGCCGGCAGCCACCATGCATTCAGCTTGAGGCCATCGGCGGTGATCAGGGTGACGGTGCGGTATTCGAGCCCGGCCTTTTCCGGGGTGAACAACTGGCCGGGTTCGGGGTAGAACAGCAGTGAGCTGCAACCGTTCAAGGCCAGGAGAAGGCAGAGGATGCCGAGGATTCTCATCCGTTGAAACCTCGCGAAAAATGGCATTGGAATGCGTCTCCCCGTAGGAGCTGGCTTGCCAGCTCCTACGGGGAATATCACCAGCCTTACAGGATGTTGGAGTAATCCGCCTCGATCCGGTCCAGGCTCAGGTGGTTGAGGAAGTTGGAGAAGCACATCCACGCCGACAGCGCGTTCATGTCGCGGAACTGTTCCGGCAGGTACTTGGGCGGCACTACCAGGCCTTCGTCCACCAACTGGCGCAAGGTGCGCATGTCTTCCAGGGTGGTCTTGCCGCAGAACAACAGCGGTATCTGCTCCAGCTTGCCTTTGCGCACGGCCAGTTGAATGTAGTTGTAAATCATGATGAAGCCCTTGAGGTAGGACAAGTCTTTGGTAAATGGCAGACCTGTCGGCACCGAGCCACGGAAAACGCGACTGGCGTTGCTGTAGCTCTCGGGCATCTCGAAACCTTGCTCGCGGAAAAACTCGAACACCTGCAGGAAGTCCGCGCCCTCCTCCACCATGTGAATGGCGCGGGTGCGGTTGGTCAGTTTGCGCAGGCGGCTCGGGTACGAGGCGAAGGTGATGATTTCCATCAGGATCGCCAGGCCTTCCTGGGTCACCGTCGACGAGGGCGGGCCCTTGGCGAGGAAGGTGCAGATCGGCTGGTTCAGGCCGTTGAGGGTGGTGCCGACATGCACCAGCCCTTCATGAACTTCCAGCGCCCGCACGTCGCGCTCGTTGAACATCGCGTCGGCGCGGATCTTGATGTAGTCGGCGCCCGCCGCCGCATCGGCGACGATGCCGTCGGACTCGAACACCCGAATGGTTTCCTCGGCCTCGCCGAACACCTTGTTCAAGCGGTGTTGCAGCAGGCTGACGGCGTCCTTGGCGGTCAACGTCTTCGGTTCGTCCTTGAGGTCGCCACGGCCGTCGATGTTGTTCAGGTATTCGGACAACATCATGCCCAGGTCAGACAGCGTCGGGTCGCCGGCGTGGAATGCGTCGGACGCGGCGCCGTACAACTCCTGGGAAATCAGGCCGAAATCCTCGGTGCCACGCGCTTCGAGCATACGCACCACCATGCGGTATTCCTTGCACATGCGCCGCATGATCTGGCCGACCGGGTTGAACTGACCGAGCTGGCGGGTAATGTCGCGCTCGATGTTCTGGAACTCCAGCTTCACTTTGCTGGAATCGAACGCCAGCGGCCGGTTGAGGTAGTAGTCGCGGTCTACCGCCGGCATTTCCTTGCCCTTGGCCTTGAGGAAACCCTTGCGAATGTTGTCGTCCCATTTGACCGCATCGAGGACGCGGATCGGTGTCTGCGCCAACACGATGCGATCGGACAAAATGCGTATCGACTGTTGGTAATCGTCCACGCGAAACTCCTGTAGAAACCCGTTGGTGCCGGTTATTTGGCTTTGGCCTGACGCTGGTAGCGCACCGCTTCGACGAACACATCGGAATTGGCCGGGTCGTCGAGGTAGGCCGCGACTTGATCCATGTTGCTGTCGATCAATACGCCGTAGCCGTCGTTAGTCTGGAAGCTTTCACCGCTCAGGGCTTTTTGCTTCATGGCCTGGTTGATCTGGTCGAGGTCGAGGTTGTACACCACCAACTCATGCTTGTCGGTCAGCTCAACCCCCCCAATGGTGAAATGCCCGCCGAATTGCGCCGGCACCCTCGCCGACAGATACCAGCGATTGCCATGGCGCGACAGGGTAAACGGATAGGCTTCACGTTCCTTGGGCCTGGCCCGGTAGTAGCTGACGGCCTGATAGCGGTTGTCGCCGATGCGGGTCAGTTCGAGGTTGAGCGGCTCGCCCCAGGCATTGGTGCTGGTCCATTTGCCGAGCAATCCTTTGGGCGCGGGTTCGCTTGTGGGTAGCGGCTCCCTGAAGGTCACCAGACAGCCATTGAGCAGCAGGAACGACAAGGCGATCACAACGACACGCCAGGCTTTCATTCAATACTCCCTATGAACACACCGCTGACCTGTAGGAGCTGCCGCAGGCTGCGATCTTTTGATCTTGTTTTTCAAAAGATCGCAGCC
>NZ_JBFUHR010000010.1:0-287291 GCF_056402295.1 Pseudomonas sp. P4_B3
AGTACCACGATTCACCCTTCAGGTTTTGCGATAGCTGAACAACAGATGACGTGAACGGCCTACCGGCCTGGCGAAGATCCTGGCATAAAAATCGGCTTTAAGAAGCCGATGGGCTTTTTAGGATCGTCAGGCGCGATTCTCATCGTGGCGCTGGGGCATGCCCCAAACAGACGCCGGATAGATTTAAGCAAGCCAACCACACCACCCGTTAATCAGTATTGCAAAAATGGGGGCGACCATAGATTTTTTGTGCTCTCTCGGACAAAGCGAATCAACCCCCGCGCTGTGTGCGGGGGTTGTCGGAACGCTTACTGAGCTTGAATCAGTTTGCTTTCAGCGACGCCGGCGCGGCCGGTCTGGTCGTCGACGACTTGCAGGCTGTTACGCGCCTTGATGAAACCCACTTTCACTTCCTGCCAGACAAAGTAATTTTTGCCCGCTTCTGCGGTGAGTTTCAGTTCCGAATCGTTTTCTGCGGAAGATACCAAGGTCTGCTGACCGGCCGGGACCGAAAGCATCAGATAAGACTTGGCGACGGTCTGGCCTACAGGCTTGCCGTTCAGCGCCACCGGCATTTTCACGCCAGCGCCCATGCTTTCGTTGCGATACACGTAGATGTGGGCTTTATCCGGGGCCACCTGGAATGTTTTGGCCTGAGCGTCCTGGCTTTCATCCGCCATTTTTACCGAAGCACAACCACCAGTCAGAGCGGTCAGTGCCAGCAAAGCGGTGAAGGTTAACTGCTTGAACATCCTGTTTCTCCATAGTTTGATGAATGCAGAAACAATTATCGGCCGACCAGATCAAGGCTAAAGGCCACCACTCAAAATCCACTCTAACAAAACGCTCACCAATGCCAATTGGTGTGGCCAACGGAAATGAAAAAGGCGCCTTTTGGGCGCCCATTCGCAGATTGATCGTCTTGGTATTTGATTCAATCCCTCACGTACTGGCATGTAACTTGAGTCCCAAAGCCTTGATGACTTTCAGTATGGTGCCGAACTCTGGATTCCCATCACCCGACAATGCACGGTAAAGGTTTTCTCGAGAAAGCCCCGCATCGCGGGCGACCTGAGTCATGCCGCGGGCACGTGCAATGGTCCCGAGAGCTTTGGCGATGAACGCCGGATCATCCCCCGCCTCTTCCATGCAAGCGTCCAGATAATTTGCCATGTCCTCTTCGGTCTTGAAGTACTCGGCAGAGTCCCAGCGAGTGAACTGTTCGGTCATGGGTTTTGCTCCTGCCAGGATTTCGCAATAAGCCTGGCTTGTTTGATATCACGAGGTGTAGCGTTTGAGCTACACCCGCTCAATCCGGATTTCTGATCATTCGATGTTTGGTAGTCAGAGCCAACCATTAAAAATAGTCACGCCTGCAACGGCTCAACCTTCCTCGTCAGCAGTTCGACAAACGCCCGCGCCATCGCCGACTTCTGATCCTTGCGCTGCACCAGCCACACCGCCGACACCGCCGCCGGATCGAGCAGCGGGCGGTAGACCACACCGTCAATACGCATCCGCTGATAAGACGCCGGCAGCACCGAAATGCCGAGCCCTGCCGCTACCAGCCCAATGATGGTCATCGCCTCTCCGGCCTCTTGGGCGAAGTGCGGGCTGAAGCCGGCGTCCCGGGCCAGGCTGAGCAGTTGGGCGTACAAGCCACTGCCGTAGCTGCGTGGAAAAAACACGAAAGGTTCTAGGGCCAGGGCTGACAGAAACAAGCCCTCCTTGCTGCCCTCTACCAACGGGTGCTTGGAGCTAAGCACCGCGACCAGCGGTTCACGCATCAGTTCGACCACGCTAAGACAGTCCGGCAACCCGAGCGGCCGCATGATCCCGACTTCAATCGACTCGTCCACCAGCGCATCGGCCACCTGGGTGCTGCTCATTTCCCGCAGGTTCAGTTGGACCGCCGGGAAGCGCTGGCGGAAAGAGAAAATCGCCTGGGGAATGGTCGAGTTGAAGGGGGCCGACGAGGTGAAGCCGATTTTCAGCTCACCCAACTCACCCAACTGCGCCCGTCGCGCGACATCCGCTGCTTTGTCGACCTGCGCCAGCACCAGCCGCGCCTCTTGCAGAAACAGCCGACCGGCCTCGCTCAGCTCGACCCGACGATTGGTACGTTCGAACAGACGTGCTCCGACTTCCTGTTCCAGCGCCTGAATTTGCTGGCTCAGCGGCGGCTGGGAGATGCCCAGCACCTGTGCGGCGCGGCCAAAATGCAGTTCTTCGGCGACGGCGATGAAGTAGCGCAGGTGACGCAATTCCATGGAAAACCCCATTAGGTCGTAAAAGCTATCAAACAGGTCGAACAATATATTGGATTGAATCATTAGCCAGCTATATGATTTTTTCATTGCCTGACCGGCTGCGTCCTCCGAGGTCCAACGTGAAAACTGCTGTCGCCCCACTCGCCCATGAAGTTCCTCCCGCAGCGCCGGACGCTATCGCCGCTGAGCTGGCGGAAATCCACATCGAAAAAGGCACCCCGGCGTTCATGCGCACGGTGCTGGCGTTGTTCTGCGGCGGCTTCGCGACTTTCGCCCTGCTCTACTGCGTACAGCCGATGATGCCGCTGCTGTCCCACGAGTATTCCATCAACGCGGCGCAGAGCAGCCTGATCCTGTCTATCGCCACCGGCATGCTTGCCATCGGCCTGCTGATCACTGGCCCGATTTCCGACCGTATCGGGCGTAAACCGGTGATGGTGGCAGCACTGTTCGCCGCTGCGCTGTGCACCATGGCCAGTGCGATGATGCCGAGCTGGCACGGTGTGCTGCTGATGCGTGCGCTGATTGGATTGTCGTTGAGCGGTCTGGCTGCGGTTGCGATGACTTACTTGAGCGAAGAGATCCACCCACAGCACATCGGCCTCGCCATGGGTTTGTACATCGGTGGCAACGCGATTGGCGGGATGAGCGGACGCTTGATCACCGGAGTATTGATCGACTTCGTCAGCTGGCACACGGCGATGCTGGTGATCGGTGGCCTGGCGCTGATTGCCGCGGCGGTGTTCTGGAAAATCCTCCCGGAATCGCGCAACTTCCGCGCCCGCTCGCTGCACCCGCGCAGCCTGCTCGACGGTTTCACCATGCACTTTCGCGACGCCGGCCTGCCGCTGCTGTTTCTTGAAGCCTTTGTGTTGATGGGCGCGTTCGTCACGCTGTTCAACTACATCGGCTATCGCCTGCTGGCCGCGCCGTACCACATGGAACAGGCCTTCGTCGGGTTGCTGTCGGTGGTGTACCTGTCGGGCATCTACAGCTCAGCGAAAATCGGCTCGCTGGCCGACAAACTCGGTCGCCGCAAAGTGCTCTGGAGCACCATCGCGCTGATGATCGCTGGCCTCGCTTTGACGATGTTCACGCCGCTGCCGCTGGTGATCATCGGCATGCTGGTGTTCACCTTCGGCTTCTTTGGCGCCCACTCGGTGGCCAGCAGCTGGATCGGCCGCCGCGCCACCAGGGCCAAGGGGCAGGCATCGTCCTTGTACCTGTTCAGCTACTACGCCGGGGGGAGCATCGCCGGTACGGCGGGCGGCGTGTTCTGGCATATGGGCGGGTGGAACGGGATCGGGTTGTTCATCGGCTCGCTGCTGGTGATTGCACTGCTGATCGCGTTGAAGCTGGCGAAGTTGCCGCCTCTGGTTAATGTGAAGGCCTGAAGACAAAAACCTGTGGGAGCAACGCCCGGCATAAACCGGGCGTTTTTTAATTGGCTGCCGATCACTCGTGATACTGCGCCGACAATTCATGCACAGCACGCAGGAATGCACCAGCATGCTCCGGATCGACTTCCGGCGTGATGCCATGACCGAGGTTGAACACGTGGCCGCTGCCCTTGCCGTAGCTGGCGAGGATCCGGCCGACTTCAGCGCGGATGGCTTCTGGCTTGGCGTAAAGCACGGTCGGGTCCATGTTGCCTTGCAGGGCGACTTTGTTGCCGACGCGTTGACGGGCTTCACCAATGTCGCAGGTCCAGTCCAGGCCCAGTGCATCAGCGCCGGCGTCGGCGATGCTTTCCAGCCACAGACCGCCGTTCTTGGTGAACAGGATCACCGGCACCTTGCGGCCTTCGTGCTCGCGGATCAGGCCGCTGACGATTTTTTTCATGTAGACCAGGGAGAACTCCTGGTACGCCGCAGCCGACAGGTTGCCGCCCCAGGTGTCGAAGATCTGCACGGCCTGTGCACCGGCCATGATCTGGCCGTTGAGGTAGCTGGTGACCGACTGTGCGAGCTTGTCCAGCAACAGGTGCATGGCTTGCGGGTTGTCGTAGAGCATGGCCTTGGTCTTGCGGAAGTCTTTCGACGAGCCGCCTTCGACCATGTAGGTCGCCAGGGTCCACGGGCTGCCGGAGAAACCGATCAACGGCACACGGCCGTTCAGTTCGCGGCGGATGGTGCTGACCGCGTCCATCACGTAGCCCAGGTCTTTCTGTGGGTCAGGAATCGGCAGGGCTTCGATGTCGGCCAGGGTGCTGACGACTTTCCTGAAGCGCGGACCTTCACCGGTTTCGAAGTACAGGCCCTGGCCCATGGCATCGGGGATGGTCAGGATGTCGGAAAAGAGGATCGCCGCATCCAGCTGTGGATAACGGTCGAGCGGCTGCATCGTGACTTCGCAAGCGAACGCCGGGTTCATGCACAGGCTCATGAAGTCGCCGGCCTTGGCACGGCTGGCGCGGTATTCAGGCAGGTAGCGACCGGCCTGACGCATCATCCACACTGGGGTGACGTCTACGGGTTGCTTGAGCAGGGCGCGCAGGAAACGGTCGTTCTTCAGGGCAGTCATGTCGGCATCCGGAAAAAAAGTGAGGGCATTTTCTCAGAGCCGGGCGCAAAAGGCACGGCAAGAGCGGAGGCTTTTGTCTATCGGGTCAATTTGTCGCAATGAAATACGGAGTTTAGCAACACCGCGAAACAACTGTGGGAGCGAGCCTGCTCGCGAAGGGGCCGGTACATCCAACATTGATGTTGGCTGACAGACCGCTTTCGCGAGCAGGCTCGCTCCCACATTTGATCCCATTTCAAATCGAAATCGGGTTTTAAACGCCCAGGTAATCCAGGATCCCTTCCGCGGCATTACGGCCTTCGAAGATCGCCGTCACCACCAGGTCGGAACCGCGCACCATGTCGCCACCGGCGAAGATTTTCGGGTTGCTGGTCTGGTGCTTGTACTGACCTTGTTCCGGCGCCACTACGCGGCCCTGGCTGTCGGTCTGGATGCTGAACTGCTCGAACCATGGCGCCGGGCTCGGGCGGAAACCGAAGGCGATGACCACGGCGTCGGCCGGGATGATCTCTTCGGAACCCGGGATCGGTTCGGGGCTGCGACGGCCACGGGCGTCCGGTTCGCCGAGACGGGTCTCGACCACCTTCACGCCTTCGACCTTGTCTTCACCGACAATGGCGATCGGCTGGCGGTTGTAGAGGAATTTCACGCCTTCTTCCTTGGCGTTCTTCACCTCTTTGCGCGAGCCTGGCATGTTCGCTTCGTCACGACGATAAGCGCAGGTCACTGACTTGGCGCCTTGGCGGATCGAGGTCCGGTTGCAGTCCATCGCCGTGTCGCCACCGCCGAGTACCACGACCTTCTTGCCTTTCATGTCGACGAAATCTTCCGGCGACTTTTCAAAGCCCAGGTTACGGTTGACGTTGGCGATCAGGAAGTCCAGCGCGTCATACACGCCCGGCAGGTCTTCACCGGCAAAACCGCCCTTCATGTAGGTGTAGGTGCCCATGCCCATGAATACCGCATCGTATTCTTCGAGCAGTTGCTCCATGGTCACGTCCTTGCCCACCTCGGTGTTGAGGCGGAATTCGATGCCCATGCCGCTGAAGACTTCGCGACGATTGCTCAGCACGGTCTTTTCCAGCTTGAACTCGGGGATGCCGAAGGTCAGCAGGCCACCGATTTCCGGGTTCTTGTCGAACACCACCGGGGTCACGCCACCGCGCACCAGCACGTCGGCACAGCCCAGGCCAGCAGGCCCGGCACCGATGATCGCGACACGCTTGCCGGTTGGCTTGACCTTGGACATGTCCGGGCGCCAGCCCATGGCGAACGCGGTGTCGGTGATGTACTTCTCCACCGAACCGATGGTCACCGCGCCGAAGCCGTCGTTGAGGGTGCAGGCACCCTCGCACAGACGGTCCTGCGGGCACACCCGGCCGCAGACTTCCGGCAGGGTGTTGGTCTGGTGCGACAGCTCGGCGGCCTGGAGGATGTTGCCCTCGGCCACCAGTTTCAGCCAGTTGGGAATGAAGTTGTGCACCGGGCACTTCCATTCGCAATACGGGTTACCGCAACCCAGGCAGCGGTGGGCCTGGTCGGCCGACTGCTGGGGTTTGAAGGGTTCGTAGATTTCCACGAACTCTTTCTTGCGTTGACGCAACAGTTTCTTCTTCGGATCCTTGCGCCCGACCTCGATGAACTGGAAGTCATTATTCAGACGTTCAGCCATTTTAAAACCTCATCAAACTCTTCAGGCGCATATCACTGCGGATTGGCACGGGTGCTGGAAAGCAACGATTTCAGGTTGGCAGCCTTGGGCTTGACCAGCCAGAAACGGCGCAAGTAGTCATCGAGGTTTTCGGCGAGTTCACGACCCCACTCGCTGTCGGTTTCCGCGACGTACTCGTTCAGCACGTTCTGCAGGTGGCTGCGATAGGCTTCCATCGCCTCGCCGCTGATCCGCTGGATTTCCACCAGTTCGTGGTTGACCCGGTCAACAAAGGAGTTGTCCTGGTCGAGCACGTAGGCGAAACCGCCGGTCATGCCAGAGCCGAAGTTGTAACCGGTCTTGCCCAATACGCAGACGAAACCACCGGTCATGTACTCGCAGCAGTGATCGCCAGTGCCTTCCACGACGGTGTGGGCACCGGAGTTACGCACGGCGAAACGCTCGCCCGCGGTGCCGGCGGCGAACAGCTTGCCGCCGGTGGCGCCGTACAGGCAGGTGTTGCCGATGATGGCACTGTCCTGTGTCCGGTAGACGCTGCCCTTCGGAGGAACGATCACCAGCTTGCCGCCGGTCATGCCCTTGCCGACGTAGTCGTTGGCGTCACCTTCCAGGTACATGTTCAGGCCGCCGGCGTTCCACACGCCGAAACTCTGCCCGGCCGTGCCTTTGAAACGGAACGTGATCGGTGCGTTGGCCATGCCCTGGTTGCCGTGCTTGCGCGCGATTTCGCCGGAGATCCGTGCGCCGATGGAACGGTCGCAGTTGCAGATTTCCAGGGCGAACTCGGCGCCGCTCAGGTCATTGATCGCCGAGGTGGCCATAGTGACCATTTTCTCGGCCAGCAGGCCCTTGTCGAACGGCGGGTTGCGCTCCACGCCACAGAACTGCGGTTTGTCCGCCGGCACGTGGTCGCTGCCCAGCAACGGGGTCAGGTCCAGGTGATGTTGCTTGGCGGTCTGGCCTTCGAGGACTTCCAGCAGATCGGTACGGCCGATCAGCTCTTCGAGGGAGCGCACGCCCAGCTTGGCCAGCCACTCACGGGTCTCGGTGGCGACGTAGGTGAAGAAATTCACCACCATGTCGACGGTACCGATGTAGTGATCCTTGCGCAGCTTCTCGTTCTGGGTCGCGACGCCGGTGGCGCAGTTGTTCAGGTGGCAGATGCGCAGGTATTTGCAGCCCAGGGCAATCATTGGCGCGGTGCCGAAGCCGAAGCTTTCAGCGCCGAGGATCGCCGCCTTGATTACGTCGAGGCCGGTTTTCAGGCCGCCGTCGGTCTGTACCCGGACCTTGCCGCGCAGGTCGTTGCCGCGCAGGGTCTGGTGGGTTTCGGCCAGGCCCAGCTCCCACGGAGCGCCCGCGTATTTGATCGAGGTCAGCGGCGATGCACCGGTGCCGCCGTCGTAGCCGGAGATGGTGATCAAGTCCGCGTAGGCCTTGGCCACACCGGCAGCGATGGTGCCGACGCCCGCTTCCGCTACCAGCTTCACCGAGACCAGCGCCTGCGGGTTGACCTGTTTCAGGTCGAAAATCAGCTGCGACAAGTCTTCGATCGAGTAGATGTCGTGGTGCGGCGGTGGCGAAATCAGGGTGACGCCCGGTACTGCATAACGCAGCTTGGCGATCAGACCGTTGACCTTGCCGCCCGGCAGCTGACCACCTTCGCCAGGCTTGGCGCCTTGGGCGACCTTGATCTGTAGCACTTCAGCGTTGACCAGGTATTCCGGGGTTACACCGAAACGGCCGGTCGCCACTTGCTTGATTTTCGAGCTCTTGATGGTGCCGTAGCGCGCCGGGTCTTCGCCGCCTTCGCCGGAGTTGGAACGCGCACCGAGGCGGTTCATGGCTTCGGCCAGGGCTTCGTGAGCTTCCGGCGACAGGGCGCCCAGCGAGATGCCGGCGGAGTCGAAGCGCTTGAGCACCGATTCCAGCGGCTCGATTTCGCTCATATCCAATGGAGTATCGAGTGTTTTGACTTTCAGCAGGTCGCGGATCATCGACACAGGGCGGTTGTCCACCAGCGACGTGTATTCCTTGAACTTGCTGTAGTCGCCCTGCTGCACAGCGGCCTGCAGTGTGTTGACCACGTCCGGGTTGTACGCGTGATATTCGCCACCGTGGACGAACTTCAGCAGGCCACCTTGCTGGATCGGCTTGCGCGGACTCCAGGCTTCAGTGGCCAAGGCTTTCTGCTCGGCTTCGATGTCGACGAAACGCGCACCCTTGATACGGCTCGGCACGCCACGGAAGCTCAGGTTGCAGACTTCCTCGGACAGGCCGATGGCTTCGAACAACTGCGCACCACGGTACGAAGTGATGGTCGAGATGCCCATCTTCGACAGGATCTTGAGCAAGCCTTTGGTGATGCCTTTACGGTAGTTCTTGAACACCTCGTAGAGGTCGCCCAGGACTTCACCGGTACGGATCAGGTCACCCAGCACTTCATAGGCCAGGAACGGGTAAACGGCAGAGGCGCCGAAACCGATCAACACGGCGAAGTGATGCGGATCGCGAGCGGTCGCGGTTTCCACCAGGATGTTGGAGTCGCAACGCAGGCCTTTTTCGGTCAGGCGGTGGTGCACCGCGCCAGTAGCCAGGGACGCGTGGATCGGCAGCTTGCCCGGGGCAATGTGACGGTCACTCAGCACGACCTGAGTACGGCCCGAGCGTACGGCTTCTTCAGCCTGATCGGCAACGTTGCGGATCGCAGCTTCCAGGCCGACGCTTTCGTCGTAGTTCAGATCGATGATCGCGCGCTCGAAGCCCGGACGATCGAGGTTCATCAGCGAGCGCCACTTGGCCGGGGAAATGACCGGCGAGCTGAGGATCACGCGCGAAGCGTGTTCCGGCGACTCCTGGAAAATGTTGCGCTCGGCACCGAGGCAGATTTCCAGCGACATGACGATGGCTTCACGCAGCGGGTCGATCGGCGGGTTGGTCACCTGGGCGAACTGCTGGCGGAAATAGTCGTACGGCGTGCGCACACGCTGGGACAGCACGGCCATCGGCGTATCGTCGCCCATCGAGCCCACGGCTTCGTAGCCCTGTTCGCCCAGTGGACGCAGCACCTGGTCGCGCTCTTCGAACGTGACCTGGTACATCTTCATGTATTGCTTGAGCTGATCGACGTCGTAGAACGCCGAACCGTGGTCGTTGTCTTCCATGGTCGCCTGAATGCGCAGGGCATTCTTGCGCAGCCATTGCTTGTACGGATGACGGGACTTCAGGCGGTTGTCGATCGCATCGGTGTCGAGGATCTGACCGGTTTCGGTGTCCACGGCAAAGATCTGGCCCGGGCCCACACGGCCCTTGGCGATCACGTCTTCAGGCTGGTAGTTCCAGACACCGATTTCCGAGGCCAGGGTGATGAAACCGTTCTTGGTGGTGACCCAACGCGCCGGACGCAGACCGTTACGGTCGAGCAGGCACACCGCGTAGCGACCGTCGGTCATTACCACGCCGGCCGGGCCGTCCCACGGTTCCATGTGCATCGAGTTGTATTCGTAGAACGCACGCAGGTCCGGGTCCATGGTCTCGACGTTCTGCCACGCAGGCGGAATGATCATCCGCACGCCACGGAACAGGTCGATGCCACCGGTGACCATCAGCTCGAGCATGTTGTCCATGCTCGAGGAGTCGGAACCGACGCGGTTGACCAGCGGGCCGAGTTCTTCCAGGTCCATCAGATCGTTGGTGAACTTGGTGCGACGGGCCACGGCCCAGTTGCGGTTGCCGGTGATGGTGTTGATCTCGCCGTTGTGCGCCAGGAAGCGGAACGGTTGGGCCAGCGGCCATTTCGGCAGGGTGTTGGTGGAGAAGCGCTGGTGGAACACGCAAATCGAAGTTTGCAGGCGCTCATCGCTCAGGTCTGGATAGAAGGCGGTCAAGTCCGCCGGCATCATCAGGCCTTTGTAAATGATGGTCTTGTGCGAAAAGCTGCAGACGTAGTGGTCGGTGTCAGCGGCGTTGGCCACGGACGAGCGACGACGGGAGGTGAACAGCTTGACGGCCATGTCCTGATCGCTCAGGCCTTCACCGCCGATGAACACTTGCTCGATCTGCGGCAGGCGCTCAAGGGCCAGGCGGCCGAGAACGCTGGTGTCGATCGGCACTTTGCGCCAGCCGACCAGTTGCAGGCCAGCGGCCAGGATCTCGCGGTTCATGTTCTCGCGAGCGGCTTCGGCTTTGACCGGGTCCTGGTTGAAGAAGACCATGCCCACGGCGTATTGCTTGGGCATTTCGACGCCGAAGGTTTCCTGGGCGATGGCTCGCAGGAACACGTCCGGCTTTTGAATCAGCAGACCGCAACCGTCACCGGTCTTGCCGTCGGCATTAATCCCACCGCGGTGGGTCATGCAGGTCAGGGCCTCGATGGCCGTTTGCAAAAGGGTATGACTGGGCTCGCCCTGCATATGGGCTATCAGGCCGAAACCGCAGTTATCCTTGAATTCATCTGGTTGGTACAGACCTGCTTTCATAGACACTTTCTCACCAGGCTGCCTCTGATCGAGGCAAATTTCTTTTCAATTCAACCACTTGCCATCCACGCCGAACGCACGCCAGCTTTGCGGGGGCAAAAGGGAGGTCATTGTACACACCGACACTTAGCCTCACAAATTTGACGACGAAATGTCGCAAATCTATGTCGCATTTGTGAAAGGTTTAAAGCGATCTGCTGTGCTAGTCAAAACTTTTTTTAATTTTGACCGCAACGACTCAAAGACTACTGTGACGCAGACACCACAAGGCACGCAGTCTGTAGAGACGGCGCGCACTTGTAGAAATTTTGAGGTGCTTGGAGAGGCGGCCTGGGTAAGGCCGCCGAATCTTCAGCGAGTTGTTGCCAGTTCCTGTTGGACGCTGGCGACAGTGCGAGGCCAAGGTTTACCAGCCTGAACCTTCGCTGGCAAGGCCTTGATGGCGGAAACGGCTGCATCACGATTGGCGAAGTTGCCGTAGGTGATCACGTAAAGCGGCTTGCCGTTGAGGACTTTCTTGAAGTAACGGTACTCGCCGCCCTGCTCCTTGACGAAGTTTTGTGCGGACGCTTCGGAGCTGGTGCCGAGGATCTGCACCACGTAGTTGCCCGGTGCTTGCCCTGCGTACCAGGTGCCGCCAGCCGCCTTGGCCACCGGGGCTGGTTTCTCTGCAGGCTTGGCCGCAGCAGCAACGGCTGGCTTGGCCGGTGCTGGAGCAGGTTTAGCCACTGGAGCAGGCGCTGGCTTGGCACTGGCGACCTGAGTCGGCGCAGGGGTAGGCTTGGCGGCTGGCGTCGGCGCAGGACCGGCAGGAACACCCACAGGCGGCGCGGTTGTGGTGACGGTCGGCGGCGTAGCGCTGGAACCTTCGACCGGCACGCCATCGTCGCCTTCGGTGATGCCGCCTGCGGCTTCAGCCAGCGGACCTCGCATGACTGGCTGCGAATTGCCGACCAACGGCAATGGCATCGGCTGCGTGTTGCCGGCGAATTCGACGGCTGGAGCACCGCCACTATTCGCTGTTGGCTGGCCCTGACCAAGCGGCAGTTGCGCCTGTTCGTTGGCCGGTGTACCCGTGGTCGGTGCCTTGTTGCGACCCGGCATCAACCAGGCGGCAGCTACCGCGACCACGACCACGGCGGAAATCGCCAATACGTGTTTCTTCGGCATATTGAACCCCATTTTTGGACGCTTGACCGCTGAGCGGCTGGCGATCATGGCTTCGATCATTGCATCGCGGGCGACCTGATTGATGCTGCCAGGCCAACCTTCGGAGCTTTCGTGAATATCAGAGATCTGATCTGCGGTGAAAAGTTCGATACCGCGACCAGCGCCTTCAAGCCGCTGCTCCAGATATTCGCGAGTTTCTTCTTCGGTGTAGGGCTGTAGTTCGATGACGTGGAAACGCTCTTCCTCGAGATGCAAAGCCTCAAGCTGAGCAATCAGCGAGGTTTCACCGAACAGGAACACATGCGGGCGGCCTTCAGGCGCGCCGGCAGCGAGGATCATCAGCGCCTCAAGGGCGGACTCGTCCAGTTGTTCGGCGTCATCGACCAGCAGATAGACTTCCTGCCCGGTCAGTGCAAGCTGCACCACTTGGGCCAGAATAGCGTCGGCATCAGCCTGGGCAACGTTCAGCGCCTGGGCCACCTGACGCAACACTCCGGCCGCATCGCCGGCGCCACGGGCGGACACCACCAGACTTTGTACCGATTGCTTGTTGGTACTGGCGACCAGGGCCTGGCGCAACAGGGTCTTGCCACTGCCCTCAGGACCGGTGACCACCAGCAGTAACTGGCTGTAACGCGCCAGGTGATGCAGTTGTCCCAGCACGGGTTTGCGCTGGGCCGGGAAAAACTTGAAGCCAGGCACCCGAGGAGCAAAAGGGTCATGACTCAACTGGTAATGGCCGAGGAAAGCCTCGTCGGCATGCAAACTAGTCATTGTGTTCTTATTAACCTTTAAGCTGGGCCAGGGCGCGGTAGTCTGCCCCCAGCGTGGCCTGTAGAACCTCTTTCGGATAATCGTCGGTCACCACCGCTTCACCCATGTGGCGCAGTAGCACCAGGCGCAAACGACCGTCGATCACTTTTTTATCAATGGACATGTGTTCGAGGAAATCGGCTTCTGTCATCTCTTCTGGCGGTATGACCGGCAGCCCCGCACGCTGGAACAGGCGAATGCCGCGATCGCGCTCTTGCTCGCTGATCCAGCCCAGTCGCGCGGACATTTCCAGCGCCATTACGGTGCCAGCAGCCACTGCTTCACCATGAAGCCATACACCATAGCCCATGTGGGTTTCGATGGCGTGGCCAAAAGTGTGGCCCAGGTTCAACGTGGCACGAACGCCCGTCTCCTTCTCATCGGCACCGACCACCGCTGCCTTGGCCGCGCAGGAGCGCTCGATGGCATAAGTCAGGGCTTGTTGATCCAGATTGCGCAGACGGTCGACGTTGTCTTCGAGCCAGGTCAGGAACGGCTCATCGCAGATCAGCCCGTACTTGATGACTTCGGCCAACCCGGCGGACAGCTCGCGCGCCGGCAGGGTATTGAGGCTGGCGGTATCGATCAGCACCACGTTCGGCTGATAGAAGGCGCCGACCATGTTCTTGCCCAGCGGATGGTTGATCCCGGTCTTGCCGCCCACCGAAGAGTCGACTTGCGACAACAGTGTGGTCGGAACCTGAATGAAATCGACGCCGCGCTGGTAGCAGGCGGCGGCAAAGCCGGCCATGTCACCGATCACACCGCCACCGAGGGCGATCACTGTGGTGCGGCGGTCATGCCGGGCGGTCAGCAGGCCGTCGAAAATCAGTTGCAGGGTTTGCCAGGTCTTGAAGGCCTCGCCGTCGGGCAGCACCACGGAAATCACCGAGAACTGCGCCAGGCTGCGGGTCAGACGCTCGAGATAGAGCGGCGCAACAGTCTCGTTGGAGATGATCGCTACTTGCCGTCCGCGAATGTGCGGGGCCAGCAGCTCAGGCTGATCCAATAAACCTTCGCCAATATGAATCGGGTAGCTGCGCTCGCCTAGATCGACCTTGAGTGTCTGCATGTGTCCCCACAGTGAAGATGAATCAGGCATCCTGCCCTGAGTTTACGGATATCCACGGCCTCTGCTGGTGTGACGCCGTTCGCAAGCCATCCGCCACAACCTTGAGCGGTCATGGCGCGACGTCGAGGATAGCGCATTTCGCGCGGCGCTTTAACGGGGTGGCAACTGCTGCAAGCGCTCTAGAATGTCGAGTACGACCATTCGTGGCGGTCGCTCATCGGTTTCGACCACCAGGTCGGCAATTTCCCGATAAAGCGGATCGCGGATCGCCAACAGATCCCGAAGGGTCTTGGCCGGATCGGCAGTACGCAATAATGGCCGATTGCGGTCGCGGGCCGTGCGGCCGACCTGCTGTTCGACAGACGCATGCAGATAAACCACCCGCCCACCGGCATGCAGTGCCCGGCGATTGGCTTCGCGCATGACCGCGCCCCCGCCTGTCGCCAGCACCACACCGTCGTAATCGCACAGCTCGGCAATCATTGCCTGCTCGCGATCGCGAAAGCCCGGTTCGCCTTCTTTATCGAAGATCCAAGGGATATTGGCGCCCGTGCGCAATTCAATTTCCTTATCGGAATCTTTGAATGGCAGGCGCAGCTCTTTGGCCAGCAACCGGCCGATGGTGCTTTTTCCAGCACCCATCGGTCCAACAAGAATCAAATTTCGCACAGAATCAATGACTCACAGCAATCGCCTGGTTATTCATGATACGCGGAGTGAGGAATACCAACAGCTCGGATTTTTTCTCCGAAACCACATCACGCCGGAAAAGGCGGCCAAGATACGGCACATCGCCAAGAAATGGCACCTTATCTACGACCTTGCTCTGAGTATTTGAGAAAACACCGCCAATGACGATGGTCTCGCCATCGTTGACCAGGACCTTGGCGTTGACTTCGTTTTTCTTGATGGGCGGCACATCCTGGACCTTGTTCAGGAAGTCCGGTTCGTCCTTGGTCACCTTGACCTCCATGATGATCCGGTTGTCGGGCGTGATCTGCGGCGTCACCTCCAGCGACAGCGAAGCCTCCTTGAACGACACCGAAGTCGCGCCACTGGAACTGGCTTCCTGATAGGGAATCTCGGTGCCTTTGAGGATTTTGGCGGTTTCCTTGTCTGACGTGACCACCTTGGGTTGCGAGACGATTTCCCCGTTGCCGGTTTTCTCCATGGCTGTCAGTTCCAGGTCCAGCAGGACGTTATCGGTGATGAACGCGATGCCGATTCCCGAGGTGTTATTGACCGCGCCCATGTCGACGAACGGTGAATTGGTGCTGGTACTGCCGGGCGTGCCAATGGTTGACGACCCATTGACCCCGTTACTGACACCGGAGGTGTTCCAGTTGCCCTTGTTCTGTATCGAACCGCCCCAGCGCACCCCGAGACTTTTGTCATAGTCGACGTTGGCTTCGACAATGCGCGCCTCGATCATGACTTGACGCACAGGGATATCCAGTTGCGTGACAATCCTGCGCAACTCATCAAGCCGGTCCTGGGTCTGGTAGGCAATGATGTTGTTGGTGCGCTCATCGACGGTGATAGACCCCCGTTCGTCGGATTTCGCTTCGGCACTGGTCACCGACTGGAAGAGCTTGGCGATGTCCGCCGCCTTGGCGTAGTTGACCTGCAACAGCTCCCGACGCAATGGCGCCAGATCGGCAATCTGCTTCTGTGATTCCAGCTCCTGGCGCTCACGAGCAGCAATTTCATCGGCCGGCGCAACAAGCAGGACATTGCCGACCTTGCGCTTATCCAGCCCCTTGGTTTTCAGCACCAGATCCAGCGCCTGGTCCCACGGCACGTTCTGCAAGCGCAAAGTGATGCCACCCTGCACCGTGTCGCTGGCCACCAGATTGAGGTTGGTGAAATCAGCGATCAGTTGCAGCACCGAACGTACATCGATGTCCTGGAAATTCAGCGAAAGCTTCTCGCCGCTGTAGGCGTGTTGCCCGGCATTGCGCTTTTGCGGGTCGTCGACCGTCGCCGGGCGAACGCTGACCGTGAGCTTGCTGTCGGTCTGATAGGTCGAGTAATCGAACCTGCCACCGGGCTCAATGCTGATGGTGGCTCGATCGCCGCTGGCGCTGGCATTGACGAACTGCACTGGCGTGGCGAAATCCTTCACATCCAGACGCACGCGCAACGGCTCGGGCAATCGGGTTTTGGCAAATCCGACGATGATCTTGCCCTCGCGCTCTTGTATGTCGGGCGCCATCGATGGATCCGACAAGTCGATCACCACGTTGCCTTCACCCTGGGTTCCCCGCTGGAAATCCACACCGCGGATGGCCTTGCCTGCCGGCGCAGCGGCTCGTGCCGGAACTGGCATTGCTGCTGTAGCCGCCGGCCTGGATGTCGAC
This sequence comes from Pseudomonas sp. P4_B3, assembly GCF_056402295.1. NCBI lineage: Bacteria > Pseudomonadati > Pseudomonadota > Gammaproteobacteria > Pseudomonadales > Pseudomonadaceae > Pseudomonas > Pseudomonas sp. P4_B3. The sequence continues at coordinate 16,359 of NZ_JBFUHR010000010.1, forward strand.
GGCTTGACACCCTGCCCGACAACTACCAGCAAATTGTTGCCTTCAATTCGCGAGTCGTATGGGGCCGGCTGGGTCAGGTTGATGATCAATCGTGTACGGTCACGGGCTTCCACTACCGTTGCACTACGGGCATTTCCACTGCCGAGATCGCGAGTCTTGCTGGCCAGCTGACTGGCGACACCCGGCAAATCCAGGGCAATCCGGGCCGGCGACTCCGTTGTGTAGCCGTGGGGCACCGGGGGCGGCTCATCGAACGTCAACTTCAACTCGACACGGTCTCCCGGCAGCGTAGCGACATCCAGCGTCTTGAGATTGGCCGCTTGTACCATCGGCGACAACAGCGCTATCCATAGCGAAAGGCCGAAGGTTGAGAAAATCCGGTTCATTATTCGAGTTCCACTATGAGTGCTCTTTCAAAGGGATGGTCCGGGGACGCTCCAGCCACGCGCCCTGACCATCAGGGACAATTTCAACCACTTCGACTTGCGAGCCATTGATTGCAACGATCCGTCCGTCGTTACGCCCCAGGTAATCGCCGACTTTCATCCGATGGACCCCACCCGCCCCTCGCAGCAAGGCATAAGAGCCCGTTACATTGGAAAGGGTGCCGACCATCTCAAACTGCTCGATGTTGAAACCTTCGAGGTATTGCTTGACCCGACCAGGGTCGGGTTTGACGTTACGTGAACCCCGCCGCTGAGCCGCCAGATCAGTGCTGATCTGCGGCGAAAACGGGCTGCGCAGATTCGCCGCGTTGTAGGTGAATGTCGGGTAAGACCGGAATACCGGCGCTGGCTCAATCCTGCCCGGCCCACGCAGGCGCATTTCGTTCATGTACGCGTCCAGATCGTTGTAGTCATCGCCTGCGCCACAACCGGACAGGGCAGACAGCACCACCACTACCGAAAAACACTGCGCCGGTCTCATTGATGCTGTCCCTTGTCGTTGTAGCGGTAGGTCTTGGCGAGGATGCTCAAGCGCAGTTTCGGACCACCCTGGGGGCTGAGGGGGGCAAGGTCGAAATCGTGCAAGGTGACGATTCGCGGCAATCCGGCCACACCACTGACGAAGGTGGCCAGGTCGTGGTAATCCCCGGTGACCGTGATCTGGATCGGCAGTTCGATGTAGAACGGCTGGGCGACCTCCGGCAGCAGCTTGATCTCTTCGAACTCCAGGCCACTGCCGAGGCCCGTACGCGTGATGTCTTCCAGCAAGCCGGGCACTTCGGTGTCGCCGGGCAGTTGCCGCAACAGCACACCGAAGGCGTTCTCCATCTCCTTCAACTGCCGGGTGTAGAGATCCAGATTCGCCGCCATGCGGGCTTTGTCGGCGAACTGCTCCTTGAGTGTCGACTCTTCCTCGCGCTTGAGATCGAGCTGGCTCACAAGGTCGCGGGTGGAAAAGTTATAGCCAAAGGCCAGCACCAGAAGCACGAGCAAACCAACCACCAGAAACTTGATCGGCGGCGGCCAGGAACCCATGTTGCTGGTATCCAGCTCATTGATGTCGATCTTGCGCAGCCCTTCGAACCATTCGGATGGACTCATTTGCCCCCCTCCGGTGCTGCGGGTTGAGTCTGGCGAACGGTCAACTGGAAGACGTTGGCCGGCTCCACCTGGCCGGCAGCTGTGGCCTTGACTTCGGTCAGGCTCGGCGCATCGAACCAGTCTGATGCCTCAAGGTTGCGCATCAATTCTGAAACACGGTTGTTGGATTGCGCAGCGCCGGTGATGGACAAGGTCTTTGCGGTCATTTTCACTTCGGTGAAATACACGCCGTCAGGCAGTGCTCGCGCCAACTGGTCAAATATTCGCCCGCTGATTTGGCGATTGCCCTGCAGGTCCTGGATGATGCGCATGCGCTCGACCAGTTGCTGACGGCGCGCCTTGAGATCATTGATCTGTTTGATCCGCTCATCGACCACGGCGACTTGCTTGCCGATGTAGTCGTTACGGGCGACTTGCCGGTCGATGGCACCGCTGATGGCCTGGTTCGCGACCAGTACCGCGCCCATCGTGCCCACCATCACGGCCACCAGGACCAGCAGGAAGCGCTTGCGGCGGGCTTCACGCCGCTCCTCGCGCCAAGGTAAAAGGTTGATCCGTGCCATCAGTCGAAGCTCCTGAGGGCCAGACCACAGGCGATCATCAACGCCGGGGCATCACTCGCCAGAGCAGCACCATTGACCTTGCTGCCCAGAGTCATTTCGCAAAAAGGATTCGCAACCTGGGTCGGCGTGCCCAATTGCTGCTCGATCAAACGGTCCAGCCCCGGGATCGACGCGGTACCGCCGACCAACAGGACATGGTCGACGACGCTGTACTGGCCTGAGGCGAAGAAGAATTGCAACGAGCGCGACACCTGCTGCACCAGCGCCTCTCGAAATGGTTGCAAGACCTCACCGGCATAGTCATCCGGCAGACCGCCCTTCTTTTGCGCCAGCCCCGCCTGCTCCAGCGTCAAGCCATAGCGACGCTGGATTTCCTCGGTCAGTTGCCGACCGCCGAACAGTTGTTCGCGGGTGTAGATAATCCGCCCGTTGCGCAGCACGCTCAGGGTGGTCATGGTGGCGCCGATGTCCACCACTGCGACCGTCGAAGACTCCCCGGAAACCGCGAGACGGCTGGCCAGCAATTCGAATGAACGCTCCAGCGCGTAGGCCTCGACCTCGACCACGCGGGCGGTCAGCCCCGCCAGGGTCAGGGCTGCCTCGCGGACTTCGACGTTTTCCTTGCGGCAAGCGGCTAGCAACACGTTGACGCGATCCGGATTGCGCACGGAGGTGCCCTGGACTTCAAAGTCGATCGCGACTTCGTCCAGCGGATAAGGAATGTACTGATCAGCCTCGATCTTCAGCTGGCTTTCCATCTCGTCCTCGGAAAGACCTGCATCCATCTCGATGGTCTTGGTGATCACCGCCGAGCCTGCCACGGCCACGGCCACGCTCTTGAGGCCGGTTCTGGCCCTGATCAGCACGCGCGTGAGGGCCAACCCCACGCTTTCGAGTTCAGCGATGTTCTTTTCGATCACTGCGCCGACCGGCAATGGCTCGACCGCATAGGCTTCGACCCGGTAGCGCTCGCCCTGACGGCTCAACTCCAGAAGTTTCACCGCGGTGGAGCTGATGTCGATTCCCAAGAGCGTATTGGATTTTTTGTTGAAGAGTCCTGGCACTACCAATTCCCTATGACTTTCCGTGAGTTACGGACTCTGCAATATCCATTGCGTTCAATCCACCCGTCTTGACAGCAGCGTCAACCACGCTCCCGGTCAGAAAAATGCTTATAATGCCCAGCGTTTTTTTTCCGCATTTGCTCAAGCGCGGGTCGTTCTCATTTAGCCTGAACCCTGTTGCCCAATTCATTTTTGCCCTGGATATCCAAAAGCCTTGATTCGTCTGCTGAAGTTTTTCGGTTGGTCCATCGTCGCGGTTTTCTGCGGACTCCTTCTGGGTCTGAGCGGGGCGTACCTCTACCTTAGTCCCGGGCTGCCGTCCGTGGAGGCGCTGAGAAGCATCCAGTTGCAGATCCCTTTGCGGGTCTACAGCAGCGATAACAAGTTGATCGCAGAATTTGGCGAAATGCGCCGCACGCCGATCCGTTTCGCCGACATTCCCCCCAATTTCATCAATGCGTTACTAAGTGCTGAAGACGACAATTTCGCCAACCACTACGGCGTCGATCCGAGCAGCCTGATGCGTGCCGCGACCCAGTTGGTCAAAAGCGGACACATCCAGTCCGGCGGCAGCACGATCACCATGCAGGTGGCGAAGAACTTCTTCCTGAGCAGCGAACGCAGCTTTTCGCGCAAGACCACCGAGATCCTGCTGGCCCTGCAGATCGAACGGCAGCTGACCAAGGACGAGATCCTCGAGCTGTACGTCAACAAAATCTATCTGGGTAACCGTGCCTATGGCATCGAGGCGGCGGCGCAGGTCTATTACGGCAAATCGATCCGCGATGTCAGCCTGGCGCAGATGGCGATGATCGCCGGTCTGCCCAAGGCGCCGTCGCGCTTCAACCCGCTGGCCAACCCGGCGCGCAGCAAGGAGCGTCGCGACTGGATCCTGGGGCGCATGTACAAGCTCGGAAAAATCAGCGAGGCCGACTACACCACTGCGGTCAACGAGCCGCTGAACGCCAGCTATCACGTGCCGACTCCAGAAGTGAATGCCCCGTACATCGCCGAAATGGCCCGTGCCGAAATGGTTGGGCGTTATGGCAGCGACGCGTATACCGAAGGCTTCCGCGTCACCACCACGGTGCCGAGCAACCTCCAGGAGCTGGCCAACACCGCGGTCCACGAAGGCCTGATGACCTACGATCAGCGCCACGGCTATCGCGGACCCGAGTCGCGGCTGCCGGGCAAGACTCGCGAAGCCTGGGCCACCGAGCTGACCAAACAACGCACCATCAGCGGCCTGGAACCGGCCATCGTGACCCTGGTCGACAAGAACGGCCTGCAAGTGCTGACCCGCACCGGCCAGGAACACGTGAGCTGGGACACCATGAAATGGGCCCGCCCGTTCCTCAATACCAACAGCATGGGCGCCAATCCGAAGCAGCCTTCGGACGTGGCTCAAGTGGGCGATCTGATTCGCGTGCAGCGTCAGCCGGACAATTCGTTGAAATTCAGCCAGATCCCTCAGGCCCAGGGCGCGCTGGTGTCCCTGGACCCGCAGAACGGCGCCATTCGTTCGCTGGTCGGCGGTTTCGCCTTCGAACAGAGCAACTACAATCGCGCATTGCAGGCCAAGCGCCAGCCGGGTTCGAGCTTCAAGCCGTTCGTCTACGCCGCCGCACTGGATAGCGGCTACACCGCCTCCAGCCTGGTGAACGACGCACCGATCGTGTTCGTCGACGAGTACCTGGACAAGGTCTGGCGCCCGAAGAACGACACCAATACCTTCCTCGGCCCGATTCGCCTGCGCGAAGCGCTGTACAAGTCGCGCAACCTGGTGTCGATCCGCTTGCTGCAAGCGATGGGCGTAGGCAAGACCATCGATTACATCACTCGCTTCGGCTTCAACAAACAGGACCTGCCACCCAACCTTTCCCTGGCGCTGGGCACCGCGACCCTGACGCCTATGGAAATCGCCACCGGCTGGAGCGCCTTCGCCAACGGCGGCTACAAGATCACCCCGTACATCATCGACAAGATCGAAAGCCGCAACGGCGACACACTGTTCGTCGCCAACCCACCAAGCGTGCCTCAGGGCGGTGCTGCCAGCGATGGCATTGCCGCGCCAACCGCCCCTCAAGCCTTCACAGTCAACGCAACGGTGAGCGAAGCCCCAGGCACTACGTCGACGCCACAAGCACCCGCCGTGGCTGAACGCATCATTGACGGGCGCACCACGTACATCCTCAACAGCATGCTTGAGGACGTGATCAAGCTCGGCACCGGTCGCCGCGCACTGGCCCTGGGCCGCCCGGACATTGCCGGCAAGACCGGCACGACCAACGAATCCAAGGACGCCTGGTTCTCCGGTTACAACGCCGATTACGTGACGACCGTGTGGACCGGTTTCGATCAACCGGAAAGCCTGGGCCGCAAGGAATTCGGCGGCACCGTCGCGCTGCCGATCTGGATGAACTACATGGGCCCCGCGCTCAAAGGCAAACCGCCGCATACGCAGCCGGAGCCGGAAGGCATACTCAGCCTGCGAGTCGATCCGGTCAGCGGCCGCGCGGCCAGCCCGGGCACCCCGGGGGCCTACTTCGAGCTGTTCAAGGTCGAAGATACGCCACCGTCGGGGAACGAACTGGGCAACGGCCTGGCACCTGGCAGCCCGCTGCCAGCGGATGAAGCGGCGCCGATCGATTTGTTCTGATAGCGGCAATTTGAAAAGCCCCGCCCTTGAAAGAAGTGCGGGGTTTTTTATTGCGCATCGATTTTTGTGTCGCCTGACCCGGCCTCTTCGCTGGCAAGCCAGCTCCTACAGGTACACGCAGTTCTTGTAGGAGCTGGCTTGCCAGCGAAGAGGCACCCACAGCCAATGCAAAACCTTCAGGCACAAAAAAGCCCCGACTCTCACAAGCCGGGGCTTTTCGTTGAAGCGCTACAACGGCTTAGCCGTTGAACACGTCATCCACGCTTTTCAGCGGGTAGTTCTTCGGATACGGCAGGGTCGCCACACCGGTCTCGATCGCGGCTTTGGCCACGGCATCGGAGATCAGGGTGATCAGGCGGGCATCCATTGGCTTCGGAATGATGTACTCACGACCGAATTCCAGCTTGATGCCGCCGTAGGCGTCGCACACTTCCTGAGGCACCGGCAACTTGGCCAGTTCGCGCAGGGCGTTGGCCGCAGCCACTTTCATTTCTTCGTTGATGCGCTTGGCGCGAACGTCCAGGGCACCACGGAAGATGAACGGGAAGCCCAGTACGTTGTTGACCTGGTTCGGGTAGTCGGAACGACCGGTAGCCATGATCACGTCGTTACGAGTGGCGTGCGCCAGTTCCGGGGAGATTTCCGGATCAGGGTTGGAGCAGGCGAACACGATCGGGTTAGGCGCCATCGACAGCAGGCCTTCAGCGCTCAGCAGGTTCGGACCGGACAGGCCTACAAACACGTCAGCGCCTTGCAGGGCGTCAGCCAGGGTGCGCTTGTCGGTCGCGTGAGCGAACACAGCCTTGTACTGGTTCAGGTCGTCACGGCCGGAGTGGATCACGCCGGTACGGTCGACCATGTAGATGTTTTCGATGTTGGCGCCCATGCTCACCAGCAATTTCATGCAGGAGATGGCGGCAGCGCCGGCGCCCAGGCAGACGATCTTGGCATCAGCCAGGGTTTTGCCAGCGATTTCCAGGGCGTTGATCATGCCAGCGGCGGTCACGATAGCGGTGCCGTGCTGGTCATCGTGGAATACCGGAATATCGCACTGCTCGATCAGAGCGCGTTCGATTTCAAAGCACTCTGGTGCCTTGATGTCTTCCAGGTTGATGCCACCGAAGGTGATGGAGATGCGCTTGACGGTGTCGATGAAGGCTTGCGGGCTTTCGGAGTCGACTTCGATGTCGAAAACGTCGATGCCGGCGAAGCGCTTGAACAGTACGCCTTTACCTTCCATCACTGGCTTGGAAGCCAATGGGCCGAGGTTACCCAGGCCGAGAATCGCGGTGCCATCGGAAATGACTGCAACCAGGTTGCCTTTGCCGGTGTACTTGTAGGCCAGTTCAGGATCGCGGGCGATCTCGCGGACTGGTTCGGCTACGCCCGGGCTGTAGGCCAGCGACAGGTCGCGAGCGGTAGCAGTGGCCTTGGTGAGCTCGACACTCAGCTTCCCTGGACGAGGATTGGCGTGATATTCGAGAGCGGCAGTTTTCAGATCAGACATTTTGGCATTCCGCTTTTACTGTTGGACAGACTGGTCAGCGAGGATACGCGCCTCGCAAAGTCCCCACAAGACTGACCGGTCACCCCTGTCAAGCTCCCGGCCCTACGACTTTGGACCAAGAGCCACGGAACACAAGGGATAGACTGTTCACAATCGACAGAAAAAATGTCTACAATTTTTTATCACTGTGCCGCTTGAAGCATCGCCGGATCGGTCAAGGGCAACATCCAGCGCGCCTGGCCATCCTTGAGACCGCCTTTGCGCGAGCGATCCAGCACCCAGCCGCGCGCCTCGACCTGCTTGCCCTTGAGGCTTTCCAGCGAAATCACATCGAAACGCGCCAACAGATTGGGTGCAACGCGTAATACAACAGAATCCTGTAACTCGATCCAAACCCCGCCGCGATTGCGCTGCACCTTGCTCACACGACCGCTGAGCACGGCAAAACCGGAAGTGCTGATCTGCTCCGCTTTCAGTACAGGCGACTGGCGCCACACACCGAGCCCGGCCTGTCGAGCGTTGCGCTCTGCGGCTTGCTGACAGGCGACCAGATCGACATTCGGTGCCACGGCCACCAGAAAACCCAGGCCCTCGGCGAGCATCTGCGCTTCGAGGTTGGTGCCATCGGCACCGTAGACATGGGCCAGGGTGCGGCCATAATGGTCCTTGCTTTCTTTGCCAGGCACCAACCCAACCCGCCCGTCACTCGCCGCCACCAGGGCTTCGAGGCGTTTGCGCGCGGCCACGGCGAACGGTTCGTCGGAACGGCCTTTTTTGCCCAGCTCCGGCGTGTTCAAGCCGATCATGCGCACGCTGCGGCCATCGCTCAGGCGCAGGGTGTCGCCGTCCACTACCCGCTGCACCGCGACGGGCGTCAGGCCGCTTGGCGCCGGGCAAAAGGCCTGGGCGCCAGACAGCCAAATCGCGGACATAAAAAAGGCGCCCGCCAGGGACGCCTTCTTCATCAGCATGGAAAAACCGTAGCGGCTTCCCAAGTTGATCGGCCTTAGGCCTTTTTCGCGCCGAAAGCACCGAAACGGTCGGCGAACTTCTGTACGCGACCACCGGTGTCCAGAGTCTTCTGCTTACCGGTGTAGAACGGGTGGCATTCGTTGCAAACGTCGATCGCCAGGGCTTTGCCGAAGGTCGAACGGGTTTCGAACTTGTTGCCGCAGCTGCAGGTAACAGCAACTGCCGGGTATTCTGGATGGATATCAGCTTTCATGGTGTCTTCCTCAGGCTAGCGTGCCGCCACCCAACACTATTGTTGAATACCGCACGTAATTAGGCCGCGGATTCTACCAGACAATCCTGATCACGCAAGCTGTCCCTGAAACCAGTCGTCTGCTAGGCTCCCGGCCCAATACGCGATCCCCTGTAGGAGTGAGCCTGCTCGCGATAGCGGTCTGCCAGTCGCCACTATGTTGACTGCAAGATTGCTATCGCGAGCAGGCTCACTCCTACAGGTTATATGTCACGCCCCCTATTGTTTGTTGATCGAGACCCCCCCGCGTGCCCAACGCCATTCTGCGCCTCGCCCTGCCTTCGCCGCTGCGCCGCCTGTTCGACTACCGCGCTCCGGCCGGCGTCCTGCGCGCCCAGTTGCACCCTGGCATGCGCCTGCGGGTACCGTTCGGCCGGCGCGAGATGATCGGGATTCTGGTGGAAGTCACCGACACCAGCGAAGTGCCGGCCGAGAAACTCAAGCCGGCCCTGGCACTGCTCGACGCTACGCCACCACTACCGCCCGCGTTGTTCAAGCTGTGCTTGTGGACCTCCCAGTATTACCAGCACAGCCTCGGCGACACCTTGAGCTGGGCGCTGCCGGTGTTGCTGCGCCAGGGTGAGCTGGCCGAAACGCGCCAGGAACGTTTCTGGTCCGCCGCGCCGGGCGCCAGCCTCGATGATCCGCGCATCGCCCGCGCCCCGCGCCAGCGCGAAGCTCTGGCCACGCTGGCCCAGCATCCCCACGGCGTCGCTCATCAGTTGCTGAGCAAGCTGATGCTGAGCAAGGACAGCCTGGATTTGCTGCTGACCAAGGAGCTGGTGCAGGTCGAGATCCGCCGCCACGCCCCGGGCGTACGCCACGAACACTGGCTGGCGCAACCGGAACTGCCGCTGAACCCGGAGCAACGCGCCGCCTATGAGGCGATTCGCGCCGGCTTCGACAGTTATCACGCGTTCCTGCTGGCCGGCGTCACCGGCAGCGGCAAGACCGAAGTCTATTTACAGTTGATTCGCGAAACCCTGGAGGCCGGCAAGCAAGCACTGGTGCTGATCCCGGAAATCAACCTGGGCCCGCAGACCCTGGCGCGCTTCGAACAGCGTTTCAATGCCCGTATCGCGCTGATCCATTCGGCGGTCAATGACCGTGAACGCCTCGAGGCCTGGCTGGCCGCCCGGGACGGTGAGGCCGACATTATTATCGGCACCCGCTCGGCCCTGTTCACGCCGATGAAGAACCCCGGCCTGATCATCATCGACGAAGAACACGACGGTTCCTATAAACAGCAGGAAGGCTTGCGCTACCACGCCCGTGATCTGGCATTGGTGCGGGCTCGCCAGGAAAACATCCCGATTGTCCTCGGCTCCGCCACCCCTTCGCTGGAAAGCCTGCACAATGCCTACACCGGCCGCTACGGGCTGCTGCGCTTGAACGAGCGAGCCGGCGGCGCCAAACAGCCGCGCTTCCTGCGTCTGGATGTCAAAAGCCGCCCGCTGGACAGTGGTATTTCCGGGCCGATGCAACAAGCCATCGGCCAGACCCTGGCCGCCGGGCAGCAGGTACTGGTGTTCCTCAACCGCCGCGGCTTCGCCCCGACCCTGCTGTGCCATGACTGCGGCTGGATGTCCGAATGCCAGCGTTGCGATGCGCGGATGACCGTGCATCAGCGTCACGGCGAATTGCGCTGCCACCATTGCGGCTACGTCGAACGCGTGCCGCGCCAGTGCCCGAAGTGCAACAAGGTCGATCTGCGCCCCGTGGGCGCCGGCACCGAACGGGCCGAGGAGCGCCTGGCGATTCTGTTCCCGGACTATCCGGTGCTGCGGGTCGACCGCGACAGCACATCGCGCAAGGACGCGATGAACCAGTTGTTCGCAACCATTCAAAAAGGTCAGCCATGCATTTTGATCGGCACGCAAATGCTTGCCAAAGGCCACCACTTTCCACGGGTGACACTGGTGTCGATCCTTGACGCCGACGGTGGCCTGTTCTCCGGCGACTTCCGCGCCAGCGAGCGCATGGCTCAGCTGATCGTCCAGGTCGCCGGCCGCGCAGGTCGCGCCGAAGAGCCGGGCAAAGTGATTATCCAGACGCACCTGGCCGACCATCCGCTGCTGGTGCAATTGACCGAGCAAGGCTATTTCGCCTTTGCCGAACAGGCCTTGAGCGAGCGCCGTGCGGCCGGATTGCCGCCGTTTGCGCACTTGGCGTTACTGAGAGCCGAGGCGCACAAACCGGGTCAGGCCGAAGGCTTCCTGGATGAAGCCTGCAGCGAGGCCGAACGTTTGCTGGCCGAACAGGGTCTGACCGGCATTGAATTGCTGGGACCGGTGCCGGCGCCAATGGAGCGACGGGCCGGGCGTTATCGTGCGCAGCTGTTGTTGCAGGCTACGGCCCGGGCGCCGTTGCATCGATTGCTGGCCAGTTGGCTGTTGGTGCTGGAGCAGATGCCGAGCGGGCGGGCGGTGCGTTGGTCTTTGGATGTTGATCCTGTGGATTTGTATTAAACGCTCAAAAGATCGCAGCCTTCGGCAGCTCCTACAGAAACGCGCAATCCGTGCAGGAGTTGCCGAAGGCTGCGATCTTTGCCTCTTTTGTCACCACACATCCATATCCTGCCTGCTAAGGTTGGCAAGCCCGTCTTCGCAACGGATAATGCCCAGTTTTTCCACCAGCGCATGATGCGCCGCCGCGCCTGCGGTCGAAAGAGAAGACCATGAAAGACACCATTCGCCAGCTGATCCAACAAGCCATCACCCAACTCGTCAACGAAGGTGTGTTGCCTGAAGGCCTGTCGCCGGCGATCCAGGTGGAAAACTCCCGCGACAAGAAGAACGGCGACTTCGCCAGCAACATCGCCATGATGCTGGCCAAGCCGGCCGGTATGAAGCCCCGCGATCTGGCCGAGAAAATCATCGCCGCGCTGCCGGCTGACGAAAATGTCGCCAAGACCGAAATCGCAGGTCCAGGCTTCCTGAACTTCTTCCAGAACACCGACGCCCTGGCGACCCGCCTGGACGCTGCCCTGGCCGACGCCCACATCGGCGTGCGCAAGGCCGGCCCGGTGCAGCGCACCGTGGTCGACCTGTCGGCACCGAACCTGGCCAAAGAGATGCACGTCGGCCACCTGCGCTCGACCATCATCGGCGACGGCGTGGCCCGCGTGCTGGAATTCCTCGGCGACACCGTGATCCGTCAGAACCACGTCGGCGACTGGGGCACCCAGTTCGGCATGCTGATGGCGTATCTGCAGGAAAACCCGATCACCAGCGACGAACTGTCGGACCTGGAAAACTTCTACCGCGCCGCCAAGCAACGCTTCGACGAATCCGCAGAGTTCGCCGACCGCGCCCGTGGCCTGGTGGTCAAGTTGCAGGCCGGCGATGCTGACTGCCTGGCGTTGTGGACCAAGTTCAAGGACATCTCGCTGTCCCACTGCCAGAAGATCTACGAACTGCTTAACGTCAAACTGACCATGGCCGACGTAATGGGCGAAAGCGCCTACAACGACGACCTGATCAACGTGGTCAATGATTTGAAGGCGGCAGGCATGCTGGTCGAGAGCAACGGCGCCCAGTGCGTGTTCCTCGACGAGTTCAAGAACGCCGATGGCGACCCTCTGCCGGTGATCATCGTCAAGGCTGACGGCGGCTACCTCTACGCCACCACCGACCTGGCGGCCGTGCGCTACCGCAGCGGCAAGCTCAAGGCCGATCGTGCGCTGTACTTCGTCGACCAGCGTCAGGCCCTGCACTTCCAGCAAGTGTTCGCCGTGGCGCACAAGGCCGGTTTCGTGACCCATCCGATGGAAATGGAACACATGGGCTTCGGCACCATGAACGGCGCTGACGGCCGTCCGTTCAAGACCCGTGATGGCGGCACCGTGAAGCTGATCGACCTGCTGACCGAAGCCCAGGAACGCGCCTACACCCTGGTCAAGGACAAGAACCCTACACTAGCCGAAGCCGAGTTGCGCAACATCGCCAAGGTCGTGGGCATCGGCGCAGTGAAATACGCCGACCTGTCCAAGCACCGCACCAGTGACTACAGCTTCAACTTCGACCTGATGCTCAACTTCGAAGGCAACACCGCGCCGTACCTGCTGTACGCCTACACCCGTGTGGCCGGCGTGTTCCGCAAACTCGGCAAGGACTTCAGCGAAGTCGACGGCCAGATCGTTCTGGAAGCGGCGCACGAACACGAACTGGCGGCGAAACTCGCGCAATTCGGTGAAATTCTGAACAACGTGTCCGAAAAAGGCACCCCGCACATCCTCTGCACCTATCTGTACGACGTCGCCGGCCTGTTCTCCAGCTTCTACGAGAACTGCCCGATCCTCGCCGCCGATACCCCGGCACAAATGCAGAGCCGCCTGCGCCTCGCCGCGCTGACCGGACGCACCCTCAAGCAAGGCCTGGAACTCTTGGGCCTGGAAACTCTGGAGCGTATGTAAGTTGGCTGCCAAGAAAAAACCTGCACCCAAGCGTGGTGCCAGCCGTTACCAGGCTCCTGCAAAGCAACCGATCCCGGGTTGGTTGTGGATGGCCATCGGCCTGACGGTCGGCGCCTTCATCGTATTTCTGATGAAGCTGGAACCGGGCAAGGGCAGCGACACGGTCAAGCGTGAAAAGGTCGAACAACAGCAACAGCAGAAAGCCAGCAAGATCGCCGAGGCCAACAAGACCCCGCCGAGCCCGACGCAGCCGGTGAAGCCGAAGTACGATTTCTACACCTTGCTGCCGGAATCGGAAGTCATCGTGCCGCCGGATGCCGTGCCGGAAAAAACCCTGCCGACGCCGCAAGTGCCGGTCATCCCGACAACGCCGGTCACCCCGGCCGAAGCGGCGAAGATCGATACGGCCCGCGCCCAGGCAGCTTTGGCCGGGATTACTCCGCCACCTGCGCCACCGGTCAAGGCTGCGCCTGTGACGAAGTTTTTCCTGCAGGCTGGCTCGTTCCGCAAAGAGACTGATGCGGACAAGGTGCGGGCGCAGATCATTCTGCTGGGCCAGGCCGTGGCGGTTGAGTCCGGCACGGTGAAGGACGAAACCTGGTATCGGGTTCTGGTCGGTCCGTTCAGCAACCGCGAACAACTGACCACTGCGCAGAAACAACTGGCCGGTGCCGGTTTCAGCAATTTGTTGTTACAACAACGCCAGAGCCGCTGATCCCGTCAGGGCCACTGCGTCATCGTTCTTCGCTGGCAAGCCAGCTCCTACAGAATATTCGACAAACCCTGTAGGAGCTGGCTTGCCAGCGAATGCGCCTGAAAGGGCACTATATCCAGAACTCGATTCACACCATTCGTCCCTCGTCTCGCCCCACAGTTGAAATCCACTCCAGCACCCCCATATGAATGGGCATAAGGCATTTTCGCCCCGCAGCGTGGAGACTCTTCCCTTGACCACCATCGTTTCAGTTCGCCGCCACGGCAAAGTCGTCATGGGCGGCGACGGCCAGGTTTCCCTTGGTAATACCGTGATGAAAGGCAACGCGAAAAAAGTTCGCCGCCTGTACCACGGCCAGGTCATCGCCGGTTTTGCCGGTGCCACCGCTGACGCCTTTACCCTCTTCGAACGCTTCGAAGGCCAGCTTGAAAAACACCAGGGCCACCTGGTGCGCGCCGCCGTCGAACTCGCCAAGGAATGGCGCACCGACCGCTCCCTGAGCCGCCTCGAAGCCATGCTCGCGGTCGCCAACAAAGACGCCTCCCTGATCATCACCGGCAACGGCGATGTAGTTGAACCCGAAGAAGGCCTGATCGCCATGGGTTCCGGCGGCGGTTACGCCCAGGCCGCTGCCAGTGCACTGCTGAAGAAAACCGATCTGTCGGCCCGGGAAATCGTCGAAACCGCCCTCGGCATCGCCGCCGACATCTGCGTATTCACCAATCACACCCAGACCATTGAGGAGCAGGACTGCGCCGAGTAAGCCCGTGTTGGCCTTCGCGCCACGGCTCATTCTTGCTTGAGGTCCGCTAAATACTATGTCCATGACTCCCCGTGAAATCGTCCACGAACTCAACCGCCACATCATCGGCCAGGACGATGCCAAGCGCGCCGTCGCCATTGCCCTGCGCAACCGCTGGCGCCGCATGCAGCTGCCTGAAGAGCTGCGCGTTGAAGTCACGCCAAAGAACATCCTGATGATCGGCCCGACCGGTGTCGGTAAAACCGAGATCGCCCGTCGCCTGGCAAAATTGGCCAATGCGCCGTTCATCAAGGTCGAAGCGACCAAGTTCACCGAAGTCGGCTATGTCGGCCGCGACGTCGAATCGATCATTCGTGACCTGGCCGATGCCGCGATCAAGCTGCTGCGCGAGCAGGAAATCGTCAAGGTTCGCCACCGCGCCGAAGACGCTGCTGAAGAGCGCATCCTCGACGCACTGCTGCCACCGGCACGCATGGGATTCAGTAGTGACGACGCCCCGACTGCCGACTCCAACACCCGTCAGCTGTTCCGCAAGCGTCTGCGCGAAGGTCAGCTGGACGACAAGGAGATCGAAATCGAAGTCGCCGAAATGGCCGGCGTCGACATCTCCGCGCCACCGGGCATGGAAGAAATGACCAACCAGTTGCAGAGCCTGTTTGCCAACATGGGCAAGGGCAAGAAGAAAGCCCGCAAGCTCAAGGTCAAAGAAGCGCTGAAGATGGTGCGCGACGAAGAAGCCAGCCGCCTGGTCAACGATGAAGAGTTGAAGGCCAAGGCCCTGGAAGCGGTCGAGCAGCACGGCATCGTGTTCATCGACGAAATCGACAAGGTCGCCAAGCGTGGCAATTCCGGCGGCGTCGATGTGTCCCGCGAAGGCGTGCAGCGTGACTTGCTGCCGCTGATCGAAGGCTGCACCGTCAACACCAAGCTGGGCATGGTCAAGACCGACCACATCCTGTTCATTGCTTCCGGTGCGTTCCACCTGAGCAAGCCAAGCGACCTGGTGCCGGAACTGCAAGGTCGTCTGCCGATTCGTGTTGAACTCAAGGCCCTGAGCCCGGAAGATTTCGAGCGCATCCTCAGCGAACCGCACGCCTCGCTCACCGAGCAATATTGCGCACTGCTGAAAACCGAAGGCCTGGACATCGAGTTCCAGCCGAGCGGCATCAAGCGCATCGCGGAGATCGCCTGGCAGGTCAACGAGAAAACCGAAAACATCGGTGCCCGTCGACTGCACACCCTGCTCGAGCGCCTGCTCGAAGAGGTGTCGTTCAGCGCCGGCGACCTGGCCAGCGTCCATGACGGCAAGGTGATCCAGATCGACGCCGACTACGTCAACAGCCACTTGGGCGAATTGGCGCAGAACGAAGACCTGTCCCGTTATATCCTGTAGGTCACCTACTCTCCTGTGAGAACGAAACACTTGTAGGAGCTGCCGCAGGCTGCGATCTTTTGATCTTGCTTCAAAAACCAGATCAAAAGATCGCAGCCTGCGGCAGCTCCTACAGAACGTTCCACATAGACGGACGACCCGCCATGACCCAACTCCCCACCGACATCAAGCTGCACAAAGCCTCGAAAACCCTGACGCTCAAATACGCGTCCGGCGAGGAATACACCCTGCCCGCCGAGTT
Source organism: Pseudomonas sp. P4_B3 (assembly GCF_056402295.1). Lineage (NCBI taxonomy): Bacteria > Pseudomonadati > Pseudomonadota > Gammaproteobacteria > Pseudomonadales > Pseudomonadaceae > Pseudomonas > Pseudomonas sp. P4_B3. The sequence continues at coordinate 32,489 of NZ_JBFUHR010000010.1, forward strand.
CCTGCGCGTGCACTCGCCTTCCGCCGAGGTCCAGGGCCACGGCAAACCCATCCTGCAATTTGGCAAGATCAACGTCGGCCTGACCAAGGTAGAACCGGCCGGTCAGTACGCACTGAAACTGACCTTCGATGACGGTCACGACAGTGGCCTGTTCACCTGGGAATACCTCTACGAGCTGGGGCGACGTTATGACGCACTCTGGGAAGATTATCTGGCCGAGCTCAAAGCCGCCGGAAAAACCCGCGACCCGAACGAATCCGTCGTCAAGCTGATGCTCTAATCCGAGCCTCTTGCTCTTTAGAGGGCATTTTCTAATTTCATCTGTTTGAATGCTCCGCTTCAGGGCCACCGACTGGCCTGCTTGCGAAAAAAATTAAACTCGGGTAACCAATGGAACTGGCAAGTTCCCTGCAGTGCTTTCTGCATTAAAAAAGCAGCAATGCAGTATTAACGGTCACCCCGAGCAGTAGTACCTGGCATTGGCTGTGTGACTACACAGCAGGACCCGGTACTCGTCTCAGGACAATGGAGCGTCGTAGATGAGTAAACAGAATAACGATGACTTGAAGTATCAGGCCTCGGAAAACACCTTGGGGCTGAATCCTGTCGTTGGGCTGCGTGGAAAGGATCTACTGGCATCTGCTCGCATGGTACTCAGGCAGGCCATCAGGCAACCAGTGCACAGCGCGAAGCATGTTGCGCATTTCGGCCTTGAACTCAAGAACGTACTGTTCGGCAAATCCGAGCTGCAACCGACCAGCGATGACCGTCGCTTCGCGGATCCGGCCTGGAGCCAGAACCCGCTCTACAAACGTTATCTGCAAACCTACCTGGCGTGGCGCAAGGAACTCCACGACTGGATCGACGACAGTAACCTGCCAGCCAAGGATGTCAGTCGCGGGCACTTCGTGATCAACCTCATGACCGAAGCTTTCGCGCCGACCAACACGGCGGCCAACCCCGCGGCGGTCAAGCGTTTCTTCGAAACCGGCGGTAAAAGCCTGCTCGATGGTCTCTCGCACCTGGCCAAGGACCTGGTGCACAACGGCGGCATGCCGAGCCAGGTCAACATGGGCGCCTTCGAGGTCGGCAAGACCCTTGGCGTGACCGAGGGTGCGGTGGTCTTTCGCAACGACGTGCTGGAGCTGATCCAGTACAAGCCGATCACCGAGCAGGTGCATGAACGCCCACTGCTGGTGGTACCGCCGCAGATCAACAAGTTCTACGTGTTCGACCTGAGCCCGGACAAGAGCCTGGCGCGGTTCTGCCTGCGCAACAACGTGCAGACCTTCATCGTCAGCTGGCGCAACCCGACCAAGGAGCAGCGTGAGTGGGGCCTGTCGACCTATATCGAAGCGCTCAAGGAAGCGGTCGATGTGGTCACCGCCATTACCGGCAGCAAAGACGTGAACATGCTCGGCGCCTGCTCTGGCGGCATCACCTGCACCGCGCTGCTGGGCCACTACGCGGCAATCGGCGAGAACAAGGTCAATGCCCTGACCCTGCTGGTCAGCGTGCTCGACACCACCCTGGACAGCGACGTGGCCCTGTTCGTCGACGAGAAAACCCTCGAAGCTGCCAAGCGCCACTCCTACCAGGCCGGCGTCCTCGAAGGCCGCGACATGGCGAAAATCTTCGCCTGGATGCGCCCCAACGACCTGATCTGGAACTACTGGGTCAACAACTACCTGTTGGGCAATGAACCGCCGGTGTTCGACATTCTGTTCTGGAACAACGACACCACCCGATTACCCGCCGCGTTCCACGGCGACCTGATCGAGATGTTCAAAAGTAACCCGTTGACCCGTGCCGATGCACTGGAAGTGTGCGGCACGCCGATCGACCTGAAGAAAGTCACCGCCGACATCTTCTCGCTGGCTGGCACCAACGACCACATCACCCCGTGGCGTTCCTGCTACAAATCGGCGCAACTGTTCGGCGGCAACGTTGAATTCGTGCTGTCCAGCAGCGGGCACATCCAGAGCATTCTGAACCCGCCGGGCAATCCGAAATCGCGCTACATGACCAGCACCGAAATGCCTGTCAATGCCGATGACTGGCAGGAAGAGTCGACCAAGCATGCCGACTCCTGGTGGCTGCACTGGCAGGCATGGCAGGCGCAGCGTTCGGGCAACCTGAAAAAGGCTCCGCTGAAACTGGGCAACAAGGCCTATCCAGCGGGTGAAGCGGCGCCAGGCACCTATGTGCATGAGCGGTAACTGATACACCTCGCTATCCCTGTAGGAGCTGCCGCAGGCTGCGATCTTTTTTCTTCAACATCAAAAGATCGCAGCCTGCGGCAGCTCCTACAGAGGGTCGAGGAAGAATTCGAGATAGCGACCCACAGGGCCAGAAGCATGCCGCAACCCTTCATATTCCGTACCGTCGATCTGGATGGCCAGACGCTCCGCACGGCGGTACGCCCCGGCAAGCCTCACTTGACGCCCCTGCTGATTTTCAACGGTATCGGCGCCAACCTGGAGCTGGTGTTCCCGTTCATCGCGGCGCTGGATCCGGACCTGGAAGTCATCGCCTTCGACGTACCCGGTGTCGGTGGTTCGTCGACGCCGAACCGGCCGTATCGTTTTCCGGGGCTGGCGAAACTCACGGCGCGGATGCTCGACTATCTCGACTACGGGCAGGTCAACGTCATCGGCGTGTCCTGGGGTGGCGCCCTGGCCCAACAATTCGCCTACGACTATCCGGAGCGCTGCAAGAAACTCGTACTGGCGGCGACGGCGGCGGGTGCGGTGATGGTGCCGGGCAAGCCGAAAGTGCTGTGGATGATGGCCAGCCCTCGACGTTACATCCAGCCATCCCACGTGATCCGCATTGCGCCGATGATCTACGGCGGCGCGTTCCGTCGCGACCCGACGCTGGCCGCGAGCCATGCGGCCAAGGTGCGTTCGGCGGGCAAGCTCGGTTACTACTGGCAGCTGTTCGCCGGCCTCGGCTGGACCAGCATTCACTGGTTGCACAAGATCCGCCAACCGACCCTGGTACTGGCCGGCGACGATGACCCACTGATCCCGTTGGTCAACATGCGCTTGCTGGCCTGGCGGATTCCCAACGCCCAGCTGCACATCATCGATGACGGGCATTTGTTCCTGATTACCCGGGCCGAAGCGGTGGCCCCGATCATCATGAAATTCCTGGAAGAGGAGCGCCAGCGCGCGGTGATGCATCCGCGTCCGGCGCCATTGGGCGGCTAAACCACTGCCTCAGCGGTCGGCAGGACGCCACGCCGCGCAACAACCCGTTACAGCGTCTATGGTGTTCTGGTTCGGTGTATTTGTTTTTGGCCTGAAGACGAAGGAGTGTTGACTCATGCGCGAGAAACCAGCGAGGGATTCCCTACCGACTCCCGCCGCGTTCATCAATGCACAGAGTGCGATTACCGGCCTGCGCGGCCGGGATCTGTTGTCGACCCTGCGCAGGGTGGCCGCCCATGGCTTGCGCAATCCGGTGCACAGCGCCCGACATGCCCTCAAGCTCGGTGGTCAGCTTGGCCGTGTGCTGCTGGGTGAAACCCTGCACCCGACCAACCCGCAGGACGCTCGCTTCGCCGACCCGGCGTGGAGCCTCAACCCATTTTATCGCCGCAGCCTGCAGGCCTATTTGAGCTGGCAGAAACAGGTCAAGAGCTGGATCGACGAGAGCAACATGAGCCCGGACGACCGCGCCCGCGCCCACTTCGCTTTCGCCTTGCTCAACGACGCCGTATCGCCCTCCAACTCCCTGCTCAATCCACTGGCGATCAAGGAAATTTTCAACTCCGGCGGCAACAGTCTGGTGCGTGGCATCAGCCATTTGGTGGACGATCTGCTGCACAACGATGGCCTGCCCCGGCAAGTCACCAAGCAAGCGTTCGAGGTTGGCAAGACGGTCGCCACCACTACCGGTGCCGTGGTGTTTCGCAACGAGCTGCTGGAGTTGATCCAGTACAAGCCGATGAGCGAAAAGCAGTATTCCAAGCCCCTGCTGGTAGTACCGCCGCAAATCAACAAGTACTACATTTTCGACCTGAGCCCGCACAACAGCTTCGTCCAGTACGCCCTCAAAAACGGCCTGCAAACCTTCATGATCAGTTGGCGCAATCCGGATGTGCGTCACCGCGAATGGGGGCTCTCGACCTACGTGGAAGCCGTAGAAGAGGCCTTGAATGTCTGCCGGGCGATCACCGGCGCACGCGAGGTCAACCTGATGGGCGCCTGCGCCGGCGGGCTGACCATTGCCGCGTTGCAAGGTCACTTGCAGGCCAAGCGGCAGCTGCGCAGGGTGTCCAGCGCGACCTATCTGGTGAGCCTGCTCGACAGCCAGCTGGACAGCCCCGTTTCGCTGTTCGCCGACGAACAGACTCTGGAGGCAGCCAAGCGCCGCTCCTATCAGAAAGGTGTGCTGGACGGCCGCGACATGGCCAAGGTCTTCGCCTGGATGCGCCCCAATGATCTGATCTGGAGCTACTTCGTCAACAACTACCTGCTGGGCAAGGAGCCACCGGCGTTCGACATCCTCTACTGGAACAACGACAACACGCGTTTGCCGGCCGCCCTGCATGGCGACCTGCTGGACTTCTTCAAGCACAACCCGCTGACCCACCCGGGCGGGCTGGAAGTGTGTGGCACGCCGATCGATTTGCAGAAGGTCACCGTCGACAGCTTCAGCGTCGCTGGCATCAACGATCACATCACACCGTGGGATGCGGTGTATCGCTCGACGCTGCTGCTGGGTGGCGAGCGGCGCTTCGTGCTGTCCAACAGCGGACATGTGCAGAGCATCCTCAACCCGCCGAGCAACCCGAAAGCCAACTACGTCGAGAACGGCAAACTGAGCAGCGATCCCCGCGCCTGGTACTACGACGCCAAGCATGTCGACGGCAGTTGGTGGACCCAATGGCTGAGCTGGATTCAGGAACGTTCCGGCGCGCAGAAGGAAACCCACATGGCGCTCGGCAACCAGAACTATCCACCGATGGAGGCAGCACCCGGTACTTATGTGCGCGTGCGCTGACGTTCAACGCGCCACGGCCTCTGCCGGCCGTGGCAAGACCCGATCATTAAGAAGACTGGATGAAAACCCGCGACCGGATCCTCGAATGTGCCCTGCAGTTGTTCAATCAAAAGGGCGAACCGAATGTCTCCACCATGGAAGTTGCCAATGAAATGGGCATCAGCCCGGGCAACCTCTACTACCACTTCCACGGCAAGGAACCGTTGATTCTCGGGCTGTTCGAGCGCTTTCAGGGCGAACTGACCCCCTTGCTCGACCCACCGGCCGATGTCGAACTGGCACCGGAAGACTACTGGCTGTTCCTGCACCTGATCGTCGAACGCCTGTCCCACTACCGGTTTCTCTTCCAGGACCTGTCGAACCTCGCCGGACGCCTGCCGAAACTGGCCAAGGGCATTCGCAACCTGCTCAATGCACTCAAGCGCACACTGGCGTCGTTGCTGGCGCGACTGAAGGCACAAGGACTGCTGATCAGCGATACCCAGGCACTGGGGCAATTGGTGGAGCAGATCACCCTGACGCTGCTGTTCTCACTGGATTACCAGCGGATTCTCGATCGCGAAGGCGAGGTGCGGCTGGTGGTTTACCAGATCATGATGCTGGTGGCGCCACACTTGCTGCCACCGATCAAGGTCGCGACTGAGCAGATGGCGATGGAGTACCTGGAAGAGCATTAAGATCAAAAGATCGCAGGCTGCGATCTTTTTTCTATACACAAACAAAAACGCCCGACCTTCACAGGCCGGGCGTTTTCTAGAGCCCTGAGAATCAGGACTGACTGGTTGGCGTCGATGGAGCTGGCGCGGCAGTCGGGGTGACAGCAGGGGTTGGCGCGGCAGCGGAGTTCGATGCGCTGACCAGAGCTGCCGGCGTTGCCGGTTTGGCAGCTGCCACTGCTGGTTTTGGCGCGGCGGCTTTTGGAGCTGCCGGCTTTTTCACCGCTGGTTTTTTTGCCGCAGCGGGTTTGGCCGCTGCAGTTTTCGCTGCAGGCTTGGCGGCCGGTTTAGCCGCTGGTTTGGCAGCGGCTTTTGCGGCGGCCGGTTTGGCGGCTGCAGTTTTAGCCGCAGGCTTGGCAGCAGGTTTAGCCGCTGCTTTTGCCAGTGGCTTGGCTGCGGTTTTGGCGGCCGGCTTGGCAGCAGGTTTGGCCGCCGCGGTTTTCGCCGCAACAGGCGCAACCTTGGCACCGGTCAGTTTTTCGATTTGCTTGGTCAGTGTTTCGACCTTGCTGTGCAGTGCCTTCACTTCGTTGCGGCTCGGTACGCCCAGACGCGAAATGGCGCTGTTCAGACGCTTGTCAAAGGCGCCTTCCAGCTCATCCCACTTGCCCAGTGCGCGATCTTTCACGCCGCTGATGCGCGACTTGGCCGAGGAAGCAGAGTCCTTGGCGGCGTCGACTGTCTTGCCAACAGCGCTCTTGGTGAGCTTCTCGGCTTTCTCGCCGTCCTTAACCAATGCATCGAAGAGCTTGCTGCCGTCAGTGTCGATCTTCGAGTACACGCCTAAACCAGCCAGCCAGATTTTTCGGGAGTAATCTTCAACCTTCCCGATCCACGAGCTGCCTTCTTTTTCGGTTTTCTTTTTAACAGCCATCCCGTTCTCCTTAAGATTTACGCGCGACACGTTCGAGCAATGCCGTCAGCTCATCGAGCTTAGCAGAGAGTGTCTCAACGTCATGTTTAGACGGAATGCCGATACGATTCAAGGCACTTGCGACACGCGTGTCGAACGCCTTCTCGACCTTCTCGAGTTGAACTTCGACGCGTCCTTTGAAAGTGCTGACTTCACTCTTGGCTTCATCGATTTCGGCATTGGCCGCTTCCAGTTTCTCGGCGACTACTTTTTTGCCTTTCTTTTCAACAACCTGACCAGCCTTGATCAACTCTTGAAAGTATTCGCTGCCCTCTTGACCGACCTTGGCGTAGGCGCCCAGGCCTGCCAGCCAGATCTTGCGGGCATAGGATTTGACGTCGCTCAGCGTGCCGGTCGACGGGTCGGTTTTTTTCTTCAAAATAACTTTGGCCATGGTGCACCTCACGCGCAGAAGGTTTGAGGAACTGCCCGGATAAGTGTCGGGCTCTGGCACAAAGTAGGGAGAAAAATTAGAAACGGCACCCTAACAACTGACATGAACCTTTGAACACACCACATCAAAAACTGTAGGAGCGGGCTTGCCCGCGAAGGGGCCGGTACATCCACCATATTGTCTGTGGCTGAACTACCGCCTTCGCGGGCAAGCCCGCTCCTACAGGGGTATCGGTTCGGTGCGAAGGCGGGATCAGACCAACGCTTTATCCAGCGCCTTTTCGATTTCCGCTTTGATCATGCCACTCATGGCCGACATCATCAGGCCCAGTTCCACGTCGACCTTGATCGAATCTTCACTGACATGCACCGCGCCCTTCACACCCGAGCGCTTGAGATTCAGGGTGTCGCCGGACCACTGCGGCTCCAGGCCATACTGATCGGAAAGTTTCTGCGCCAGCTTGTCGGCCTTCTCGCGAGCCGCTTCCTTACCCAGGCCATGGGCACGTTCAACACTAATACGGGCCATCAAATAACTCCTGCTTTATGGATGCTTTCCCGAGGCATCTTGACCCCTGCTGTGTCAAAACGTCCCGATGGTTACCCATCTTACCTTCAGCCTTGCCAAGACAAAGCATGCCTTGGGGATTAGAATGTCGCGCATTCTCTTTTGGTGACAGCGATATGACTGATCAGCGCAAAGGCAGCGATGCCGAACCCACCACTCACTTCGGCTTCAAAAACGTTCCGGAAAGCCAGAAAGCGGAAAAAGTCGCTGAGGTTTTCCACTCGGTAGCCGCCAAATATGACCTGATGAACGACCTTCTGTCGGGCGGCATGCACCGTCTGTGGAAGCGTTTCGCGATCGAACTGTCGGGCGTGCGCACCGGCAACCGCGTGCTGGATATCGCCGGCGGTACCGGCGACCTGACCCGCAAGTTCTCGCATCTGGTAGGCCCGACCGGCCAGGTCGTGTTGGCCGATATCAACGAATCCATGCTCAAGGTCGGTCGTGACCGCCTGCTGGACCTCGGTGTGGCCGGCAACGTCGAATTCGTCCAGGCCGATGCGGAAAAACTGCCGTTCCCGGACAACCATTTCGACTGCGTGACCATCGCCTTCGGCCTGCGCAACGTGACCCACAAGGAAGATGCCCTGCGCTCGATGCTGCGTGTGCTCAAGCCTGGCGGCCGTTTGCTGGTGCTGGAATTCTCCAAGCCGACCAACGCGCTGATGTCCAAGGCCTACGACGCCTACTCGTTCGCCTTCATGCCGCTGATGGGCAAGCTGATCACCAACGACTCGGAAAGCTATCGCTACCTGGCCGAATCGATCCGCATGCACCCGAACCAGGAAACCCTGAAGTCGATGATGGTCGAGGCCGGTTTCGACCGCGTGACCTATCACAACATGACCGCAGGCATCGTTGCCCTGCACCGCGGCATCAAGCCCTGATGCTGCTCGCCGGCCTGCTCGCCAGCGTTGAACTCGGCCTGAACCGGGTGCTGCGTCTCGACAGCACGGCGCTGCCGCGGCTGGCGCATTTGAGCGGCAGAGTGATTGCCGTCGACTGTCGCAGCCCGGCGCTGCAACTGTTCATCCTGCCCAGCGACGAAGGCCTGATGCTCGCTTCCCAGTGGGAAACCGGCGCCGACTGCACCTTGCGTGCACCGGCCTCGAGCCTGTTGAAACTGGCCATGAGCAAGGACAAGACTTCTGTTCTGCACGCCCCTGAAGTCGAACTCGACGGCGACAGCGGCGTGCTGCTGGAACTGGCGGCGATCCTCCAGGACCTGGAGCTGGACTGGGAGTACGAACTCTCGCGCTGGCTGGGGCCGGTGGCCACGCAACTGCTCGGCAGTCATCTGCGCAGCCGCGCCCGCTGGTATCAGCAAGGTTTTGCCAGCCTGGGCCAGAACCTGGGCGAATACCTGGCAGAAGAATCGCGCACCCTCGTCGGCCAGCGCGAAGCCGAAGCCCGATTCAGTGAGCTGGACCAGATCAAGCTCGATCTGGAACGTCTCGAGGCGCGTTTCGAGCGTCTTTCCCGATCCCTCGACCCAAGCGATAACGCATGAAGCTGCTTGCCGTCCGCCGTTTGTTGCGCATCCAGCGCGTCGTGATCCGCTACCGCCTCGATGACCTGCTGTTCGCCCTGCCACTGCCCTGGTTCCTGCGGGCGCTGCGTTATGTCCTGCCGTGGCGCTGGTTCCCGCGCAAGACCCTGGACCTCAGCCGTGGCGCGCGCTTGCGCCTGGCGTTGCAGGACCTGGGGCCGATTTTCATCAAGTTCGGGCAGATCCTGTCCACCCGCCGCGACCTGTTGCCCGAAGACATCGCCGACGAACTGATGAAGCTGCAGGACCGCGTTCCGCCGTTCGACTCGCAAGTGTCGATCAAGCTGATCGAAGAACAGCTGGGCAAGAAAATCAGCGACGTGTTCAGCCGTTTCGACGTCGAACCGCTGGCCTCGGCCTCAGTGGCGCAGGTGCATGCCGCGCAACTGAAAACCGGTGAAGAAGTGGTGGTCAAGGTGATCCGCCCTGGCCTCAAACCGGTGATTGCCCAAGACCTGGCGTGGCTGTTCATCCTCGCTCGCGCCGCCGAAAAACTCTCGGCCGATGCGCGCCTGCTGCACCCGGTGGACGTGGTCAGCGATTACGAAAAAACCATCTACGACGAACTCGACCTGCTGCGCGAGGCGGCCAACGCCAGCCAGTTGAAGCGCAACTTCGACGGTTCGCCGCTGCTGTACGTGCCGCAAGTCTATTGGGACTGGTGCCGCCCGAAAGTGCTGGTGATGGAACGCATCTACGGTATTCAGGTTACCGATCTGGCGACCCTGGCCGACCAGCGCACGGACATGAAGATGCTCGCCGAGCGTGGCGTGGAGATTTTCTTCACCCAGGTGTTCCGTGACAGCTTCTTCCACGCCGACATGCACCCAGGCAACATTTTCGTCAGCACCGTGAATCCGTGGAGCCCGCAGTACATTGCGATCGACTGCGGCATCGTCGGCAGCCTGACCCCGGAGGACCAGGATTACCTGGCGCGCAACCTGTTCGCCTTCTTCAAGCGCGATTACCGTCGCGTGGCGCAGTTGCACATCGATTCGGGCTGGGTGCCGGCGGAAACCAAACTCAACGAATTCGAAGCAGCGATCCGCACCGTGTGCGAGCCGATCTTCGAAAAACCGTTAAAAGATATTTCCTTCGGTCAGGTGCTGATGCGCCTGTTCCAAACTGCGCGCCGCTTCAACATGGAAGTGCAGCCGCAGTTGGTCTTGCTGCAAAAAACCTTGTTGAACATCGAAGGCCTGGGCCGCCAGCTGTACCCGGACCTCGATCTGTGGAACACCGCGCAGCCGTTCCTCGAACGCTGGATGCGCGAGCGAGTCAGCCCCAAAGCCCTGCTCGGCAACGTGCACAGCCAGTTCGAACAGATCCCGCACCTGGCCAACATGGCCCGCGACCTGCTCGAACGCATGTCCCAACCCCACGCCTACGACCCGCCGCCAGCGTGGCACCGACGCCGCGATGACTGGTTCCTGCGCCTGCTCGGCACGGCGCACCTGGCCGGGGGCGCCATCCTTGCCGCTGGCGGCCCGCTGAACCAGTTGGCTTACTGGCCGGCCGGCATCATGATGGCGGTCGGCTTGTATCTGGTCGTGCGCCGATAGCCAGTTGGCTGAACGACTGGCACACTGTTTCAACGCCTGAGCTCGACTATTGAAGTGTCGAGCCCGCTGTCGGAGTCGAAGATGAAAAACTGGCTGGACGAGATCAAGTGGGACGCCGACGGCCTGGTGCCGGCGATTGCCCAGGATCACAAGACCGGGCGCGTCCTGATGATGGCCTGGATGAACCGCGAAGCACTGGAACTGACCGCTGCCGAGAACCGCGCCATCTACTGGTCGCGCTCCCGTGGCAAGCTGTGGCGCAAGGGCGAAGAGTCCGGCCACGTGCAAACCCTGCACGAGATGCGTCTGGACTGCGACGCCGACGTCATCATCCTGATGGTTGAGCAGGTCGGCGACATCGCCTGCCATACCGGCCGCCAAAGCTGCTTCTACCGCGTCTTTGAAAACGGCGACTGGACAACGGTCGACCCGGTGCTCAAAGATCCGCACGCCATCTACTGCGCAGGGCACACACATGAGTGACACACTGACCCGTCTGGCCGAGGTACTGGAAGAGCGCAAAGGCTCCGCCGCCGACAGCTCGTATGTCGCCAGCCTGTATCACAAGGGCTTGAACAAGATTCTGGAAAAAGTCGGCGAAGAGTCGGTCGAAACCATCATTGCCGCCAAGGACGCCGCCATCAGCGGCGACTGCAGCGATGTGATCTACGAAACCGCCGATTTGTGGTTCCACAGCATGGTCATGCTCGCCCAATTGGGGCAGCATCCACAGGCTGTACTCGATGAACTGGACCGTCGCTTCGGTCTCTCCGGACACGCCGAGAAAGCCTCGCGCCCGTCCGCCTGAATAACTATTAGAGAGGAGCAGCAGCATGGGCATTTTTGACTGGAAACACTGGATCGTCATCCTGGTTGTCGTGGTACTGGTGTTCGGCACCAAGAAACTGAAAAACCTCGGCACTGACGTCGGCGAATCGATCAAGGGTTTCAAGAAAGCCATGAACGACGACGAAAAACCGGCTGACCCGAATGCGAACCCGGCCCAACCGGTGCCACCGGTACAGCCACAGGCCTCGGTGAACCAGCCGCACACCATCGACGTGCAGGCACAGAAAGTCGAAGAGCCGATCCGCAAAGACGTGTGAGCACTGACTAATGTTTGGTATCAGCTTCTCTGAACTGCTGCTCGTCGGCCTCGTCGCCCTGCTGGTGCTGGGCCCCGAGCGTTTGCCGGGCGCTGCGCGCACCGCTGGCCTGTGGGTCGGGCGTCTGAAGCGCAGCTTCAACGCGATCAAACAGGAAGTTGAACGTGAAATCGGTGCCGACGAGATTCGTCGGCAACTGCACAACGAGCACATCCTGTCGCTTGAGCAGGAGGCGCGGAAAATCTTCACCCCGACCCAGCAGGAGCCGACGCCGGTGGAGCATGTGGGAGAGCAGACGATTCATTCGCCTGCCGCTGCCGCCGCGACAACACCTGCACCTGCTGTTTCGGCCGCGCAACCCGCGCCCGTTGTGGCAGCGACTCCGGTTGAACCCGTTGCTCCAGCCGCTGCGCCGACAACGACGGCGCCTAACGACACCACTTTGCCGCCGCGAGCCCCATGAGCGATCTCCCTGAAAACGACCAGCACATGCCGCTGGTTTCGCACCTCACCGAGTTGCGTACCCGTCTGCTGCGCTGCGTAGCGGCGATCTTCATCATCTTTGCCGGGCTGTTCGCCTTCACCCAGCAGATCTACACCTTCGTCTCCACTCCGCTGCGCGCGTACCTGCCCGCCGGCGCGACGATGATTGCCACCGACGTGTCGTCGCCGTTCCTGACGCCACTGAAGCTGACCATGATGGTCTCGCTGTTCCTGGCCATCCCGGTGATCCTGCACCAGATCTGGGGTTTCATCGCCCCGGGCCTGTACAAGCATGAAAAACGCATTGCTGTGCCGTTGCTGATGTCCAGCATCGTGTTGTTCTATGCCGGCATGGCGTTCGCCTACTACCTGGTGTTCCCGCTGATCTTCAAGTTCTTCGCCGCTGCCACCCCGGCCGGCGTGGAAATGATGACCGACATCACCAGCTACCTCGATTTCGTCATGACGCTGTTCTTCGCTTTTGGCGTGGCGTTCGAAATCCCGGTGGCCGTGGTGCTGCTGGTGTGGATCGGCGTAGTCGACGTCAAATACCTGAAGAAAATCCGCCCGTACGTGGTCATCGGCTGCTTCGTGGTCGGCATGATCCTGACGCCGCCGGACATCTTCTCGCAGACCCTGCTAGCCGTGCCGATGTGGTTGCTGTTCGAAATCGGCATCCTGTTTGGCAGCCTGATCAGCAAGCGTGGCGAGCACCCGGACGACCAGCCGGCTGACGACAACAACGACCAGCCGCCAGCGACTCAACCGTGAACCTGCTGCTGCTCGAAGAAGCCGATTTCATTGCGGCCGACCGGGTGATCCTGCGTGATCGCCGGTTGACCCACATGCAGGAAGTCCACCGCTGCGAAGTGGGCGACAGCATGCGTGTCGGGCGGATCGGCGGGCTGATGGGCTCGGCCGAAGTGCTGCGCCTGGACACCGGCGAAGCGGAATTGCGCGTCACCCTCGACCAGCCACCACCAACCAAGCTGCCATTGACCCTGGTATTGGCCCTGCCACGCCCCAAGATGCTGCGCAGGGTGTTCCAGACCGTGGCGGCCATGGGTGTGCCGCGGATCGTGCTGGTCAACAGCTATCGCGTCGAGAAGAGCTTCTGGCAGACCCCGTTCCTGGAGCCCGAGGCGATTCGCGAGCAGTTGATCCTCGGCCTCGAACAGGCCCGGGACAGCGTGCTGCCGCAAGTCGTCATCGAGAAGCGCTTCAAGCCGTTCGTCGAAGACCGTTTGCCGGCGATTACCGAGGGCACCCTCGGCCTGGTGGGGCATCCGGGCAATTACCCGCCCTGCCCTCGCGCACTCAGCGAACCGGTGACCCTGGCCATCGGCCCCGAGGGTGGCTGGATTCCCTACGAGATCGACCTGCTGGGCAAGTCTGGCCTGCAACCGGTGCAACTGGGCGAGCGCATTCTCCGGGTCGAAACCGCCGTAACCGCGCTGCTGGCACGACTTTTCTAACACTGCGCGCCCTCTGTAGGAGCTGCCGAACGCGGCCCGAGCCTTCGGCAGCTCCTACAGAATCTCTGCATGCCGCCGATATACCCCCCACAAAACCAAATTGTGGTCCGGGGAGTTTCAGCATGTACCAATGGCTAGCCGAGAATCTGGGAAACGTCAGCGTCAAACGCAAGCTGGGGATCGGCTTCGGCCTTGTGCTGTTACTGACCCTGCTGATCACCTTCACGGGCTGGAGTGGCCTGAGCGGTGTGACCAGCCGTGGCGATAAACTGGGGTTCATCGCCAGTCTCAACGACCTGACCAAGGACCTGCGCATTGCTCGCCTGGATTACGAGATGCGTCGCGGCGAACAAGGCCCCGGCGCCGTCAACGAGCTGTTGGGCAAACTCGAAAGCGGCCTGCAGACCGCCCGCGGCCTGATCGAGCAACCGGCTGATACGGCCATGGTCGATCAACAACTGGCCGCTGTCGCCGAATACCGCCGTGCCTTCAGCGACATGAACCAGGCCGGCGCCCAGCGTGAAGACGCCCGCAGCAAACTCGGCGCCACCGCCGACAATGCCGTGGCCCGCGTCGCCGAAGTGGAAAAATCCATGCTGCAAGGTGACAGCGTGACCGCCTTCAATAGCGTGATCGACCTGAGCAAACTGATCCAGCAGGCGCGTTTCCAGGTTCGCGGCTACACCTACAGCGGCAAGAGCGAAGCCGAACAGCCAGCCCTCGACGCGATCGACAACGCCCTGAAGAACCTCGAGAGCCTGCCGGCCAAACTGCCTGAAGAACACATCGCCAACCTGCAACAGGCGACTGATTCACTGAAGGCCTACCGCGCCGCCGTCAGCCAGTTCCGCGACTCCCAGGTGGCCAGCGCCAAGGCTCTGGTACGCATGTCTGCCCAAGGCGACATCCTGTTGGGCATGAGCCAGAAACTCACCGTCTCGCAAACCGTCGTGCGTGACACCGACGCCGCCCATGCCAAGAACATGCTGACCCTCGCCACTGTACTGGCCATCGCCTTCGGCCTGCTGGCCGCCTGGGCGATCACCCGGCAGATCATCATTCCATTGAACCAGACCCTGGCCGTCGCCGAGCGCGTCGCCAGTGGCGACCTGACCCACAACCTGACGTCGCAGCGCCGCGACGAACTCGGCCAGTTGCAGCGCGCCATGCAGAGCATGACCCAAGGCCTGCGCGAACTGATTGGCGGCATCAGCGATGGCGTCACGCAGATCGCCAGCGCCGCCGAAGAACTGTCTGCGGTCACCGAGCAGACCAGCGCCGGGGTCAACAGCCAGAAGGTCGAGACCGATCAGGTCGCCACCGCCATGAACGAAATGGCCGCCACCGTGCAGGAAGTCGCGCGCAACGCCGAAGAAGCCTCCGAAGCTGCCGTCGCCGCCGACCAGCAGGCCCGCGAGGGCGACAAAGTGGTGGGTGAAGCCATCGCCCAGATCGAACGCCTGGCCGCGCAAGTCGGTCACTCCACCGAGGCCATGGGCGAACTCAAGCGCGAAAGCGACAAGATCGGCAGCGTGCTCGACGTGATCAAATCCGTGGCCCAGCAAACCAACCTGCTGGCCCTCAACGCGGCGATTGAAGCCGCCCGCGCCGGTGAAGCCGGGCGTGGTTTTGCCGTGGTGGCAGACGAAGTCCGCAGCCTGGCCCAGCGCACCCAGAAGTCCACCGAAGAGATCGAAGAGCTGATCGTCGGCCTGCAAAGCGGCACGCAACAAGTGGCGACCATCATGGACAACAGCCGCAACCTGACTGACAGCAGTGTCGAACTGACCCGCCGCGCCGGCGGCTCACTGGAAAGCATCACCCGCACCGTCTCGGCGATTCAGGCGATGAACCAGCAGATCGCCGCTGCCGCCGAACAACAAAGCGCCGTGGCCGAAGAGATCAACCGCAGTGTGCTCAATGTGCGAGATGTGTCGGATCAGACGTCGGCGGCAAGTGAAGAGACGGCGGCGTCCAGCGTTGAGCTGGCGCGGTTGGGGACGCATTTGCAGATGCTCGTGGGCAGGTTCAAGGTATGAGTGAAACCCCATCGCGGGCAGGCTCGCTCCCACACTGACCGGCTCAGACACAACGCCTGTGCCAGGCGCCGGCCCTGTGGGAGCGAGCCTGCTCGCGATTGGAACGACGCGGTGTAACTTTGAACCCCCCAAAAAAAACCCGCTTTCGCGGGTTTTTTCATCATGCCAACTGAGGCTGTTCGCTCATCGGTTTGAGCGGCAGCAGCGGCGCGTGGGGATCGGCCTTGACCGATTTGCGCCATGCGCCCAGCCACTCCGCGTGGCCTTCGCTCCAGACCTGCTCATGCAAGCGAGCCAAGGCCACCGGGTCGCTCAACAGTTGCACACGCTCGTTGTTGGTCAGGCCTTCAGGTCCAACCTTCATCGCGTGTCGCACCCGCTCGACCCGCAGCCATTCGATCGGCTCGGCCTGACGGTGACGGGAGGTCGCCAGCGAGCACGCCAGGGCGTTCTGCTGTGGATCGACCACCGAACGGACGAAGCCGTCGTTCAGCGCATGCCAGCGGTTTTCGTGGGTGTACTGGTCGGTGGCCAGCAACGCCTGCGGCGGATTGTATTCCTCAGGGATCAGGAACAGGCTCTCATCACGGGACTTCAGGCCCAAACCGACGCGACTGGAGATCACCGATACCGGGATCGACAGCATCAACGAACCGACAATCGGCACCAGCCACCACAGGAAGCTCGGGTTCAGCCAGATCACCAGCATGGCCCAGAAGAAGCCCAGCAAGGTCTGCGGGCCGTGGCGCTTGACCGCTTCGCTCCACGGCGTGGAGTCGTCGTCACGTTGTGGCGAGTTCCAGGTCGCGGCCCAGCCGAGGAATGCGGCGAGGACGAAACGAGTGTGGAAGATCATCCGCACCGGCGCCAGCAGCATGGAGAACAGCATCTCCAGCAGCATCGACAGGGTCACCTTGAACTTGCCGCCGAACTCTTTCGCACCCTTGGCCCAGATCAGGATGATGCTCAACAGTTTCGGCAGGAACAGCAGCACGATGGTGGTCGAGAACAGCGCAATCGCCTTGTCCGGGTGCCATTGTGGCCACAGCGGATAGAGCTGGCGCGGTTCGAGGAAGTACTGCGGCTCCATCAGCGTATTGACCGCCAGCAGCGCGGTCGACAGCACCAGGAAGAAGAACCACAACGGCGCCGACAGGTAGGACATCACGCCGGTCAGGAACACCGCGCGGTGCACCGGGTGCATGCCCTTGACCAGGAACAGGCGGAAGTTCATAAGGTTACCGTGGCACCAGCGACGGTCACGCTTGAGTTCGTCCAGCAGGTTTGGCGGCAGTTCTTCATAGCTGCCCGGCAGATCGTAGGCAATCCACACGCCCCAGCCGGCACGGCGCATCAACGCGGCTTCAACGAAGTCGTGGGACAGGATCGAGCCGGAGAACGCGCCTTTACCCGGCAACGGCGCCAGGGCGCAGTGGTCGATGAACGGCTTCATGCGGATGATCGCGTTGTGGCCCCAGTAGTGCGACTCGCCCAGTTGCCAGAAGTGCAGGCCGGCGGTGAACAGCGGGCCGTACACGCGAGTGGCGAACTGCTGCATGCGCGCATACAGGGTGTCCATGCCCGACGCCCGTGGCGCGGTCTGGATGATCCCGGCGTCCGGCGTGGCTTCCATCAGGCGCACCAGACTGGTCAGGCACTCGCCGCTCATCACGGAGTCGGCATCGAGTACGACCATGTACTTGTAGTCACCGCCCCAACGACGGCAGAAGTCGTCGAGGTTGCCGCTTTTACGTTTTACGCGACGACGGCGGCGGCGGTAGAAGATCTTGCCGAAGCCCCCGGCTTCACGACAGACATCCAGCCAGGCCTGTTGCTCGGCGACACAGATATCGGCGTCGTTACTGTCGCTGAGGACAAAGAAGTCGAAGCGGTCCAGGTCACCCGTGGCCGCAACCGACTCGAAGGTCGCCCGCAGACCGGCGAATACCCGAGGCACGTCTTCATTGCAGATCGGCATCACCAGGGCGGTGCGCGCATCTTTCGGTATCGGCTCGTTGCCGGCACTTTTACCGGAGATACGGTATTTATCGTGGCCGGTCAGCAACTCCAGGAAGCCCATCAGCGCGGTCCAGAAACCGGCCGATACCCAGCAGAACAGAATCCCGAACAGGATCAGGATGCTGGTCTGCAAGGCATACGGCAGCACTTGCGTGGCGGTTTGCAGCAGCGGTTGGTGCAGCACTTCGTTGAGGTCGACGAACGACCAGCCCTGGTACGGCATGATGCCTTTCATGTACCAGCCGGCGACGATGGTCTGGCCGAGCATCAGCAGCAACAGAATGTAGCGACGGATCGAACCCACGGTACGCCAGCGCGCTGCCGGCAGGACACGTTCGTCCTTCGGCGGCGCCGGCGGGTTGGTACGACCGGTCATCCGACGCCAGCCACGCACCAGAATGTTGGTGCGCCACGGCTCCGGCACGACCTTGGTCCGCCGAATCGGCGGGGTCGCCTTGAGGCAAACCCGGCCGTTGGCGTCGAGCGCCAGCATTTCCGCGTCCTGCAGCTCTTCGGCGGTGCTCAGGGTCAGGCGTTTGCCGACCGAAGCCTGGGCGGCTTCGGTCGGGGCGTCGAACGTCGATGACGACAGGCGTTCGTGCAATTCGCTGAAAGACTGGCAGCCCGCGAGTTCCGCGCGCTGCTGGTCGGTCATCGGCAGATGCGCCAGATACTCGGAGAGAGTTTCTGGCCGTACTTGAGAGTTACTCATCGGCAGGCAACTGATAGCTCCAGGTCTCGGTCAGGACTTCTTCAGTCGGGGCCGATTCCGGTGTGGCTGGGGCCGCGTCGGCAGCGGCAGGCTGCTTGGCGTCTTTATTGGCCTTGTCCTTGGCATCTGCAACAGGCTTCGCTTCAGCCTGCTTGGCCTCCGCTTGCCTGGCTTCCTTGTCCGCTTTCTCTTGTTGCTTGGCGGCAACCTTGTCGGCCTTGGCAACCGACGAGTTCGACGCTGGAATCGAAGTCTTGGCCAGATCCGCCGGCACGATGTTCTGTACCAGTGCGGCACGCATCTCGGTGGACTTGCCCGGGTCCTTGATCTTCATCCGCAGGGTCAGGCGCCAGCCCTTGGTTTCAGGGTTATAGCGCACGCTGTTTTCCACCAGCTCGGCATTGTCGCCGACGCTGACCTGGCTGCGAACGTCCGTATCGGCCGGCAATGCCGCCAGGGATGGGCCTTCGAAGTCCACCAGGTAGGCAACGCTGCCGTCCGGCTGACGAATCAGGTTGGACTGTTTGACGTCACCAGTGGAACGCAGGGTCTGTTTGACCCAGGCGCTGTCCGGCGCGTGAATCGAGTCTTCATCCATGGTCCAGTGCATACGATAAGCGACATCGAGCGGCTGGCCAGGTTCCGGCAATTTTTCCGGATTCCAGAAGGCTACGATGTTGTCGTTGGTTTCGTCGGCGGTCGGTATCTCGACCAGGTCGACAGTGCCCTTGCCCCAGTCACCCTTCGGCTCGATCCAGGCGCTTGGGCGCTTGTCGTAACGATCGTCGAGGTCTTCGTAGTGGCTGAAGTCGCGGCCACGTTGCAGCAGACCGAATCCGCGCGGGTTTTCCACGCTGAAGTTGCTCACAGCCAGGTGTTTCGGGTTGTTCAGCGGACGCCAGATCCACTCGCCGTTGCCGGCATGGATCGCCAGACCGCTGGAGTCGTGCAGTTCGCGACGGTAGTTCAGTACCTTCGACGGCTGGTTGGCGCCGAACAGGTACATGCTGGTCAACGGGGCGATACCCAGTTTGCCGACCTTGTCACGCAGGAACATCTGCGCCTTGACGTCGACGATGGTGTCGCTGCCCGGACGCAGGGTCAGGCGATAGGCGCCGGTGGCACGAGGTGAGTCCAGCAGGGCGAAGATCACCAGGTGCTTGTCGCCTGGCTTGGGCTGCTGAATCCAGAACTCGCGGAAACGCGGGAATTCTTCGCCGGATGGCAATGCGGTATCAAGTGCCATGCCGCGAGCGGACAAACCATAGACGTGACCCTTGCCGACGACGCGGAAGTAGCTCGCGCCGAGCATGGTCATGATTTCGTCTTGCTTGTCGGCCTTGTTGATCGGGTACAGCACACGGAAACCGGCATAACCCAGTTGTTCGGTGGCCTTGGGATCGAACTGCATGTCGCCGAAGTCGAAGCGACTCGGGTCGTATTTGATCTCTTCGACGGTGTTCGCGGTGATTTCGTTGATTTTCACCGGCGTATCGAAATGCATGCCCTGGTGATAGAAGGACAGCTTGAACGGCGTCTTCTGATCAGCCCACTCGGCTTTTTCCGTCAGAAAGCGAATTTTCTGATAGTCCGCGAATTTCATGTCGCGGAACTCGTTCGGCAGGTTACTGCGCGGCGCTTCGTATTTCTGCCCGGCCAGCTCTTTTGCCTTGGCCGATACATCATCCAGACTAAATGCCCAAAGCTGGCCGGCGCTGAGCAGGCAGAGCAATGCAGAGCCCGCTACCAGGGCGCTGCGTAGCCGTTTGGCAGACAATTTTGGTGCGTTACAGGGACTAACAATCACGAGCAACCCTCGCCGAAAACAGATCAAAAAACCAACGGCCAGTTAAAGGGTCTGCTCGGTGTACGGTATGAAAAAACCGCCCTTGCAAACCACTCTTGCCAAGTTGGCGAGCATTGTTCCGACTCCGCTGGGGCGAAATGATTCCCCAATCGGATCCGGACAAGTCTCTACCTAAGTCAAAATGGACCAACGAACGCTGATCCCCGTAGCGCGCGATTATCTAGTAGGCCGCGTTACAACGCATCAGGGGTAACAAAGTATTTATCGCGAAAAAGTCCTGTTTTCAGTCGAATTGAGCGTAAAAACTTGTTTCAAACGCTTTCAGGCCTGTAACAGGAAGGTTACCGGGCCATCATTGACCAGGTGCACCTGCATATCCGCGCCGAATCTACCTGATGCCACAGTGCCATGCACCTGTTTCGCTTTGCTTAATAAATAGTCGAATAGCTCCTCGCCCAGCGCCGGAGGGGCCGCGGTCGAAAAACTCGGACGCAGCCCGCTTTTGGTATCGGCAGCCAGAGTGAACTGAGAGACCAGTAGCAGCCCGCCACCCACATCCGCCAAGGACAGATTCATCTTGCCCTCAGCGTCACTGAACACCCGATAGTTAAGCAGCTTATTGAGAAGTTTGTCGGCGCTGGCCCGCGTGTCGTCGGGCTCGACGGCCACCAGGACCAGCAATCCCTGATCGACGGCACCTACGACTTCGCCCGCGACCTCGACCCGCGCGCCACGCACCCGTTGCAACAGGCCCTTCATGCTTCTTCAGGCGGCAGGTCAAGCAGTCGCCGGGCCATCAGATTGGCGGCGCGCACCAGCGCGTCAGTGATGCCCGGCTCGGAAGCGGCATGACCGGCGTCGCGGATGACCTGCAGTTCGCTGTTCGGCCAGGCTTGATGCAGTTCCCAGGCGTTATCCAGCGGGCAGATCACGTCATAGCGACCATGGATGATCACACCGGGCAAATGGGCGATCTTGCCCATGTTGCGGATCAACTGGTTCTGCTCCAGGAAGGCGTGGTTGCTGAAGTAGTGGCATTCGATGCGGGCAATCGACAATGCACGCTGTGGCTCGGAGAAGCGATCGACCACCAGCGGGTTAGGACGCAGGGTCGCGGTGCGGCCCTCCCAGGTGGACCAGGCCTTGGCCGCGTGCATCTGGGCAATCTGGTCGTTGCCGACCAGACGCTTGTGGAACGCGGCAAGCAAGTCATCGCGCTCGTCCAGAGGGATCGGCGCGATGTAGTCCTGCCAGTAATCGGGGAACAGGCGGCTGGCGCCGGCCTGGTAGAACCATTCGATTTCCTGCGGACGGCAGAGAAAGATTCCGCGCAGGATCAGACCGTGTACACGTTCAGGATGGGTTTGTGCGTAGGCCAGCGCCAGGGTCGAACCCCATGAGCCGCCAAACAGCACCCATTTGTCGATGCCCAGGTGCTGGCGAATCCGCTCAAGGTCGGCGACCAGATCCCAGGTGGTGTTGTTTTCCAGGCTGGCGTGGGGGGTGGAGCGACCGCAACCGCGCTGATCGAACGTGACAATGCGATAGAGATTGGGATCGAAGAAGCAACGACTCTGGGCATCACATCCGGCACCGGGACCACCATGGATGAACACCACGGGCAAACCTTCCGGTGAACCGCTTTCGTCGACATACAGCGTGTGAGTCTCGTCGACGGCCAGATCGTGCCGGGCGTGGGGTTTGATCTGCGGGTACAAAGTCTGCATTGCGCACTCCGTAAGGGGTCAAGGTCATCCCTGGGGGGACTTCTATTATTCTGCCGTCCGGCATCATAAACCCGAATTACGTCAATGAGCATGCCCGTGCGAAGTCAGAGTTTCGCCGCCAGATATCCGAACAAGGTTTTGTACAGCGCATCGACCTCGTCCGCCTGCCCTCGGGCCCGCAAACAGCCATGAACCAAACCCTCGCCGACATACAGCGTGGCAGCCACGCCCGCAGCCTTCAGTCGCTCGGCATACAGCACGCCGTCATCGCGCAACGGGTCGAATTGCGCCACCGCGATCCATGCCGGTGGCAGACCGCTGAAATCCGTGGCGAGCAATGGCATCGCGTAGGCGTTCGGGTGGCGGGTGCCTTGCAGGTAAAGCGCGTGATAGCAATCGACGTCACTGCTGCTGAGTAACGGCGCGTCGATGCACTCACTGCGCGACGGCAGGCGGTGATCGCCGCCCAACCCCGGATAAATCAGAACCTGCGCGCACGGCAGCGGCTCGCCGGCATCGCGCAGCGCCAGGCACAACGCCGCCGCAAGATTGCCACCGGCACTGTCGCCGGCCACCAGCATGCGCTCCGGATCGAGTTGAAACGCCCCGGTGCGCAGTGCCCGCCAGACCTTCAGGCAATCATCGAACGCAGCGGGAAACGGATACTCCGGTGCCCGGCGGTAATCGACGGCGATCACCCGTACACCGAGTGTCGATGCCAATTCGGCGCAGATGAAGTCGTGGGAATCGAGGTCCCCCACCACCCAGCCACCGCCATGCAGGTAAACGATGCACGACGCACCACTGGCCGGTGGTTGATAGGAACGAACAGCAACACCGGCCAACTCGAAATCAATCACAGACAACCCGGCGGGGGGCGCCGGGGTAAACGCCCGGCACATCTCGCTGTAAGCCCGGCGCAACCCGGTGATACTGCTGTCGCTGCTGTTGAAACTCAGGGTTTTGTCGACGAATGCTGTCATTTGCCTGGAAAGCGGGTAAGGAGCCATAAACATGGTGCCCGTTCAGGGGAATGTATGGCCCCTGTAGGAGCGAGCTTGCTCGCGATGATCGTCAACGATAACGCGGGAATCCTGATACCCCGCGGCGTTCTCGGGTTTATCGCGAGCAAGCTCGCTCCTACAGGGGTTTGCTGTCAGTTTTTCAGGCTGGCCTGAACCGTGGCTACGCCATCCTTGCCATCAAAGCTACTGACACCGGCCAGCCAGCGCTGCAAGTCCTCCGGATGGTCACGCAGCCATTTTTTCGCGACATCCTGAGCCGTTTGGCGCTCCATGATCGGCACCATCAACTGGCTTTCCTGGGCGGCGCTGAACGTGAGGTTCTCCAGCAGGCGATTGACGTTCGGGCAACGCTGGGCGTAATCCGGCGCGGTCACGCTGGAGACCGTCGCGGCGCCTTCATTCGGCCCGTAGACGTCTTCGCTGCCGGTCAGGTAGTCGATCTTCATGTTGATGTTCATTGGGTGCGGGGTCCAGCCGACAAACACCACGAACTCCTTGCGATTCACCGCCCGCTGCACGGCCGCCAGCATCCCGGCCTCACCGGACTCGATCAGTTTGAAATCCTTCAGGCCGAAGTGATTGGTCTCGATCATGGTCTTGATCGTGGTGTTCGCGCCGCTGCCCGGCTCGATGCCGTAGATCTTGCCGCCGAGCTGATCCTTGAATCTGGCGATGTCGGCGAAGGTTTTCAGCCCGGCCGCTGCCACATAGTCCGGGACCGCGAGGGTGGCCTGGGCATCGGCCAGGCTCGGTTTGTCCATGACCTTGACCTGATTGGCAGCCACGAAGGGTGCAATGTTTTTATCCATCGCCGGTTTCCAGTAACCGAGGAAGATGTCCAGGCGCCTGTCGCGGATGCCGGCGAAGATGATTTGCTGCACGGCGCTGGTTTGCTTGCTTTCGTAGCCGAGACCGTTGAGCAGCACATCGGCCATGCCACTGGTGGCGATCACGTCGGTCCAGTTGACCACGCCCATGCGCACGGTTTTACAGGAAGCGTCGTCCGCGGCCATGGCGCCGGCGCTCAACAGAGCAGTGCCGCAGAAGATTGAGAGACAGCGGGTGAACAGACCTTTGGGGCTTGTCATAGAGAGCATTCTCGTGCGGCAGCGGATTATTGTCGGGGCGGTGTCTTTGTGCACCGTGGCCAGAACATTACGCAGCAGACGAGCGGTAGAAGCGACCTGTGGCGACCGTGTTTTGCACGGTGGCGACAAAAAAAGATCGCAGCCTTCGGCAGCTCCTACAGGTGTTCGCAAAACAATGTAGGAGCTGCCGAAGGCTGCGATCTTTTGATTCTCAACCCTTGTAGTGCTGCTGCCCCCAGGCCAGCAACCCTTGCAGCAACTCCTTGAGCACCTCCCGCGTCGGCTCCGCCAGGTCCGGGCGATAACGGAACGGCTCGAACTCTTCCATGTACGTGCACTGCCCCAGCTCCAGCTGCACGGCGTGGATGTTCTCGACCGGGTTGCCGTAATGGCGGGTGATGTGGCCACCCTTGAAGCGTCCGTTCAGCACGTGGGTGTAGTTTTCGTGACGTGCGCAAATCGCTTCCAGTTGGGCCGCAAGCTGTGGATCGCAACTGGCGCCATTGAAGGTACCAAGGTTGAAGTCCGGCAGTTTGCCGTCGAACAGGTGCGGGATGATCGAGCGGATCGAGTGCGCATCGAACAGCAGTGCATAGCCGAACTCGGCTTTCAGTCGCGCCAGTTCCTGCTGCAAGGTGCTGTGGTATGGCGTCCAGATTTGCTCAAGATAGGTTGCGTGCTCTTGTTTCGAAGGCTCCAGCCCTTCGCGGAACAATGGCACGCCGTCGAACAGCGTGGCCGGATACAAACCGGTGGTCGCGCCCACGTACAAGGGTTTGTCGTCGGACGGCCGGTTAAGGTCAATGACAAACCGCGAATACTCGGCGGCCAGGGTACTGGCGCCCAGTTCAGCGGCGAAATCGTACAGCTGCGGGATATGCCAGTCGGTGTCCGGCAGGCTTTTCGCCTGCGGGATCAACCCGGCCTCGACTGCCGGAGTCAGGCGCACACCGGCGTGGGGCATGCTGATCAGCAGCGGCACGCGGCCTTGTTTGAAGTTCAGAACCWTATCCACAACAGATCTCCTACAGACTTGATTCGACGCCGTGGCGCACGACGCGTTTTTCCAGATCGCCGCCCAGCCAGTAACAGAGGTCGGCCGGACGATCAATTTGCCAGGCGACGAAATCCGCGACCTTGCCGGCTTCCAGCGAACCATGGGTTTCAGCCATGCCCAGCGCGGTGGCGGCGTGAATCGTCGCGCCCGCCAAGGCTTCTTCCGGGGTCATGCGGAAACAGGTGCAAGCCATGTTCAGCATCAGGCGCAACGACAGTGCCGGCGAGGTGCCCGGATTGAGGTCGCTGGCGATGGCGATTTTCACGCCGTGCTTGCGCAAGGCATCCATCGGCGGCAATTGGGTTTCGCGCAGGAAGTAATAGGCGCCGGGCAACAGCACCGCAACCGTGCCGGACTTGGCCATGGCAATGGCGTCATCCTCGGTCATGAACTCCAGGTGATCGGCGGACAACGCGTGATAACGCGCCGCCAGGCTCGAGCCGTGCAGCGACGACAATTGCTCGGCATGCAGCTTCACTGGCAAGCCCAGTTCCTGGGCGGTGATGAATACACGCTCCACCTGCGCAGGCGAGAACGCCAGGTATTCACAGAAGGCATCCACCGCGTCGACCAGCCCTTCGGCGGCCAAGGCCGGGAGCATATCGGCGCAGATGTGATCGATGTAGTCGTCGGCGCGATCGGCGTATTCCGGCGGCAAGGCGTGAGCCGCCAGACAGGTGCTGCGCACGCTGACCGGCAGTTCGGCACCGAGGCGACGGGCCACACGCAGCATCTTGCGCTCGTTGGCCAGGTCCAGGCCGTAGCCGGACTTGATTTCGATGCTGGTGACGCCATCGCGCATCAGGCTTTTCAGGCGTTTGGCGGCGCTGGCGAACAGTTCATCTTCGCTGGCGGCGCGGGTAGCGCGCACGGTGCTGGCGATGCCGCCACCGCTGGCGGCGATTTCCGCGTAGCTGACGCCTTGCAGACGCTGCTCGAATTCGCCGCTGCGGTTACCGCCGAACACCGTATGGGTATGGCAGTCAATCAGGCCCGGTGTGACCCAGGCCCCTTGCAAATCGTTGACCACCGAGTACTCGCCCGCCGGCAGGTCAGCGCGCTGGCCGACCCACTCAATGAGCGCACCTGACGTCACGATGGCCGCGTCCTCGATGATCGAGTAGACGCCTTGCGCCATGGTTGCGACGTGGCAGTGTTGCCAGAGAGTTTTCATCCGTGGCCTCCGTTAGGTTATCGATGAGAAAAAGAAGGTTCCTGCTCTACCAGTGCCGCCTGCCCCGCCGCAGGCTTCACCCAGGTCAGGTAGGCAAGCACCAGCAATACAATCCATACCACGCCGACGATCAGAGCCGCCTGGGTGTCCGGGAAATAGCCCAGCACGCCGAAGATAAACAGCATGAAGGCAATCGCCGCCATCGGCGCATAGGGCCAGAACGGTACCGGGAACTTCAACTGTGCGACCTGTTCACTGCTCATGGAACGACGCATGGCCACTTGGGTGAACAAAATCATCAACCAGACCCACACCGTGGCAAAGGTCGCGATGGAGGCTATCAGCAGAAACACGTTTTCCGGAATCAGGTAGTTCAGCAACACGCCCAGCAGCAGCGCGGCGCTCATCACCACTACGGTCATCCATGGCACACCGTTGCGTGACAAACGCGCGAAGCCCTTGGGTGCGTGGCCCTGCTGAGCCAGGCCGTACATCATCCGGCCTGCGCCGAAGATATCGCTGTTGATGGCCGAGATCGCCGCCGAGATCACCACGATATTGAGGATGGTCGCCGCCGAGCTGATGCCCAGATTGTCGAAAATCTGCACGAAAGGACTGCCCTGGCTGCCGATCTGCTGCCATGGAAAGATCGACATCAGCACGAACATGGTCAGCACGTAGAACAGCAGGATGCGCAACGGCACGGCATTGATCGCCCGAGGCAGCACATGCTGCGGGTCTTTGGCTTCACCAGCCGTCACACCGATGATTTCAATCCCGCCGAACGCGAACATCACCACCGCGAACGAGGCGATCAGGCCACCCACGCCATTGGGCATGAAACCGCCATGGCTCCAGAGGTTGCTGATATCTGTCGCTTGGGCGCCGGGGGCCGTGCTGATGCCGAACAGCATGATGCCGAAGCCACCCAGGATCATCGCGACAATGGCCGCGACCTTGAGCAGCGACAGCCAGAACTCCATTTCACCGAAGACTTTGACGTTGCACAGGTTCAAGCCGCCGACCACCGAGACGATGCCCAGCACCCAGATCCAGCGCGCGACTTCCGGAAACCAGAAGCCCATGTAAATACCGAACGCGGTGACATCGGCCATGCCGACGATGACCATTTCGAATGCGTAGGTCCAACCGAGGATGAAGCCCGCCATCGGCCCAAGATAGGTACTGGCGTATTGGCCAAAGGAACCGGCCACCGGGTTGTGCACCGCCATCTCACCGAGGGCGCGCATGACCATGAACACCGCCGCGCCACCGATCAGGTACGCGAGCAATACCGCAGGCCCGGCCATTTGAATGGCCGAGGCAGAACCGTAAAACAGCCCGGTGCCGATCGCCGACCCCAGTGCCATGAAGCGAATATGTCGGGCAGAGAGCCCGCGTTTCAAACCTTTTTCTGGCTGTTGCATTTCTCGTCCCTAATTATTGTTATTCGACGCAAAATCGAATCGCCGGCAAGCCGGCTCCTACAGGTTCATGCGACCCCCCTGTAGGAGCTGGCTTGCCAGCGAGGGGTCCTTAAAGGCTCGGCAAAAGCTTCGTCGTCACCAGTTCGTTCAGGCAACGCGAGGCCAACAGCTCGGTTGCGGCGTTGATATCCGGCGCAAAGAAACGGTCCTTCTCATAGAACGGCACTTCGTTACGCAGAATGGCACGGGCCTTTTCCAGTTTTGGCGAGGTCTTCAGACCATTGCGCAGGTCCAGACCCTGAGCCGCCGCCAGCCATTCTACGGCGAGAATCCCGCGGGTGTTCTCGGCCATTTCCCACAGACGCTTGCCAGCCGCCGGAGCCATCGATACGTGGTCTTCCTGGTTGGCGGAAGTCGGCAGGCTGTCCACCGAATGCGGATGGGACAACGCCTTGTTCTCGCTGGCCAGTGCCGCTGCGGTCACCTGGGCGATCATGAAGCCGGAGTTCACGCCACCGTTGGCCACCAGGAACGGCGGCAATTGCGACATGTGCTTGTCCATCATCAGCGAGATACGGCGTTCGCTCAGGGAGCCGATTTCAGCGATGGCCAATGCCATGTTGTCAGCGGCCATGGCCACCGGCTCGGCGTGGAAGTTACCACCGGATATCACGTCACCTTCAGCGGCGAACACCAACGGGTTGTCCGATACGGCGTTGGCTTCGATGGCCAGCACTTCGGCGGCCTGACGGAACTGGGTCAGGCAGGCGCCCATGACTTGTGGCTGGCAACGCAGGGAGTATGGATCCTGGACCTTTTCGCAGTTTTCGTGGGAGTCGGAGACTTCGCTACGCTCGCCCAGCAGATCACGGTAAGCGGACGCGGCGTCGATCTGGCCTTTCTGGCCACGGGCAGCGTGGATGCGTGCGTCGAACGGCGAGCGCGAACCCAGCACCGCTTCAACGGTCAGGCCGCCCAGCGCCAAGGCACCGGCGAACAGGTCTTCACCTTCGAACAGGCCACGCAGGGCAAAAGCGGTGGAGACTTGAGTGCCGTTGAGCAGCGCCAAACCTTCTTTGGCGGCCAGGGTCAGCGGAGTCAGACCGGCGACTTTCAGCGCTTCGGTGGCTTCCATCCACTCGCCTTTGTAGCGCGCCTTGCCTTCACCCAGCAGCACCAGCGACATGTGCGCCAAAGGCGCCAGGTCACCGGAGGCACCGACCGAACCTTTCAATGGAATATGCGGGTAAACCTCAGCGTTGATCAGGGCGATCAGCGCATCGATCACCACACGACGGATGCCGGAGAAGCCACGGCTCAGGCTGTTGACCTTGAGCACCATGATCAAACGCACCAGGGCGTCGCTGATCGGCTGACCGACACCGGCGGCGTGGGACAGCACCAGCGAGCGCTGCAGGTTTTCCAGGTCTTCGCTGGCGATACGGGTCGACGCCAGCAGGCCGAAACCGGTGTTGATGCCGTAGGCGGTGCGATTCTCGGCGAGGATCTGCTCCACGCAGGCAACACTGGCTTCGATCTGGGCCGAGGCGCTGTTGTCGAGGGTGATTTTTACCGGCTGCTGATAAACATCACGCAGTTGGGCCAGGCTCAGTTGACCGGGAATCAGGTTTAGAGAAGTCATTTTGTGCTCCTTTTGAGAGTTAGCTATTAACTAACCAGACGCTCCGGAGATGTCCGTTGTCCGTCGCTTCCCCCTTTTTGAGGGGGTGGCGCCTTGGCACGCTGGTTTTGTAGGGAAATCAGTTCAAATTCGGTAAGACTTTTTGCAGCAAAACAGGGTCTTTCAAAACGCTGGCAGCGGCGGCAATGTCCGGTGCCAACCAACGATCCTGATCGTAGGCCGGAACACGTTCACGCAGCAGGCGCCAGGCCGCATCGGTGCCTGCGCCGAAGCGTTGTTCCTTGAGGAATTCGAACGCCTGGGCGGCCAGCAAATACTCGATGGCAAGGATTTGCGTGCAGTTTTCCAGCGCACGATGCAGCTTCAGCGCGGCGTTGGTGCCCAGGCTCAGGTGATCTTCCTGCAGGCCCGACGTCACGTAGTTATCCAACACTGCCGGTTGCGCCAGTTGACGGTTTTCCGCGCACAGCGAAGCGGCGACGTATTGCACGATCATCATCCCGGAGTTCACACCCGGGTTGGCCACCAGAAAGGCCGGCAGGCCGCTGACGTGCGGGTTGATCAAACGGTCCAGGCGACGCTCGGCGATGGAGCCGATTTCCGCCATGGCAATCGCCAGCAGGTCCGCCGCCATTGCCACGGACTGGCCATGGGGGTTGGCCTGAGACACCACGCGGTATTTGTCTGCGGTGCCCAGCACCAGCGGGTTGTCGGTGGCGCCGTTGAGTTCGGTTTCGATCTGTTTGGTCGCATGCACCAGTTGATCGCGTGCGGCGCCGTGCACCTGCGGAATCGAGCGGATGCTCAGGGCATCTTGCGTACGAATGCCTTTGCTCTGGGCAATCACTTCGCTGCCGTCGAGCAGTGCGCGCAGGTTGATTCCGACCTGTTGCATACCCGGGTGCGGCTTGAGCGCGATGATCTCGGCGTCGAAAGCGTCGATTTGCCCGCGTTGGGCTTCGAAGCTCATGGCGCCGATCACGTCGGCCCATTCCAGCAGGCGCGTAGCATCGGCAATGGCCAGGCAGCTCAGGCCAGTCATGCACGGTGTGCCGTTGACCAGGCACAAACCGTCCTTGGCACCGAGCTTGACCGGTTGCAGGCCTTCTTCGGCCAGTGCTTGCTGCGCGGAAACGATCTGACCGCGATAGCTGACATTGCCGACGCCCAGCAGCGCGATGCCGATGTGGGCCATGTGGGTCAGGTAGCCCACGGAACCCTGGGACGGCACTTGCGGGGTGATGCCACGGTTGAGCAGTGCCAGCAGCGCTTCGACGACCTGACGGTGCAGGCCGGATTTGCCGTGGCTGTAGTTGACGACGGCGGCGCACATGATCGAGCGGGTCTGCTCGTTGCTCAGCGCTGCACCCACGCCGCAAGCGTGGCTGAGCAAGGTGTTACGCGACAACTGGCTGAGTTGTTCGTCCTGCAGCGAGACATTGCACAGCGCGCCCAGGCCGGTGTTGATGCCATAAGCACGTTCGCCGCTGGTGACGATGCGCTGGACGATGGCCTGCGCGTTTTCGATGCGCGCCCAGATCGGCGCCGACAGCTCAAGCTGTGCGCCATCGCGGGCCACGGCGACCACGTCCTGCCAAGTTACCTGCGCTTGGGTGATAACGATTTTTTCAGCCTGGGACATCTTCAACCTCGTGCTTACAACCTGAATATTGATGCAGCTTTACCGGCCCCTTCGCTGGCAAGCCAGCTCCTACAGGGGTTACGCGCACCTTGTAGGAGCGGGCTTGCCCGCGAAGGGGCCGGCCCAGCCACCACAATTCTTTTAAACCACCGCCGCCCGACGCTGCACAAAGCGGTCGACATACTCATCCGCCGGCGAATGCAGGATCTCCCGTGGCGTGCCGACCTGGATCAGGCGGCCATCCTTGAGGATCGCGATTCGGTTGCCGATGCGCACGGCCTCGTCGAGGTCGTGGGTGATAAAGACGATGGTCTTGTGCAGGGTCTTTTGCAGTTCCAGCAACTGGTCCTGCATCTCCGCGCGGATCAGCGGGTCGAGGGCGCTGAAGGCTTCGTCCATCAGAATGATGTCGGTGTCCGCCGCCAGGGCGCGGGCCAGGCCCACACGCTGACGCATACCGCCGGAGAGCTGGTGCGGATATTTGTTTTCGTAGCCCTTGAGGCCCACGGTGTTGATCCAGTGCAGCGCACGCTCGGCGCACATGGCTTTGCTTTCGCTGCGGATTTTCAGGCCGTAGGCGACGTTGTCCAGCACGCTCTTGTGCGGCAACAGACCGAAGCTCTGGAACACCATGCTGATCTTGCGCCGACGAAATTCGCGCAGGGCTTCCATGTCGTATTGCAGGATGTCCACGCCGTCCACCAGGATCGCGCCGCTGGTCGGGTCGATCAGGCGATTGAAGTGGCGGACCAGGGTCGACTTGCCGGAACCCGACAGGCCCATGATCACGAAGATCTCGCCGCTGCCGATGCTCAGCGACAGGTCGTTCACACCCACCACGCAGCCGGTTTCGGCCAGCACCTGATCCTTGGTCTTGCCCTGGCCGACCATGGCCAGCGCGTCCTTGGCACGGTTGCCGAAAATCTTGAAGACGTTTTTGACTTCGATCTTGCTCACGGTTGCGTTGTTCATTTGCTCACCTCATGCCGTGCGCGACCGTACGCCTGTGTAATGCGGTCGATCACCACAGCCAGAATCACGATCGCCAGACCGGCTTCAAGGCCACGTCCGACGTTGAGGGTCTGAATCCCCACCAGCACATCTTCACCCAGACCACGGGCACCGATCATCGAGGCGATCACCACCATCGACAGGGCCATCATGGTGGTCTGGTTGATCCCGGCCATGATGCTCGGCAGGGCCAGCGGCAGTTGCACGCCGAACAGTTGCTGCCAGCGGTTGGCACCGAAGGCGTTGATCGCTTCCATCACTTCGCCGTCGACCTGGCGAATGCCCAGATCGGTCAGGCGGATCAGCGGCGGCGCGGCGTAGATCACGGTAGCGAAAATCGCCGGGACCTTGCCCAGGCCGAACAGCATCAGCACCGGAATCAGGTACACGAAGCTCGGCATGGTCTGCATGATGTCCAGCAATGGCATCAGTATCGAACGCAGGCGGTTGCTGCGCGCCGAGAGAATGCCCAGCGGAATGCCGATCAACACCGAAATGATCGTCGCCACCATCATCAGTGCCAGGGTCTGCATCAGCTTGTCCCAGAGGCCAACCGCCCCCACCAGGAACAGCAAACCAACGATGACGGCAGTGGTCACGACCTTGCGGGTCGCGTGCCAGGCCACACCAGCCACGATCGCCAGCATCAGCCACCAGGGTGCAGCGCGCAGCAGGCCTTCGAGATTGACGATGGCCCACAACAGGGTGTCGGAGATGTGCCGGAACACGTCACCGTAGTTGGTGACCAGCGAATCGACCCAACCGTTGACCCAGTCGGCGATGGAAAAGGTAAAGCTTTCGGGAAACATAAGAGACTCTCAATCAAGGGGTTGCGATCAAGCATCCGACTGCCGTCGCCGACAGTCGGAGAAGCCCAACCTACAAGGCCGCGTCGATTTTCTTGGCTGCGTCTTCGCTCACCCATGCGTGCCAGACTTCAGGATGTTCCTTCAGGAAGATCTTGGCCAGTTTTGGTGATTCGATCCGCTCTTTGGTCATGCGCCCCAGGTTCTGGTTCAGCAGGTCGATTGGCACGTTGACCTTTTCCAGCACGGCCACCAATTCAGGCGCTTCGTCGTGGAAAGTCTTGGACAGGCCGACCTTGATATCCACGGTCTTGTTCACGCCTGGTTTCTCTTCGAGTTTCACCGCGTCGATCTGGCCCATCAGCGGGGTTGGCGACCAGTAGTAGAACAGGATCGGCTCGCCACGCTTGTAGCTCGACAGCACAGCGGCATCCAGCGCCGGGCCGGTGCCTGGGCGGAAGTTGGTGTAGGTGCTTTCCAGGCCGTAGCTCTTCAGCATTTCGCTGTTGTCCAGCTCACAGGTCCAACCGGCCGGGCAGTTATAGAAACGACCCTTGGATGGCTCTTCGGCATCCTTGAAAATCGCCGAGTACTTGCCCAGGTCGGCAATGTTTTTCAGGTCCGGCGCCTTGGCTTCCAGCTTGCGCTTGGCGTCGCCTTCGATCACGTAGCGCGGCACGTACCAGCCTTCGACGGCACCCACCACTGGCGCGCCGACACCGACGACTTTGCCGGCCTTCTCGGCCTTGTTCCAGACTTCGCTGCGGCCGACCCACTCTTCGGCGAACACTTGAATGTCGTTGCTGCTCAGGGCGTTTTCCATGGTGATGGAGTTGCCTGGCAGGCTGTCGGTCTTGCAGTCGTAGCCTTTCTCCAGCACGACTTGCAACACGTCGGTCAGCAGCATGGCGCTTTCCCAGTTCAGGCCGGCGAACTTCACCGGTTTGCCCGACTCGCACCAACCCGCCGCCTGAGTGGCGCCGGCGCTGGCCAGCAGGCCCATGGAAAGCAATGTGGTCAGCAGGGTCTTGTTCGATTTCATTGTTGTGACGCTCCTAATCATGAGTTGGCTTACGGCAGTCAAGAGGCATCCAGCCCTGTCCACGTCCAATCAGGCCTGCGCCGCAGCGCGACCGGCCCCGCTTTTTTTAGGTTGTACAACGCTGTCCTGCTCGACCGGCAGGATCAATTGATCGGGCACTGTGCCGTGCCATTTTTTTGCGCACAGGTAATACAGGGCTGCGGGAAGCACCAGACCGATGATCCAGGAAATATCCACATCACCCAGGGCCGCCACCAGCGGACCGGTATAGAACTTGGTGGAAATGAACGGCAGTTGCACCAGCACACCGAAGACATAGACGCTGATCCCGAGTGGGTTCCAGCGGCCGTAGCGACCGTTCGGGTCGGCCAGCGCCGGCACGTCATAGCGCTCGCGGGTGATGCAGTAGTAGTCCACCAGGTTGATCGCGCTCCAGGGCGTGAAGAACGCCAGCAAGAACAGGATGAAGGACTTGAACGCACCGAGGAACGAGTGCTGACCGAGCAACGCCATCAGGGTCGCAGCACCGACGATGACCAGCACGAAGACCAGACGTTGCAAGCGCGTTACCTTCAGGTCACCCCGGAAACCGCTGATGATGGTCGCAATGCACATGAAACTGCCGTAGGAGTTCAGCGTGGAGATGGTGACCTTGCCAAAGGCGATGCTGAAGTACAGCAGCGCAGCGGTGGCACCGGTACCGCCAAGACCAACGATGTAGGCCACTTCGTGGCCGGCGTATTGCCCGTTGGCCGAAGCGGCAGCGAACACGCCGAGGACCATCGCCACCTGTGCACCAATAACCGAACCTGCGCCTGCGGCAAAAAAAGTTTTCACCGAGGAAATCTTGCTCGGCAGGTAGCGAGAATAGTCAGCCACATAAGGGCCGAAGGCGATCTGCCAGGACGCCGCGAGCGACACCGCGAGCAAAAAACTGCTCCAGCTGAAGTGGCGGATTTGCAACAGTGCGCCAACGTCAACCTGGCTCATCAGACAGCTGAACAGATAAACAAAGGCAATCACGCCAATGACACTGGCAACACGGCCGATCCAATGGATCACCCGATAACCGAGCACTGTGACCAGCACGATGACACTGGCGAAAAGGAGGATACCGACGGTGTCGCTGACGCCAAACAATTGGCCCAGCGCCTGCCCGGATAACACGGTTCCCGTTGCGGTGAAGCCCAGGTACATCAAGCAGACCAGCACGATTGGGATCGCCGCGCCGTACACGCCGAACTGCACCCGGCTGGAGATCATCTGCGGCAGGCCGAGCTTGGGCCCTTGCGCGGCATGCAGCGCCATCACGCCGCCACCCAGTAGTTGACCGATCAACAGACCGATCAACGACCAGAACACATCGCCGCCCAGCACCACGGCCAGGGCCCCGGTGACAATCGCGGTGATTTGCAGGTTGGCACCCATCCACAGGGTGAACTGGCTCAACAGACGACCGTGTCTTTCCGCTTCCGGGATGTAGTCGATCGAGCGCTTCTCGATCAACGGTTTGTTGCCTGCACGATCGCTGTTAACAGCCATGGTTCAACCTCTGTGGATTGTTGGTCGGTGTTGGTTGTATCTGTGTAGGAGCTGTGTAGGAGCTGTCGAGTGAAACGAAGCTGCGATCTTTTGATCTTCGGCGTCAGTAACGACGCCAAAAGATCGCAGCCTTCGGCAGCTCCTACAGGTTTGCATTGGGCCAAGGCCCGCTTTCTTTATTTGCCGGTAATCATCGGCAGGTTCAGCCCTTGTTCCTTGGCGCAGTCGATGGCGATCTGGTAACCGGCATCGGCGTGACGCATGACACCGGTGGCCGGGTCGTTGTGCAGCACGCGAGCGATACGCTCGGCCGCTTCGTCAGTACCGTCGCAGACAATCACCATGCCCGAGTGCTGAGAGAAGCCCATGCCGACGCCGCCGCCATGGTGCAGGGAAACCCAGGTCGCGCCGCTCGCGGTATTGAGCAGGGCGTTGAGCAGTGGCCAGTCGGACACGGCGTCGGAACCGTCCTGCATGGACTCGGTTTCGCGGTTCGGGCTCGATACCGAACCGGAGTCCAGGTGGTCGCGACCGATCACGATCGGCGCGGACAACTCGCCGCTACGGACCATTTCGTTGAACGCCAGACCCAGCTTGGCGCGCAGGCCCAGGCCAACCCAGCAGATACGTGCCGGCAGACCCTGGAAGCTGATGCGCTCACGGGCCATGTCCAGCCAGTTGTGCAGGTGGGCGTCGTCCGGGATCAGCTCTTTGACCTTGGCGTCGGTCTTGTAGATGTCTTCAGCGTTGCCCGACAGTGCAGCCCAACGGAACGGGCCGATGCCACGGCAGAACAGCGGACGGATGTAGGCTGGTACGAAGCCCGGGAAGTCGAATGCGTTTTCCACGCCTTCTTCTTGCGCCATCTGACGGATGTTGTTGCCGTAGTCGAAAGTCGGTACGCCCATTTTCTGGAAGTCCAACATCGCTTTGACGTGCACGGCCATCGATTGCTTGGCGGCCTTGATCACAGCGGCAGGTTCAGTCTTGGCGCGAGCGCGGTACTGGTCCCAGGTCCAGCCGGCCGGCAGGTAGCCGTTGAGCGGATCGTGGGCGCTGGTCTGGTCGGTAACCATGTCCGGGCGCACGCCGCGCTTGACCAGTTCCGGGAGAATTTCTGCCGCGTTACCCAGCAGGGCAATGGAAATCGCTTTGCCTTCGGCGGTGTATTTGGCGATGCGGGCCAGCGCGTCGTCAAGATCGGTTGCTTGCTCGTCGACATAGCGGCTTTTCAGACGGAAATCGATGCTGACCTGCTGACATTCGATGTTCAGCGAGCAAGCGCCAGCCAGGGTCGCGGCCAGAGGCTGAGCGCCACCCATGCCACCGAGGCCTGCGGTCAGGACCCAACGACCTTTCAGGTCATCGTTATAGTGTTGGCGACCGGCTTCAACGAAGGTTTCGTAGGTGCCCTGGACGATGCCCTGGCTGCCGATGTAGATCCAGCTGCCGGCAGTCATCTGGCCGTACATGGCCAGGCCTTTGGCGTCGAGTTCGTTGAAGTGTTCCCAGCTCGCCCAGTGTGGAACCAGGTTGGAGTTGGCGATCAGTACGCGCGGGGCATTGCTGTGGGTCTTGAACACGCCGACCGGCTTGCCGGATTGCACCAGCAGGGTCTCGTCGTCGTTCAGGTTGGTCAGGCTTTCGACGATCTTGTCGTAGCATTCCCAGTTACGTGCAGCGCGACCGATACCACCGTAAACCACCAGTTCTTTAGGGTTCTCGGCGACTTCCGGGTCGAGGTTGTTCATCAGCATGCGCAGCGGCGCTTCGGTCAGCCAGCTCTTGGCGGTCAGCTTGTTACCACGTGCGGCACGGATTTCAACGTCACGAAACTTAGTAGGTTTAATGTCAGTCACGAAAAAGACTCCTCAGCAATCAATCCAAACCAACCCAGGCAGTGGGCGAGCAAGCCAATGGGCATATCAGTGCACACCGGCGAATCAGTGGACGATGGTTGAGTCCTCGTGACTCATACGCATACGTCTTTACTTGTACATACAAGCATATGCAATCAAGCGGCCAACTTGCCGGATGAGCATTCAAGAAAAAATCTGAAACGGCTGGAGAGCGCCTGGAACAAGGGTTATGGCGAAGATGAAATATTTTCGGGAGGATTTTTGTGGCGAGGGGGTTTTGTTACTTGAGCGTGGTTTTGCGCCACGCTGGGGCGTTCGGTAACAACATGGTGCGCTTTCGGGAACGCTGAAAAGCAAAAGATCGCAGCCTTCGGCAGCTCCTACAGGGTGCAAAGCATCCCATGTAGGAGCTGCCGAAGGCTGCGATCTTTTGAAAATTCAGAATCAGCGTGCGGTCAGCTCAATCACACAGCATGGGCTATTAACGGAGATTTCCAGCAGGCCAGTGTTACCGTCCAGTTGCAGGCAATCATGCCGGCCAAGTTGCGAAGCGTTGTTACCGACCACCACTTCCAGTGCTTCGCCGATGCTGAACACCAACACCGTGCGCGCCGAACTGAAGAACCGCTGCTCGCCACTCAACCACTGCAACCGCGCACCGTAACGCTGCGGCGCGTAAATCAGGTTGAAATCGCGAATCGGACTGCCGAGCAACGTGCAGGAAACCTTGCTTTCACCACTGAAGGCAAACGGGTCCAGCGGTAACAGTGGCCGCGTGTCCTGGCCATCCACCGTCAGGCTCATACCATCGCCCTGCAAAACGGTGATCACTCGCTCGTAACCGGCGAAGGTGGAAAACCCACCCGACTCGCCAATGTCGGCAATCGACAGGCGCCAGCCAAACCCATCCAGGCCAGTGCCGGCATCGCGGGTGATTTCTTCGGTGCTGCCGCCGCCGTTTTTCCACGGCATGCGCGGGTAATCGAGCGCACGTAAAACTTTCAGACTGCTCATTTATGGCTCTCTATTTATGAAACCGACCTTCCAGACGATGACGGGAACCGGGGTGGATCAAGCGAGCGGCGGTCACTGGCTGACGACCGGACCAGGTGCGGCGGCGAATCAGCAGGCAAGGCTCGCCCTTTTCAATCTGTAGCAATTTGCATTCGGACGACTCGGCCAGGATCGCCTCGACCACGTGCTCGCCTTCGGTCAGCGGCGCGACCTGGTTCAGGTAGGCGTAGGGCGTTTGCAGGGTGAAGTCCTGCTTGAGGTAGTCCGGCGCCACCAGCGCATTGACGAAACGGTCTTCGATTTGCACCGGAATATCGTTTTCGAAATGCACGATCAGCGAGTGGAACACCTTCTGCCCTTCGCGCATGTCCAGGGCCAGGGCGCGCTCGGAGCCGGCGGCCTCTTCTTCAAGGGTGATGACCTTGCAGGTGTGGCGATGACCGCGAGAGGCAATTTCATCGGCAATGTTGTGCACTTCAAACAGCGCGGACTGGCTTTTCGGCTCGGCGACGAATGTGCCGACGCCTTGCATGCGCACCAGCAGGCCATCGGCGGTCATCTCGCGCAGGGCGCGGTTGATGGTCATGCGGCTGAAGCCCAACTGGCTGACCAGTTCGCTTTCCGACGGAACGCGGTAGTGCGGCGGCCAGTTTCCACTGTCGATTTGCTGGGTGATCATTTGTTTGACGCGGGCGTACAAGGGCGCCGGACTGTCGCCCATGTTCGCGGCCAACGGAGAGACTGGAGGCGGAGTCGGCACGGTTAATCCTTGGTCATTTGATTGATGTCGCTAGCTTGCCGGAGTTTACCGGGCAGGCAAACGTCTGTATATGTATATACAAATAACACACGATGGGGTGCTGAACCATGTCCGCCTTCTTTGCCGAACGCGCGCTGCTGCCTAGTGGATGGGCCAACAATGTACGTCTTGAGGTCAGCGCCGACGGCGTATTGACCCATATCCAGGCCGATTCCAAGGCAGATGGCGCCGAGCGGCTGAGCGGTCCGCTGCTGCCTGGCATGCCGAACCTGCACTCCCACGCCTTCCAGCGGGCCATGGCCGGGCTGGCGGAAGTGGCGGGCAATCCGAACGACAGTTTCTGGACCTGGCGCGATCTGATGTATCGCCTCGTCGGAAAAATCAGCCCGGAACAACTCGGTGTCATCGCCCGCCAGCTGTATATCGAAATGCTCAAGGCCGGTTACACCTCGGTCGCGGAATTTCACTACGTGCATCACGACATCAATGGTCAGCCTTATGCGGATCCGGCCGAACTGGCTCTGCGCATCAGCCAGGCAGCCAGTTCCGCGGGTATCGGCTTGACCCTGCTGCCGGTGCTCTACAGCCACTCCGGTTTCGGCGGCCAGACCCCGAACGAAGGTCAGCGTCGCTTCATCAACAGCACCGAAAACTACCTCAAGCTGCAATCGCGCCTGCAACCGGTGCTGGCGCAGCAACCGGCGCAGTCGCTCGGCTTGTGTTTCCACTCGCTGCGCGCGGTTACGCCACAGCAGATCAGCGAAGTGCTGGCGGCCAGCGACAAGCAATGCCCGGTGCACATCCACATCGCCGAGCAGCAGAAAGAAGTCGACGACTGCCTGACCTGGAGCGGTCGTCGTCCGTTGCAATGGCTGTACGAAAACATCGACGTCGATCAGCGCTGGTGCCTGGTCCACGCGACCCACGCCAACCCGGAAGAAGTCACGTCGATGGCCAAAAGTCGCGCCATCGCCGGCCTGTGCCTGACCACCGAAGCCAACCTGGGCGACGGGATTTTCCCGGCGGTGGATTTCCTCGCCCAGGGCGGCCGCATGGGCATCGGTTCCGACAGTCATGTGTCATTGAGCGTGGTGGAAGAATTGCGCTGGCTGGAATACGGCCAGCGTCTGCGCGACCAACGGCGTAATCGTTTGTATGGCGCGGATCAGCCAATGGTTGGCCGCACGTTGTTCGATGCGGCGCTGGATGGCGGTGCTCAGGCGCTAGGCCAGCCGATTGGCGCGCTGGAAGTCGGCAAACGCGCCGACTGGCTGGTGCTCGATGGCAACGATCCGTATTTGGCAACGGCCAGCGGCGACGGGATTCTCAACCGCTGGTTGTTTGCCGGCGGTGATCGCCAGGTGCGGGATGTGCTGGTGAACGGCCAGTGGGTGGTGCGTGACGGGCGGCATGCTGACGAGGAAGAAAGCAGCCGCGCCTTCACTCAAGTCCTGCGCGAACTTTTAGGCTGACACAAAACCCTGTAGGAGCGAGCTTGCTCGCGATGGTGTGTCAGTCGACATCGTTGTGTCTGATACTCCATCGCGAGCAAGCTCGCTCCTACAGGGTCATGCGTTGTTAGTTGGACGTCTCGGCCATCTGCTGTTCCGACGCACGCCAGATCAGCCGCGTTGTGTCGTAACCCTGCTGACGCGCCTTGCTCAGCAGTTCCTCACGCACCACACCATTCACGGTCGGCGTGCGCGACAACAGCCACAAATACTTCCGGCTCGGATCCCCGACAATGGCGGTCTTGTAGTCATCGCTGACGTACAGCACCCAGTATTCGCCCTTCGCCGTACCCGGGATCAGCCTGGAGAACCAGGTATCGAACTCGATCCACAGCTTGTCGCCCTTGCCGGGCACCTGTGGATAAGCCGTGCCATTGACCTCTTCCCATTGCCACTGCGCCGTCAGACAGCGGTTCAACACCGCCACGTTACCGTCAGGCTTGAGCGTGTAATGGGCTTCGGATTGCGCGCAGTCGCGCTGGAAGTACATCGGCATGCGCGCCAACTCGTACCAGGTGCCCTGGTAGCGCTTGAGATTGACACTTTTGACAGTCTTGGGGGCCAATGGGTCCGGGCCAGACGTGGCACAGCCAGCCAACAACAGACCGGCAAAAAGGATGATCAATAACCGCTTCATTATTTTTCTCCCGCGGGCAAACGCCCCGGTTTACTTCAGGCCTTGGCCGGAAAACATCAGCACTTTGTCACCGGCGAACTGCACGCTGATAAAGCTGTTCTTGTCGCCCCAGGTGCAACTGGACATGCCGAGCGCACCTGAACAATCGGCAGGTTTGCCCAACAGGGTCTCCACATCGGCCTTGGCCATGCCGGCCGAGAGCTTAGAGTAGTTTTCCTGATTGACTTTGCTGCAGGCAGCCAGCAACACGCAAAACGAAAGCAGGGCGATGGAACGCAGCGACATGGTGAAACTCCGGGGGGCGTAGGGGATTGGCATGGCTGCCAAGCTGAAGCTTAGAAGAGAAAACCCCTGCGAGGTTCCGTGCCCGGCAGGCTATTTATCGGGCCACTCGTCTACCTTTTGCCGAAAATCAGCCACTTTCCTTATTCATCGAGCATTTCGTCGTTTTTCAGAGAATTCGCCTAATCTTTGGCGCCGTTCAGTCGACATAAATGCAACGCAAAGCCACGTCGGTGGCATTTGCTCCCCCATTTTGTAGAACAGCCCCTCTGCGGTAGCTCATCCATGACCAGAAACATGAAGTTCAGCCACAAGATATTGCTGGCTGCCGCCCTCGTGGTGGCCGTCGCATTCGCTTGTTTCATCCTGTTCAACGACTATCGCCAGCGCCAAACCTTGCGCAACAGCACCGAAGCCTCGATGCAGGAACTCGGCAGTCTGACCACCAGCAACATCCAGACCTGGCTGGAAAGCCGCATGCAATTGCTGCAGTCGATGGCCCAACAGATCAACGCCGACGGCAATGCTCCCGCTGGCCTGAAACGAATCATCGACCTGCCCGCCTACACCGGCAACTTCCAGCTGAGCTACTTCGGTGGTGCCGACGGCGTGATGTTCTCGGTCCCGGCGGGCAACCGTGCGGCGGACTACGACCCTCGCGCCCGCGGCTGGTACAAGGCGGCCAATAGCGCACAACAGACCATCGTCACCGAACCGTACATTGCCGCGTCTTCTGGCAAACTGGTGATCACCGTGGCCACCCCGGTGCAGCACCAGGGCCAGATGATCGGCGTCGCAGGCG
This sequence comes from Pseudomonas sp. P4_B3, assembly GCF_056402295.1. NCBI lineage: Bacteria > Pseudomonadati > Pseudomonadota > Gammaproteobacteria > Pseudomonadales > Pseudomonadaceae > Pseudomonas > Pseudomonas sp. P4_B3. Next base: position 74,889 of record NZ_JBFUHR010000010.1, read on the forward strand.
CCGACATCGACCTGTCCAGCGTCAGCGCGATCATCAATTCGCTGAACTTCGGCGGTCACGGTCATGCGTTCATCGTCGGTGCCGACGGCAAGATCCTGATTCACCCGGACAGCAAGCTGGTGCTCAAGAACCTGACCGAGGCCTATCCGAGCGACACACCCAAAGTCAGCCCGGGCATGAAAGAAGTCGAGATCGACGGCAAGCGCCTGTTCATCTCCTTCACCCACGTCAACGGCGTGCCATCGGCGAACTGGTACGTGGCACTGGTGCTCGATCAGGAAACGGCGTTCTCGATGCTCAGCGAATTCCGCACCTCGGCAATCATCGCCATGGTGATTGCTATAGTGATCATCATTGCGCTGCTGGGCATGCTGATCAGCCTGCTGATGCAGCCGCTGCTGACCATGGGCCGCGCCATGCACGACATCGCCGAAGGCGAAGGTGACCTGACCAAACGCCTGACCATTCACGGCCATGACGAATTCGGCGCGCTGGGGCTGTCGTTCAACCGCTTCGTCGAGCGCATTCACACCTCGATCATCGAAGTGTCCTCGGCCACCGGCCAGGTCAACGAAGTGGCGTTGCGTGTAGTCGCCGCCTCGAACTCGTCGATGTACAACTCCGACCAGCAAGCCTCGCGCACCAGCAGCGTCGCTGCGGCGATCAACCAGCTCGGTGCCGCCGCCCAGGAGATCGCCCAGAACGCCGCCCTCGCCTCGCAACATTCCAGCGATGCCCGCAGCCTGGCCGAAGACGGCCAACAGGTGGTGGATAAAACCATCGCGGCGATGCAGCAGCTGTCGGCCAAGATCAGCGATTCGTGCGGCAACATCGAAACCCTCAATAGCAATACGGTCAACATCGGGCAGATCCTGGAAGTGATTACCAGCATCTCCCAGCAAACCAACTTGCTGGCGCTCAACGCCGCCATTGAAGCGGCCCGCGCTGGCGAGGCCGGTCGCGGTTTTGCCGTGGTGGCCGATGAGGTGCGCAACCTCGCTCACCGCACCCAGGACTCGGCGCAGCAAGTGCAGACGATGATCGAAGAACTGCAGGTCGGCGCCCGGGCAGCGGTGGGCATCATGACTGACAGCCAGCGCCAGAGCGAAAGCAGCGTCGGCATCGCCAACCAGGCGGGCGAACGCCTGGGCAGCGTGACCCAGCGCATCGGTGAGATCGATGGCATGAATCAGTCGGTCGCCACTGCCACTGAAGAACAGACGGCCGTGGTGGAGTCGATCAACGTCGACATCACAGAGATCAACATGCTGAACCAGGAAGGTGTGGAGAACCTGCAGTCGACCTTGCGTGCGTGTGCTGATCTTGAGCAGCAGGCGGCGCGGTTGAAGCAGCTAGTTGGTAGCTTCAGGATCTGAGGCGGTACTGAAGGCCCCATCGCGAGCAGGCTCGCTCCTACAGGAATCTTTGTCGCACTGAAGATCCCTGTAGGAGCGAGCCTGCTCGCGATGACGGCATCAGCAACAACAAAAAACTAAAACCGAGAGCCCGGCCTGGAGAGAAACGCCAACTCCTCAGCCGTAGACTCCCTTCCCAACACCGCATTGCGATGCGGAAAGCGCCCAAACTGCGCAATCACTTTCTGATGCCGCTCGGCATAGTCCAGGTAATCGCTGAACAGCGCCCGATCGATTTCCGGTTGCTGCGCCACCAGTTCGATGTAGCGCGAGACGCCTTCGTTCTGCACCGCGAGGTCTTCGCTATGCTCGAACACCAGGTAGATGAACACCCGCTGAATCGGCTGCAACTGCCGGTCGTAATCCGCGGCAATGCCTTGGGCTACCAGCTTCTGCGCCCGGAGATCGCCTGCAAAGGCTTTGGGAATATCGCGAAAGATCATTCGCGGGATCTGATCGAGCAACAGCACCAGGGCCAGCCAACCTTCGGGATGTTGCATCCACTCGGTCAATCCGCCGGCCAGTGCCTGCTCGGTCCAGTCCCCGAAACGCTCGCGCGCTTCGAGGTCCTGGCTGTCGCGCTTGCCGAACCACAATTTGCCCTTCTGCGCCGCCACTTCCCTCGCTGACTCGGAACTCCCGAACCACCAATAAAGCAACGGCTGCCAAGGCGCAGTCATGGTTTATTCCTTGTGGTAAGCCGTGACGCGGGCAACTTCTTCTTTCGAACCGAGGAACACCGCAACCCGCTGGTGCAGGCCTTCCGGCTGGATGTCGAGGATGCGCTGGTGGCCGTCGGTGGACGCACCGCCCGCTTGTTCCACCAGGAACGACATCGGGTTGGCTTCGTACATCAGGCGCAGTTTGCCTGGCTTGGAAGGCTCGCGGCTGTCGCGTGGGTACATGAACAGACCGCCGCGGGTCAGGATGCGGTGCACGTCGGCCACCATCGCAGCGACCCAGCGCATGTTGTAGTTCTTTTTCAGCGGGCCTTCATCGCCGGCCAGCAATTCGCCGACGTAGCGCTGTACCGGTGCTTCCCAGTGACGCTGGTTGGACGCGTTGATGGCAAATTCCTGGGTGGCTTCAGGAATGGTGATGTTTTCGTGGGTCAGTACGAAGCTGCCCATTTCACGGTCCAGGGTGAAACCTTTCACGCCATCGCCCAAGGTCAGGATCAGCATGGTCTGTGGACCATAGATCGCATAACCGGCGGCCACTTGCTGGGTACCTGGCTGCAGGAAGGCCTTTTCGTTCAAAGGTTCGTTCTGGCTCAGGTATTCGTTCGGGCAACGCAGTACCGAGAAGATGGTTCCGACCGGCGCGTTGATGTCGATGTTCGACGAACCGTCCAGCGGGTCGAATACCAGCAGGTACGCACCTTTCGGGTATTTGCCCGGGATCTGGTAGGCGTTGTCCATTTCTTCGGACGCCATACCGGCCAGGTGACCGCCCCATTCGTTGGCTTCGAGCAGGATTTCGTTGGAGATCACGTCGAGCTTCTTCTGCACTTCGCCCTGGACGTTTTCAGTGCCCATGCTGCCCAAAACGCCACCCAGGGCGCCTTTGGACACGGCGTGGTTGATCTCCTTGCAGGCACGCGCCACCACTTCGATCAGGAAGCGCAGATCGGCAGGAGTGTTGTTGCTGCGGGTCTGCTCAATCAAATAGCGACTCAAGGTAACGCGGGACATGGAAGGCTCCGGAGGAATGGGGGGGCTAAAAACCCGCGCAGTTTAGCGCGAGTCGGGGTGCATTTCCTCCTATCAGACGTGATCGGCTGAAGAGAGTTCATGTGCGGGGATGAGCGTAGTTGGAAATGGGCTGGGTGTGGGCCTGAGAACTGCAGTCATTTCGGCATTTTCAGTGACTGGGCGAACGCTTTCGCGAGCAGGCTCGCTCCTACAGGGGTACGCGTTCAAAATGTGGGAGCGAGCCTGCTCGCGATTGGGTGCGCAGCACCCACTGTCAGGATTTGGCAGTAGGCTTGCGCAGCAAACTGAACGCCATCGCCGCCAGGAACAAGACACTGAGCAACAACACTGCCCACAAGCCGAACTTCTTCCACTGGGTGTCCGTCGTAGCCAGCGTTTTCTCAGTCGATGCATTCGAGACCACCGCCCCGACATCCACCATGGCCCGGCCCAAGGTCGCGAGCTTCGCCGGGCCGTAATCCGGAATCAGCATCGACAGCGGCAAGTTCGCCGCCTTCGCCGTCGTATTCCCCACAACCAGCGTATAAGGCCCCGGCCCGCGCGCCAGGAACACCAGTTGCGTGGCGCGCACGGCAAACTTCAGCGTCGGCGCCTGATCACCCAGGCCGCCGCCGCGTTCGTCCACGGTCAGTTTCAATTGCTGGACGATTTGCCCTGACAACGGCAATTCGTTTTGCACCACATCCTGACCGTTCTGGGTCAGGCGATAGAGCAAACCGCTGCCCAACGACTGCCATGGCAGGCTGCTGTCGCGCCGACCGGCCAGACTCACCGGCGCCAGGCTGTTGGGCTGGCTCAGCTCGACCTGCACTCGCTCGACATTCAGCCCCATCGGCAACTGCCAGGTGTACTCACCCGCCTTCGTGCTGCTGCCGGTCAACGCCTGGGACCAGACCAACGGCAGCGGCAGGCTGCGGGTACTGGCGCTTTGCAGTTGCGCCGAAGTCAGCGTCGGTGCCGAATGCGGAGTGATCCACAGCAACCGCAAGTAGCGCGCCGACTGGCCCGGCAGGCCGATTTCATGCTGCTCGACCCGCTCGTCGGCAAAGGTCAGGCGCGCCACCTGCCCTTCGCCCCAGAACTGCCAATGCTGTAAATCGTCGCTGGCTTCGAGGGTGAAACGCTCGAAGCCGTCGCGCTCGCTGGTCCAGTCGAGAATCAATTGCCGCAACGGCGCCTTGATCGCGGAAGCGTCGAGCAACCAGCCGCGCAACTCCTCCTCACCCGCCTCCAGCTGACTTGAGGGCTGCACCTCGACCAAGGTGCCGTTGGCGCTCGATTGCACCCGTACGCTCGGCGCGGTTTCAGCGGCGTCCACCGAGTTGTACAACGCAAACCATTTCACCTCGGTCAAGGTGCGCGTTTCACTGCTCTGCGCCGACTCCCGGACCAGGGCATAGGCCTGAACATCACCGACGGCGTTGAACACCCGCACATCGCTCAGGTCGGCCTGCCGTGCATTCAGTTGCACGCTCAGGGGCAGTTCAAGGCGATACCAGGGGCCTTCGCCCGTCACCGACAAAGGCACTTGGGTGGTGAAGTCCGCCGGTTTTTCCTGGGCAACCGCCGACAACACCACGCCCATGGCAACAGCGGCCAGCCAACCCAGGTTCAGCTTCTGACTCAAGATGACACTCCTTCGGATTCCGCGAGCGGTTTCCCGGTATCCGGCACAGCGTCGGCGCGCTTGGGCGGCAGCGGGGCGAAATAGCCCACCACCAGCAGCAAGACGCCGACTCCAATAAACGACACGATCCGCGCCAGCCCGCCACGATTGCTCAATTCGACAAAGAACAGCTTGGCCACGACCACGCCGATCAAGGCGGCGCCGATCAGCCAGACTTCGCGGCGGCGACGCAAATGGCCGCCGATCATCAAGCTCAGGGCCATCAGGGTCCAGACGATGGACAGGCCGGCTTGTACACGCATCGACGCCAGCAACAGATCCAGCTCGAACGGCACCCCGCTCCAATGGTGCGCCGTACGCATTACCAATGCAGTAAAGAACATGAACAGCGAGGCACCTGCGACCCCTTGCGTGGCGATGGCGACGTAATCCTCGCGGACCGCCAGTTGTGTCATGGCACTGCGGGACCAGGCATAGACGCCGAACAGCGCGAACAACAGGCCGAGCTCCAGCGGGTTGATCAATGGCACGTAGGGCAGAGGTTCAGCGTTGCCGTCACTGGCGACATTCGCCAGCCAGAACCAGCCGAGCATCAGTAACGCCAGCGGCGCGGCGGCGTATACACGGTATTCCCTCGAATATGTCGACACCGGCCAAGGCCACGCGCGAGGTGCCGCCATCAGCACCAGATACAGACTCGGCAGAATCGCCCAGCCCAACCAGCGCCAGGCGTTGTATTGCTCGGACAACACCAGCAAAGCGTAACGCAGCTCCAGAGCCAGCACCCCCATCAACAGCCAGCAGCCGAGCACATGGGCGACACTCAGCACGCGCGCCGGCAGCATGGGCGCCAGACGCCGCAGGGACATGAAATGCACGACGAACACGGCGGCCCACGCCAGCCAGCCGGCGTTGGCCGCCGGGTGATAACGCGAGTGCCAGGCCGCCAGCAGCACCAGCGCCGCCGCGGGAATCAACACTGTGCAGAGCACGCCCAGTGACGGCCAACTCAGGCGCAGCACCAACGCTGTCCACAGCGCGACACTCACGGCAGCCATGCTCAACAAAAAAGTCGCCTGCATCGGCAACGACGCGAAATGCAGCACCTCGATGACCCAGGCCAACGCCCACCAACCTGCGCCCCACACCAGCAACGCCTGGGACAACCGCAACAGACTCAACCCTTTCAACGCTCCACGCACACGACTCATCTGCAAACGCCAGGCCCCGAACATCGCGGCCAGCCCCAGCACCAGCGGCGCCCAGAACCCGCCATGGGCCAGGGGTCGCAGACCGTCACTGAACTGCGGTCCTGTTACCAGGAACAGCGCGCCACCCAACAGTTGCACAGAGAGCGCGGTGAACACGAACGTGCGCGATGGCAGGCGCAAGCCAACCAACAACGTCAGCCCCCCGGCCAAGGCCCAACTGATCACCGTGCCGTGACTGAAGAAAAACAGCGGTGCCAGCAAATAGAGAAACGCCAGCCCGAGGCAAGCCAGGACTGGCAGGCCTATCAGCTCCCAGGGCCTGATCTGCTCCGGCAAGGCTTTGCGTAACTGGTAGAAGCTGAACAACAACGCGACACCCAACAACAGCGCGCCTAATGGCACACCGCCGAGCAGGCTGCTCTCGCTGCTGTGCAACTCGCTGAGAAACGCCAGCGCCGACCCCAGTTGCAGGAGCAAGGCAAAGGCCCGGGCCAGGGGCCTTTGCTGACGCAGACCGAGCCAGAAGATCCCCGCGCCTTCCACCGCCCACGCCGCCGTCGTCCAGCGCGCATCAAGCCCCAGCGGAATCGCCAGACTGGCGAAGATCACCCCCAAGGCCAGGCAGGTTTCCCCCAGCAACAGCGTGCGCCCGGCCATCAGCCAACGGGCGAGTCCCATGTAAATCATGCCCAGCGTCAAGGCACTGAACGCCGCAGCGAATTCCAGATGCTGCACCAGTGCGAACTGCAAGCCGAAACCCACCAGCGGCGGGCCAAACAGCAGTGTGCCGTCGACGTAGTCACCCTTGCGCGCCGACCACTGCAGCAGCGCTTCGCGATTGCCCTCTGCCGGTGCATCGCTCATCGCCATCAACTTGCGCCGGGCGTACAACAGACCAATGGCCAGGTACATCAGGAAAAACACAATCAGGAACGGCTCGGTGCTCCACAGCAACTCCGGCGAGTAGGAGCGCAGGCCCCAGGCGAAACCGATGCCGAAGGTGCCGGTGAATCCGATGACATTCAACAGCCGCCAGGCCTTGAACCAGGCGATGGCGAGGATGCCGGCGTTGAGCAGGGAAAAATAACTGAACAGCGCGACGTGGCTGCCGGCGCCGGTGGAGGCCAGGATGGGCGCGGCGAAGCCACCCAGTGCGGCAGCGGCGGCCAGCCCCAGGGAGTCCTGGGTAATGGCGAGAATCGCCGAACAGATCGTCACCGCCACCAGCAGGCCAAACGCCGCCGAGGGATCGAGCAACGGATGCAGGCGCATCGCGGCAAACACTGTCAGGTACAACACGGCGATCCCGGTGCCTTGCAGGATCAATGCGTAACTGTTGTTGCGCGCTCGTAACCACCAACCCAATCCGAGCAACCCCAAGGCTGCGGCCGCCACACCGGCGTAGCGCAACTCAACCGGCACCACCACGCCTTCAGTGGCATAGCGCAGCAGAAAGGCCAGGCCGAGGAACAGCAACACCACGCCGACCCGCAAGACTGTATTGCCGCCGAACAGCCAGGCGCGGGCGCGACTGATGGCGCGGTCGATGAGGTTCGGGCCATACGGGGGGATAGTCGATTGTGCATCGCGAGCGGTCGACTCGGGCTTCCAGGCATCGGCGACTTCGCTGGCCGCTGCGGGGGTTGGCTCGAGCTCGGGCGGCAGCTCCCAGATCAATTCCGGGGCTACGGCAGGTGTTTCATCAAGGAGGGCTTCAGGCGATACCAGAGGTTCAAGGGTTTCCGGCGCCTCGACGCCTGATGCTTCAAGCACTGCCAGCCGTTGCTCGACCGCTTGCAGCGCAACCTGTGCCTGTTCCAGCAAGCGCTGCTGCTCGGCTGCCCGAGCGTCCATGCGAGCCATGCGAACGGCCTGGCCGACACCCAATCCGAGTAACGCGCCCAGCAGTGCATCACTGAATGACTCGTCGAGTATCCAGCCGAGCACCAGCCCGATCAGCATGAAAATCCATTGCATGGTCGATATCCCTAAGCGCATTGGCCAATCCGGAAAGATTAGCTCAGCCGTATCCATAAAGATCGCAGCCTTCGGCAGCTCCTACATAATCACGGTACTACGCGATCCTGTAGGAGCTGCCAAAGGCTGCGATCTTTTCCGGCGCGCCAGTATATCCACCTGCCTGAAGACTTACTCCAGCGCCTTCCAGATCTCCGTGGCGTACTCGCGAATGGTCCGGTCCGACGAGAACCAGCCCATCCGCGCCGTGTTCAACACCGCCGAACGCCACCACTGGTTCGAATCGTGCCAATGGGCTTCGACGCGCATCTGTGCATTCCAGTACGAGTCGAAATCGGCGCAGACCAGGAAGCGATCGAAATCTACCAACGAGTCGATCAGGCCGGTGTAACGGGACGGATCATCCGGCGAGAACACGCCGCCGCGAATCGCTTGCAGCACATCGTTCAGACGATGGGAGGCGGCGATATCCGGTGCCGCATTGAACTCATGGTTCTGTTTGCGCGCCTCGACCTGCTGTGCGCTGAGACCAAAGATGAACATGTGCTCGGTGCCGATGCGCTCGCTCATTTCCACGTTGGCGCCGTCCAGGGTGCCGATGGTCAGCGCGCCGTTCAGGCCGAATTTCATGTTGCTGGTGCCTGACGCTTCGAAACCGGCGGTGGAGATCTGCTCGGACAAATCCGCCGCCGGTATGATGCTCTCCGCCAGGCTGACGTTGTAGTTGGGCAGGAACACCACTTTGAGCAAGCCGCGCACGGTCGGGTCGTTGTTCACCACCCGGGCGATGTCGTTGGTCAGTTTGATGATCAGTTTGGCCTGGTGATAACTCGCGGCGGCCTTGCCGGCAAAGATTTTCACCCGTGGCACCCAGTCGATTTCAGGTTCCGCGCGAATCGCCTGGTACAACGCCACGGTGTGCATCAGGTTGAGCAACTGGCGTTTGTATTCGTGGATTCGCTTGACCTGCACGTCGAACATCGCTGCCGGGTTGACCGCGACGCCCAGCCGCTCATGAATCAGGTACGCCAGGGCTTTCTTGCTGTGCAGGCGTTGCTCGGCAAATGCCTTGCGGAATGCATTTTTCTCGGCGAACGGTTCGAGGGCGAGCAAACGCTCTTCCGGGTTGTCCAGCACTTGCGGCCCGAGGGCATCGACCAGCATCGAGGTCAGCTCGGGGTTGGCCTGATACAGCCAGCGGCGGAAGGTGATGCCGTTGGTTTTGTTGTTGATCCGCTCCGGGTAGAGCTTGTGCAGTTCGGAGAACACCGTTTGGCGCATCAGTTGCGTGTGCAACCCGGACACACCGTTGATGCTGTGGGAACCGAGAAACGCCAGGTTGCCCATGCGCACCCGGCGTCCGTTGTCTTCTTCGATCAGCGATACCGCGCGCAACACGTCGAAGTCGTGGATGCCTTTGGCCCGCAGGGAGTCGATGTGCTGGGCGTTGATCAGGTAAATGATCTGCATGTGCCGTGGCAGCATGCGCTCCATCAAACCCACTGGCCAGGTTTCCAGCGCTTCGGGCAGCAGGGTGTGGTTGGTGTAGGAAAGCGTGTCGACCGTCACTTGCCACGCCGCATCCCACGCCACGTCGTAGACGTCCACCAACTGGCGCATCAGTTCGGCGACGGCAATCGAGGGGTGAGTGTCATTGAGCTGGATCGCCGCGTGATCGCCCAGGGTCAGTACCGAGGTGTGCATGTTGCGATGGCGGCGCAGCAAATCCTGCAGGGACGCGGCGACAAAGAAGTATTCCTGACGCAAGCGCAGTTCCTGGCCGGCTTCGGTACTGTCCGCTGGATAGAGCACGCGGGAGATACTCTCGGCCCGGGCTACTTCGGCCACGGCGCCCAGGTGATCGCCGGCGTTGAAACGCTCCAGGTGCAGATCTTCCATGGCCCGGGCGCGCCACAGGCGCAGGGTGTTGACGCTCGCCCCGCGCCAGCCGACCACCGGCGTGTCGTAGGCAATAGCCCGTACGGTTTCCGCCGGGTGCCAGACTTGCCTGGACTTGCCGCTGTCATCGGTCACGGTTTCGACGCTGCCGCCAAAGCCGATCGGATAAACCACTTCAGGCCGCTCGAATTCCCAGGGGTTGCCGAAATCCAGCCAGTGTTCGGTCTGCTCTTGCTGCCAGCCATCGACAATCGCCTGGCGGAACAACCCGTGCTCATAGCGGATGCCGTAGCCATGACCGGCGATACCGAGGGTCGACATGCTTTCCAGGAAACACGCCGCCAGACGCCCGAGGCCGCCGTTGCCCAAGGCCGCATCGGGCTCCAGCAAGCGGATGCGCTCAAGATCGACACCGAGTTCGGTCAGGGCTTCGCGGGCCACGTCGAGCAGGCCGAGGTTGCTCAGGCTGTCGAACAGCAGCCGACCGATGAGAAATTCCAGGGAGAGGTAATAAACGCGCTTCTGACCTTTGCGGTAGATCTGCCGCGTATGGTCCATCCAGTGCTCGACCATGTGGTCCCGCGCGGCCAGGGCAATGGCTTCGAACCAGTCATGGTCGAAGGCGTGATCCGGGTCTTTACCCACTGCATAAGTGAGTTTGGTCAAGACGGCGTCGCGAAATGCGGCCACCTCTGCTTCGCGAACAAGTGGTTCTTGAGTCATCGATAGGACCTCGAGCGAGCTTGGGTTGTCTGAGCCTAGACGGTCTGACAGGCGGTAGAGGCTCTGGTTCGGCAGTTTTTCCTGTAAGTGCGAATCGGGTCGGCAATACATTGTCGTATACCTGATTCAATGCAGGGGCCGTGCCGGATTAGCGGCTTATTGGCCGGCAGTGAAAAAATCTGGCGAAAGGTTGTTCAAAAATCCACCAGTCCCGGTATGATCGCGCGCCCTGATGCACACGCTGGTAACAAACGATGATGAAGCCGAACCTGATCGCTGCCGCAGAGATCGACCGCCTCGATACCTGGGCCAAGTACTCTGCCCCGATGTGCGGCTCGTGCATGTCCAGCTGCTGCACCCTGCCCGTCGAGGTCAAGATCAAGGACCTGATCCGCATCGGCGTGGTTGATGAGTTCGAGCTGGGCGATCCGCCGAAGAACATCGCCAAACGCCTGCAAAAGGAAGGGTTGGTCGAGCGTTTCAACCAGAAGTCAGGAATCTTTACCCTCCAGCGCATGAGCAACAACGATTGCCTGTACCTGGATCGTAAGAGCCGTCTGTGCACTATTTATGAAAAGCGCCCGGATACCTGCCGCAACCACCCGAAAATCGGCCCGCGGCCGGGGTATTGCGCGTACAAGCCCAAGGAAGTGGAGCGCGAGAGCAGCAGCCGCCGGACTTTAGAAAAGTTTTAAGCCCGAAAAGATCGCAGCCTTCGGCAGCTCCTACAGAAATGCGCACGACAGTGCTTTTGTAGGAGCTGCCGAAGGCTGCGATCTTTTTTATGGCTTCAGACAAACAAAAACGCCCCCGGCATTTCGACCGGGGGCGTTTTCGTTAAGCAAGGCTAAATCTTATGCCTTGGCTTTCTTGGCAGCGCGGGTACGCTCGCCTTCGTCCAGGATCTTCTTGCGAAGACGGATGGACTTAGGAGTCACTTCACACAGCTCGTCGTCCTGGATGAATTCCAGAGCCTGTTCCAGGGTGAAGCGAACAGGTGGAACCAGAGCGATGGTTTCGTCTTTACCCGAAGCACGCATGTTGTCGAGCTTCTTGCCTTTGGTTGGGTTGACGCCCATGTCGTTGTCACGGCTGTTCAGACCAACGATCTGACCGTTGTAGATCTCTTGACCGTGTTCAACAAACAGCTTGCCACGCGCCTGGAGAGTTTCCAGGGAGTAGGTCAGAGCCTTGCCGGTTTCTACCGATACCAGAACACCGTTCTGACGGCCGGACATGTCGCCGGACTTCATGGTGTCGTAGCGATCGAAGATCGAGGTCAGGATGCCAGCACCGTTGGTCAGGGTCAGGAACTGGTTACGGAAACCGATCAGACCACGAGCAGGGATGTTGTATTCCAGACGCACACGGCCTTTGCCATCCGGCACCATGTTGGTCAGGTCGCCCTTACGCAGGCCCATCTCTTCCATAACCTTGCCCTGGGATTCCTCAGGGGTGTCGATGGTTACGTTTTCGAACGGTTCCTGCTTCACGCCGTCAACCTGACGGATGATCACTTCAGGACGACCAACGCCCATTTCGAAGCCTTCGCGACGCATGGTTTCGATCAGTACCGAAAGGTGCAGCTCACCACGACCGGAAACCTTGAACTTGTCGGCCGAGTCGCCTTCTTCAACGCGCAGTGCAACGTTGTACAGCAACTCTTTGTCCAGACGTTCCTTGATGTTACGGGAAGTCACGAACTTGCCTTCTTTACCGCAGAAAGGCGAGTCGTTTACCTGGAAGGTCATGGAAACGGTTGGCTCGTCAACGGTCAGAGGCTTCATCGCCTCGACATTGTCCGGCTGGCACAGGGTGTCGGAGATGAACAGCGAGTCCATACCGCTCACGCACACGATGTCGCCGGCGAAAGCTTCTTCAACGTCGATACGGTGCAGGCCGTGGTGACCCATCAGCTTCAGGATACGACCGTTGCGCTTCTTGCCGTCGGCGCCGATAGCCACAACCGGGGTGTTCGGCTTGACGCTACCACGAGCGATACGGCCAACGCCGATAACACCCAGGAAGCTGTTGTAGTCCAGTGCCGAGATTTGCATCTGGAACGGACCATCACGGTCAACCTTCGGTGCTGGTACGTTGTCGACGATCGACTGGTACAGCGGGGTCATGTCTTCAGCCATGTCGGTGTGTTCCAGACCGGCAATACCGTTCAGGGCCGAGGCGTAGACGACTTTGAAGTCCAGCTGTTCTTCGGTGGCACCCAGGTTGTCGAACAGGTCGAAGATCTGGTCCAGAACCCAGTCCGGACGCGCGCCTGGACGGTCAACCTTGTTGATGCACACGATTGGACGCAGGCCGGCTTCGAAAGCCTTCTTGGTCACGAAACGGGTTTGCGGCATAGGGCCGTCTTGAGCGTCAACCAGCAGCAGAACGGAGTCGACCATCGACATTACACGTTCAACTTCACCGCCGAAGTCGGCGTGGCCCGGGGTGTCCACGATGTTGATGTGGTAGCCGTTCCAGTTGATGGCGGTGTTTTTCGCCAGAATGGTAATACCGCGCTCTTTTTCCTGGTCGTTGGAGTCCATCACGCGCTCGTCGTTGAGCTCGTTGCGCTCCAGGGTGCCGGATTGACGCAGGAGTTTGTCTACCAGGGTGGTCTTACCATGGTCAACGTGGGCAATGATGGCGATGTTGCGTAGATTTTCGATCACTTGTGTATCTCGATCAGAGGATTCGGTGTGCTGACAAGTCTTGGCAGCGATTAACAGTAGCGTCCGTGAAAGCCGTTACAGCTTGACGGTGGCATCGGGGGGCCGGTGACGCAGGCCACAGGCAAACAGCCCCGGGCACTTAGCTCGGTCGATAAACGCGCACATTGGCATGCCCCTCACTGAGCAAATGGTGAGCATGCAGGCGACTCATCACGCCTTTGTCGCAATACAGCAGGTACTGGCGAGTAGGGTCCAGTTCCTTGAAACGAGCGTTCACTGCATAAAACGGCATCGTTTGTACCTCGATGCCAGCGAGGTCCAGCGGGTCGTCTTCAGCGGCATCCGGGTGACGGATGTCGATGACGATCTGACCGGCCAGCGCTTCGCTGACTTCTTCAATCTGCAAGTCCTGGCCCAGTTCATCGATCACGCGATCGATCGGCACCAGCTTGGCGTTTTCGAGCGCACGCTCGAGTACCGCCATATCGAATTCTTTCTCTTCATGCTCGACGCGATAGCGCTTGGCTGCTGTCTTCGGATTGACCGAGATGACGCCGCAGTACTCCGGCATGTGCCGGGCGAAATCGGCGGTACCGATTTCGATTGCCGTGTCGATAATGTCCTGCTTGTGGCTGGCGATCAGCGGACGCAACACCAGCTTGTCGGTCACGCAGTCGATCACTGACAGGTTTGGCAACGTCTGGCTCGACACCTGGGAGATCGCCTCACCGGTTACCAGCGCCTCGATGTGCAGTCGATCGGCAATTTGGGAGGAAGCGCGCAACATCATACGCTTCAATACTACGCCCATATGACTGTTATCGACTTTGCCGAGAATTTCGCCCAGCACTTCCTCGAACGGCACACTGACAAATAGCACGCGTTGGGAGCTGCCGTACTTCTTCCAGATGAAATGCGCGACTTCCATGACGCCCAGTTCGTGGGCACGTCCGCCCAGATTGAAGAAGCAGAAGTGCGCCATCAGGCCACGGCGCATGATCTGGTAGGCCGCCACGGTGGAATCGAAGCCGCCGGACATCAGCACCAGCGTCTGCTCCAGGGCGCCCAGCGGATATCCGCCGATGCCGTTGTGCTGGCTGTGGATCACGAACAACCGTTGGTCGCGAACTTCGATGCGGACTTCGATTTCCGGCGCTTTCAAGTCGATCCCGGCGGCGCCGCACTCGCGACGCAGCTTGCTGCCGACGTATTTTTCGACGTCCATCGAGCTGAACGTGTGCTTGCCCGCACGCTTGCAGCGCACCGAGAAAATCTTCCCGGCCAGCGCATCGCCGTAGTGGTGTTTGCACTTTTCGGTGATGTCGTCGAAGTCGCCCAGCGGGTACTCGTCGATCTGCAGAAAGTGCGCGATGCCCGGCATGCAGGTCAGGCGCTCACCCATCTCTTTCAAGGCTTTCGGGTCGGTGACGCGGGTTTCCAGCTCGAGATTGTCCCACACGCCGCTCACCACCACGGCCGGGTCCAGATCGCGGAGCACGGCGCGGATGTTTTTGGCCAACTGGCGGATAAATTTCGTCCGGACAGGTCGACTCTTGATGGTGATCTCGGGGAAGACTTTTACGATTAATTTCATGGAAACAGCGCGCGCAGGGCCTGCCGAAAAAGGGGGGCGCGGATTATAGCGGAAATTGCTCAAGGTTTAACCAGTTAATGTGCAGAAGGTTTCGTGCGCACCAAAACAGGTCATTTATTGAAATGAGCGCCACATTGTAGGGCGGGATTTTCCGCTTTAAGGTACTTTTCCGCCTGACAGGCGTGAAATTGGGGCAAAAAACCCATGCTGGGGCACTGGCATGCAATTTGCTCCCTTGTGAGGCAGGTTGCCTTGGCAGAGTATTCGCGCCGGCATCACCCACATTTAAGGGCATCCATTACTAGCCCGAAGCCACCCGGAGGACACTATGTCGAAGTCGGTTCAACTCATCAAAGATCATGACGTCAAGTGGATTGATCTGCGCTTCACGGACACCAAAGGCACTCAGCACCACGTGACCATGCCGGCTCGCGATGCGCTGGATGACGACTTCTTCGAAGTCGGCAAAATGTTCGACGGTTCCTCCATCGCTGGCTGGAAAGGCATCGAAGCCTCCGACATGATTCTGATGCCGGACGACTCCACCGCTGTTCTGGATCCGTTCACCGAAGAACCGACCCTGATCCTGGTCTGCGACATCATCGAGCCTTCGAGCATGCAAGGCTACGATCGCGACCCACGTGCGATCGCCAAGCGCGCCGAAGAGCACCTGAAAGCCACCGCTATCGGTGACACTGTGTACGCCGGTCCAGAGCCAGAGTTCTTCATCTTCGACCAGGTCAAGTTCAAGTCCGACATTTCCGGCTCCATGTTCAAGATCTACTCTGAACAAGGTTCGTGGATGTCCGACCAGGACATCGAAGGCGGCAACAAAGGCCACCGTCCAGGCGTCAAAGGCGGCTACTTCCCGGTTCCACCGTTCGACCACGACCACGAAATCCGTACCTCCATGTGCAACGCACTGGAAGAAATGGGCCTGACCGTCGAAGTTCACCACCACGAAGTGGCGACTGCCGGCCAGAACGAAATCGGCGTCAAGTTCAACACCCTGGTGAAGAAAGCCGACGAAACCCAAACCCTGAAGTATGTCGTGCACAACGTAGCCGATGCCTACGGCCGTACTGCTACCTTCATGCCTAAGCCGCTGTACGGCGACAACGGCTCGGGTATGCACGTACACATGTCCATCTGGAAAGATGGCAAGAACACCTTCGCAGGCGAAGGCTATGCCGGTCTGTCCGATACCGCTCTGTACTTCATCGGCGGCATCATCAAGCACGGTAAGGCCCTGAACGGCTTCACCAACCCGGCGACCAACTCCTACAAGCGTCTGGTTCCAGGCTTCGAAGCTCCAGTGATGCTGGCCTACTCGGCTCGCAACCGCTCCGCTTCGATCCGTATTCCTTACGTGTCGAGCCCGAAAGCCCGCCGTATCGAAGCACGCTTCCCGGATCCGGCTGCCAACCCGTACCTGTGCTTCGCCGCACTGTTGATGGCTGGCCTGGACGGCATCCAGAACAAAATCCACCCTGGCGATGCCGCTGACAAAAACCTGTACGACCTGCCGCCTGAAGAGGCCAAAGAGATCCCACAAGTTTGCGGCAGCCTGAAAGAAGCCCTGGAAGAGCTGGACAAAGGTCGTGCGTTCCTGACCAAAGGCGGCGTTTTCAGCGACGACTTCATCGACGCTTACATCGCCCTGAAAAGCGAAGAAGAAATCAAGGTACGTACCTTCGTACACCCACTGGAATACGAGCTGTACTACAGCTGCTGATCCGGTAGCGCCTGCGCAAGCGGCGTGACAAAAAGAGGCCTCCTTCGTGGAGGCCTTTTTATTGCCCACGATTTGCCAGCCGATGAACAACCCTGTGGGAGCGGGTTTGCCCGCGAAGACATCAGCACACTCAACATCTGCTTATCAGACAGACCACTTTCGCGAGCAAGCCCACTCCCACAAGGGGTTTTCTGCGCTCAGGAGATCTCGGTGATTCACGCCAAAATGTTAACGGCTTGGGACAAACGCTACGCCTGGCCTATGCTGCAACCCAATGCTTTCGTTTCCGGTCAATTCCATGGGTCGCGGTTTTCTCTTCATCCTGCTGCTGATCGTTCTGCCCGCCACGGCGCAGATCTACAAGTACACGGACGCCAACGGCGCCACCGCGTACAGCAATCAACCGCCTGACGGCGTCAGCGCCCATCCGGTCGACTTGCCGCCCCTCAACAGCGTCGAGCGCCAGCCTCCCGGCGAGGCCGCACCTGCTGCTGAAGCCGCTCGCAATGAACCGCCCCACAAGACCTATGAAGTACTGGAGCTGACCGGCCTGCCCACCACCGAAGCCCTGCGTGCCAACAACGGCACGTTCACCATAACGGTACTGATCAAGCCGCGCCTGCAAGCCCCCCACCTGTTGCAGCTACTGCTGGACGATCAGCCCTACGGCCAGCCAGGCAATGTGCCGATCCTGCAACTGGTGAACATCGATCGCGGCGAACACCGTCTCGCCGTACAAGTGATCGACGGGGAAAACGTTGTGCAGCAGAGCCCTGCGGAGACATTCACTGTACAGCGGGTGCACAAGCCTTGAAGGCGTGGCTACTGATCACCTGCCTGATCGCCCTGCCCGCCTCGGCAGAGGTCTTCATGTATGTCGACGCCCAGGGCAATCGGGTTTTCACCGACCAGCCCAAATCCGGCAACGCCAAGCGTGTACCGCTGACAATGAGCAATCGAATAGCGGCCAACCCCAACAGTGCAGCGCCGTTGCTTGCCCAGAGCAGTCCCGAAGTACAAGCGCTGCTCCACTATGAGGTGCTGCGCATCCTGATCCCGGAACCCGATGCAACCATCCGCAGCAATACCGGCGAAGTCATCGTCAGCGCCACCAACGAACCCGCCCTGCAACCCGGTCACAGCTACCGGTTGCTGCTCGACGGCCAGCCCACCGCCGAACCCGGCCTGAGCCCGGTGTTCCCATTGAGCAACATCGATCGCGGCAGCCATACCCTGTCGGTGGAAATCCTCGACGAACAGGGGCGCATCGTCGAACGCACCGCCAACCAACCTTTCCACATGCAGCGCACGTCTCTCGCCCAGAAGCGCAAGATCAAACCCTGCACTCTCGAAGACTACGGCCAGCGGCCGGAATGCCAGCTCAACAACAAACCCGCCGAAGAAAAAAATCCATTCTTGCGACTGTTCTAACCTCGTTCAGGTTTGCGCACTATATTGGTGCAATTGCTTGCACCGTACTCACATCCCAACCCATTTTGGTTCGAAAGTACCCGCCAAAGCTGGCAAAGCGCCACGCAAACGAGCGTCAAACGCCCGTTTCAGGCGCTGAACGCTTCTTTTCGGAGCCTTGGTTTGGTTTTTGCATTTTGCCCGTACCAGCGCTTTTTTCTTGCGCATGCTCTGCCCTAAAAGAGGTCCCGATGACCATTAGCGACGCACTCCACCGTTTGCTACTCGACAACCTCACCACTGCCACCATCCTGCTCGACGCCGAACTGCGCCTCGAGTACATGAACCCGGCGGCGGAGATGCTGCTGGCCATCAGCGGTCAACGCAGCCATGGGCAGTTCATCAGTGAGTTGTTTACCGAATCGACCGAGGCGCTGAACTCGTTGCGCCAGGCCGTCGAACAAGCTCACCCGTTCACCAAGCGCGAAGCCATGCTCACCGCCCTCACCGGCCAGACCCTGACCGTCGACTACGCGGTAACACCGATTCTGAGCAACGGCGACACGATGCTGCTGCTCGAAGTCCACCCTCGTGACCGCCTGCTGCGGATCACCAAGGAAGAAGCACAGCTATCGAAACAGGAAACCAGCAAGATGCTGGTGCGCGGCCTTGCCCATGAAATCAAGAACCCCTTGGGCGGGATTCGCGGCGCGGCACAATTGCTCGCCCGGGAGCTGCCGGAAGAAAGCCTGCGCGACTACACCAACGTCATCATCGAAGAAGCCGACCGCCTGCGTAACCTGGTGGACCGCATGCTCGGCTCCAACAAGCTTCCATCGCTGGCCATGTGCAACGTCCATGAAGTACTTGAGCGTGTCTGCCATCTGGTGGAGGCCGAAAGCCAGGGCTGCATCACCTTGGTGCGCGATTACGATCCAAGCATCCCCGACGTCCTGATCGACCGCGAGCAAATGATTCAGGCCGTGCTGAACATCGTGCGCAATGCCATGCAGGCCATCAGCAGCCAGAACGAACTGCGCCTGGGTCGCATCAGCCTGCGCACACGCGCCATGCGCCAGTTCACCATCGGCCATGTACGTCATCGCCTGGTGACCAAGATCGAGATCATCGACAACGGCCCGGGCATTCCTGCGGAACTGCAGGAAACCATCTTTTTTCCCATGGTCAGCGGTCGTCCGGACGGTACCGGGCTGGGCCTGGCCATTACCCAGAACATCATCAGCCAGCACCAGGGCCTGATCGAATGTGACAGCCACCCCGGCCACACCACTTTCTCGATCTTTCTGCCACTGGAACAAGGAGCCACATCGACATGAGCCGTAGTGAAACCGTGTGGATCGTCGATGACGACCGTTCTATCCGTTGGGTCCTGGAAAAAGCCCTGCAGCAGGAAGGCATGACCACGCAAAGCTTCGACAGCGCCGATGGTGTGATGAGCCGCCTGGCGCGCCAGCAGCCGGACGTGATCATTTCCGACATCCGCATGCCCGGCGCCAGCGGCCTGGACCTTCTGGCGCGGATTCGCGAGCAGCATCCACGGCTGCCAGTGATCATCATGACCGCTCACTCCGATCTGGACAGCGCTGTCGCGTCCTATCAGGGCGGCGCCTTCGAGTACCTGCCCAAGCCGTTCGACGTCGACGAAGCTGTTTCCCTGGTCAAACGCGCCAACCAGCACGCCCAGGAACAACAAGGCCTGGAAGTCGCCCCGACCCTGACCCGCACCCCGGAAATCATCGGCGAAGCGCCGGCGATGCAGGAAGTATTTCGCGCCATCGGGCGCTTGAGCCACTCCAACATCACCGTACTGATCAACGGCGAATCGGGTACCGGTAAAGAGCTGGTGGCCCACGCCCTGCACCGTCACAGCCCGCGGGCAGCGTCGCCGTTCATCGCGCTGAACATGGCGGCGATCCCCAAAGACCTCATGGAATCCGAACTGTTCGGCCACGAGAAAGGCGCGTTCACCGGCGCGGCCAACCTGCGGCGCGGGCGCTTCGAACAGGCTGACGGCGGCACGCTGTTCCTCGATGAAATCGGCGACATGCCGGCTGACACCCAGACCCGCTTGCTTCGCGTACTGGCTGATGGCGAGTTTTACCGCGTCGGCGGTCATGTGCCGGTGAAGGTCGATGTGCGCATCATCGCTGCGACTCACCAGAATCTGGAAACCCTGGTGCATGCCGGAAAATTCCGTGAGGACTTGTTCCATCGCCTCAACGTGATCCGCATCCACATCCCGCGCCTGTCGGACCGTCGCGAAGACATCCCGACCCTGGCCAAGCACTTCCTCAGCCGCGCAGCCCAGGAGCTGGCCGTCGAGCCAAAGCTGCTGAAAAGCGAAACCGAGGAATACCTGAAGAACCTGCCGTGGCCCGGCAACGTGCGGCAGCTGGAGAACACCTGCCGCTGGATCACGGTGATGGCTTCCGGTCGCGAAGTGCACATCGGCGACCTGCCACCGGAGCTGCTGAGCCTGCCACAGGATTCGGCGCCCGTGACCAACTGGGAGCAGGCCCTGCGCCAGTGGGCTGACCAGGCGCTGGCCCGTGGTCAGTCGAGCCTGCTCGACAGCGCCGTGCCGGCCTTCGAGCGGATCATGATCGAGACCGCCCTCAAGCACACCGCCGGCCGCCGCCGCGATGCCGCCGTGTTGCTGGGCTGGGGGCGCAACACCCTGACGCGCAAGATCAAGGAATTGGGGATGAAGGTGGATGGCGGGGATGATGATGAGGGGGATGAGGGCTAAGTCTGGCTTTCGAGTTTAGTCGCAAGCGAAAAGATCGTCCGAACGCGGCCCGAACCTTCGGCAGCTCCTACAGGCGTACGCAAGACCCTGTAGGAGCTGCCGAAGGCTGCGATCTTTTTTTGCCCGATAACCACGTCCCATGCACCGCCGCAATGCACTGTGAACCGCAATCGCGCACAAAGTCAGCTTCGAATCCCCGCCTGCTTTCGCAATCGAGCCCCTTTCGAAAAAATACGAAGGGCCCGAATTCCGGGGCTTTCAGCCCACCAAAGCAATTTTTTGTTCCGAAGTGTTAAAACCTGGCACGCCCCCTGCAACAACCCTTTCAAGTGAATCAGTTCACCTACCCGGTTTCGGGGACCTTGGTACAGGCAGGCCGGGGATTCCCCTCTTTACACCGGGCTCACACCGCATCCGCGACGAGCCCAGCCGTTTTGGGGCCCTTGATACAGGCAGGTCAGGGGTTCCTTCTTTACACCAGGCTCAAACCGCACTCGCGACGAGCCTCCCGTTTCGGGAACCTTGGTACAGGCAGGCCGGGGATTCCCTCTTTTATTGCTCCCGGAGATGGATCTCCAGCCGCCAGCGGTCATCGACCTCGCTACCGGCCCACTCGCCCTGCAGGGGCCGGGCCGCCACCAGTGTCAGCAACACCCCCCCATCGCTCAAACGTACCCGCCAGTTCACGTCCTTGCCGCCGAGCTTGAGCTGGCCTTTCTGCGCCTTGCCCTCGGCGCCAAACAGCAGCGCGACACTGCCCTCAACCATCTCGCCGTGGGTCTTGGGTTCGTTGTTGAACCACACCACCAGCCCATCGCTCGTCACCTCAACCTGCTGCAACTGGCTGGGGTCTGGCGTGGTCAGCCGACCGATCATCATCCCGACCATCACCCCGACAATCGCCAGCGAGCCCATCACCCGCAGGAATAGTTTCGAACGCACGCCTTCTGGCGGCGTAGAATGCGCGTCATCTTTACCTTCGGAGCCGTGCATGTTTCACGTCATCCTTTTCCAACCAGAAATTCCGCCGAATACCGGCAACGTTATCAGGCTGTGCGCCAACAGTGGCTGCCACCTGCATTTGATCGAACCGCTGGGCTTCGAGATGGACGACAAGCGCCTGCGCCGGGCCGGCCTCGATTACCACGAGTATGCCACCCTGCAACGCCATGCCGACCTTGCCAGCTGCCTGGAAAGCCTCGGCCATCCACGACTGTTCGCTTTCACCACCAAGGGTTCGCGGCCGTTCCACGACGCCAGCTTCGCCCCGGGCGATGCGTTCCTGTTCGGTCCGGAAAGCCGGGGCTTGCCCGCCGAGGTGCTGGACGCCCTGCCCGGCGAGCAACGCCTGCGCCTGCCGATGCGCGAGGGCTGCCGCAGCCTGAACCTGTCCAATACCGTGGCGGTGGCCGTGTACGAAGCCTGGCGTCAGAACGACTTCAAATAACACCATGACCCAATGTAGGACCGAGCCTTCGGCAGCTCCTACAGGGGGATTTCGGATCGCCGTGCAACGGTTTCGTTTACCCCATGAAAAAAGCGCCGTCAAAGGCGCTTTTTTCATGGGCCAAACGAAGCTTCTTTATTGAACGGTCGGAGTCTCGCCAGCAGCCTGCATGCGTTGCAGCTCTTGCGCGTACAGCGCATCGAAGTTCACCGGAGCCAGCATCAGTGCCGGGAACGAACCGCGGGTCACCAGGCTGTCCAGGGTTTCACGAGCGTACGGGAACAGGATGTTCGGGCAGAACGCACCCAGGGTGTGGCTCATCGAAGCGTCATCCAGGTTCTTGATCAGGAAGATCCCGGCCTGTTGCACTTCAGCGATGAACGCCACTTCGTCACCGTTTTTCACGGTAACCGACAGGGTCAGCACGACTTCGTGGAAGTCGGCTTCCAGCGTCTTCTGACGGGTGTTCAGATCCAGACCGACGCTCGGCTCCCACTGCTGGCGGAAGATCGCCGGGCTTTTCGGAGCTTCGAAGGACAGGTCACGCACATAAATGCGCTGCAAGGAGAATTGCGGTGCAGTTTCTTCTTCGGTCGCAGCAGTGTTCTGTTGGTCAGTCATCGCAGATCCTTCTTGATCCAGGGTTCTTTTAGGTTTGCTTGTTTGGGGTATTACCGTCAGGCCCTGAGCAGCGCATCGAGCTTGCCGGCACGCTCCAGGGCGAACAAATCATCACAACCGCCCACGTGGGTGCTGCCGATCCAGATTTGCGGCACGGACGTACGCCCGGCCTTCTGGGCCATCGCAGCGCGCACCTGCGGCTTGCCATCGACCTTGATCTCTTCGAAGGCCACACCTTTGTTCTCGAACAGGTACTTGGCTCGCGAGCAGTAAGGGCAGTAATCGCTGGAATAGACGACGACGCTACTCATATCACTTCACCAGCGGCAGATTGTCGGCTTTCCAGCTGGAGATACCGCCGGACAGCTTGGCGGCGGTGAAGCCGGATTTCATCAGTTCGCGGGCGTGGGTGCCGGCGGTCTGGCCCATGGCGTCGACCAGGATGATGGTCTTGGCCTTGTGCTTTTCCAGTTCGCCAACGCGGGCGGCCAGTTTGTCCTGGGGAATGTTCACCGCACCGACAATGTGACCGGCGGCGAAATCCTTGCTCGGACGAATATCGACCACAACGCCGGCGTCCTTGTTGACCAGGCCGGTCAGTTCGCCGGTGCTCAGGCTACGGCCGCCGCCCTGCATTTGATAGGCAATCAGCAACGCCAGCAATACGACAAAGATACCGACGAGAATGTAGTGGTTAGTGGCGAATTCAATCAGGTGAGCAACCATCGAAGGAGGTTCCAGGGCGTTAAAATGTCGGCCAGTATACACAGCCACTATGGTGGGCCAAACCCCGTCCGGCGGTGACGTGGCCGGAACTTCGCTTTAAACTGCCACTCCCTTTTCCATTACCCCTTTTACCTCAGCCACGAGTGGATTCCATGACTACCACGCCTAAACCTTTGGTCCTGATAATTCTCGACGGCTTCGGTCACAGTGAGAGCCCTGAATCCAACGCCATCTTCGCCGCGAAGAAGCCCGTACTGGACCGCCTGTGGGCCACCGTGCCGAACGGCCTGATCTCGGGCAGCGGCATGGACGTCGGCCTGCCGGATGGCCAGATGGGCAACTCCGAAGTCGGCCACATGAACCTCGGCGCCGGTCGCGTGGTGTATCAGGACTTCACGCGCGTCACCAAATCGATCCGCGACGGCGAGTTCTTCGAGAATCCGACCATCTGCGCGGCCGTGGACAAAGCCGTCGCCGCCGGCAAAGCCGTGCACTTCATGGGCCTGCTGTCCGATGGCGGCGTGCATAGCCACCAGGATCACCTGATCGCCATGGCCGAACTGGCCTTCAAGCGCGGTGCGCAAAACATCTACCTGCACGCCTTCCTCGACGGCCGAGATACTCCGCCAAAAAGCGCGCAGTCGTCGATCGAACTGCTCGACGCGACTTTCCAGGCCCTGGGCAAAGGCCGGATCGCCAGCCTGATTGGCCGCTACTACGCCATGGACCGCGACAACCGTTGGGACCGCGTGTCCCAGGCCTACAACCTGATTGTCGATGGCCAGGGCGAATTCAACGCCGCCACCGCTCAGGAAGGCCTGCAAGCAGCCTACGAGCGTGGCGAGAGCGACGAATTCGTCAAAGCCACCTCCATCGGCGAGCCGGTGAAAGTCGAAGACGGCGATGCCGTGGTGTTCATGAACTTCCGCGCCGACCGCGCCCGCGAACTGACCCGCGTGTTCGTCGAAGACAACTTCTGTGAGTTCGAGCGTGCCCGCCAGCCGAAACTGGCCGGTTTCGTCATGCTGACCCAATACGCCGCCAGTATTCCTGCGCCGTCGGCTTTTGCTGCCGGCAGCCTGGAAAACGTGCTGGGCGACTACCTGGCGAAAAACGGCAAGACCCAGCTGCGCATCGCCGAAACCGAAAAATATGCCCACGTGACCTTCTTTTTCTCCGGCGGCCGCGAAGAACCGTTCCCGGGCGAAGAACGCATCCTGATTCCGTCGCCGAAAGTCGCCACCTATGACTTGCAACCGGAAATGAGCGCACCGGAAGTCACCGACCGCATCGTCGACGCCATCGAAAACCAGCGTTACGACGTGATCGTGGTCAACTACGCCAACGGCGACATGGTCGGCCACAGCGGCGTGTTCGAAGCTGCGGTCAAAGCCGTTGAATGCCTGGACCTGTGCGTGGGTCGCATCGTCGACGCCCTTGAAAAGGTCGGTGGCGAAGCGCTGATCACGGCTGACCACGGTAACGTCGAGCAAATGTCCGATGAGACCACTGGCCAGGCGCACACTGCGCACACCACCGAGCCGGTGCCATTCATCTATATCGGCAAGCGCGACCTGAAGGTCCGCGAAGGCGGTGTGCTGGCGGACGTGGCGCCGACCATGCTGAAGTTGCTGGGCCTTGAGCAACCGGTGGAAATGACCGGGACTTCGATTCTGGTGTAATCCGACCGCTCAAACACCCCAATACCCTGTGGGAGCGAGCCTGCTCGCGATAGCAATCTGACAGCCAACCAACCCGTTGAATGTCAGGACGCCATCGCGAGCAGGCTCGCTCCCACAATGGTTTTGGGGTGTTTTCAGAGGTAACTTCGATCCAGTCATCACACAGTCAGAAATGGGCATTTTTTTTGCCGCCCATGGCGGGCATACTAGGCCGTCCCTTTCCCTGGTGCCGCCCGCCCCTATGCTTCGCGTCCTGATAGCCCTAGCTCTGACTTGCCTGCTCCAACCGGCCTTTGCTGACGAGCGCGCAGACACCCAACAACAGTTGGACGCCACGCGTCAGGACATTGCCGAGTTGAAGAAACTGCTGGGCAAGCTGCAGGAAGAGAAGTCCGGTGTGCAGAAAGAGCTCAAGG
This sequence comes from Pseudomonas sp. P4_B3, assembly GCF_056402295.1. Lineage (NCBI taxonomy): Bacteria > Pseudomonadati > Pseudomonadota > Gammaproteobacteria > Pseudomonadales > Pseudomonadaceae > Pseudomonas > Pseudomonas sp. P4_B3. The sequence continues at coordinate 100,532 of NZ_JBFUHR010000010.1, forward strand.
GCACCGAAACCGAAATGGGCAAGCTCGAGAAGCAGGTCGAAGCCCTGCAAAAAGAGCTGAAGAAAAGCGAAGCCGAGCTACAGCGCCTCGATGCAGAGAAAAAAAAACTCCAGAGCGCGCGCATTGAACAGCAACGACTGATCGCCATTCAGGCCCGGGCCGCCTACCAGAACGGTCGCCAGGAATACCTCAAGCTGCTGCTCAACCAGCAGAATCCGGAAAGATTCGCCCGCACCCTTACCTATTACGACTACCTGAGCCAGGCTCGCCTGGAGCAGCTGAAGAATTTCAACGAAACCCTGCGCCAACTGTCCAATGTCGAGAAAGATATCACCATGCAGCAGGCGCAATTGCTGGTGCAGCAAAGTAGCCTCGACACCCGGCGTGGCGAACTCGAGAAAGTTCGCCAGGAGCGCCAGCAAGTCCTGGCCAAACTCAATGACGACGTAAAGGCTCGCGATCAGAAACTGGCGGCTCGCGAGCAGGATCAGGCAGACCTGTCTAAAGTCCTTAAAACCATTGAAGAAACTCTTGCCCGCCAGGCCCGTGAGGCAGAAGAAGCGCGGCAAAAAGCGCTGATTGCCCAGCAGGAAGCCGAAAAAAAGCGTTTACGTGAGGCCCAGGCGCAGGCGGATGCCAGCGACGACGCCCCACGCAAACCGGTCAGATCGACACCAGGCGCACTGGTTTCCAGTTCCGGCGAGACCTTTGGCGGCCCGTTTGCATCAACCCGCGGCAAACTTCCCTGGCCTGTCGATGGTCGACTGCTGGCGCGTTTCGGTGAAAGCCGTGGCGACGATGCCCGGACCAAGTGGGACGGCGTGATGATCGGCGCGTCTGCCGGCAGCGCGGTGCATGCCGTACACGGTGGTCGCGTGGTGTTCGCCGACTGGTTGCGTGGCGCCGGGTTGCTGGTGATCCTCGACCACGGCAATGGTTATCTGAGTCTGTACGGTCACAACCAGACGCTGCTCAAGTCTGCGGGTGACGTTGTAAAAGCCGGTGAGCCTATTTCCACTGTCGGTAACAGTGGCGGGCAGGACACACCAGCGCTGTATTTCGCAATTCGTCAGCTGGGTCACCCGAGTGACCCAGCGCAATGGTGCCACGCGCAAGGATAGGCGTTGAGTTACCGTAGGTCGTGGTGACGTTTAATAGCGGTTCGCGCCGCTCCCCGGAAGGCGCAAGACTAGGCATGAGGAGTGAGGTTTGGTTGCTTCAAATGAACGACGAATAACGACGTATTGCGCCTTCCGGGGAACGGCCCTCCGGGTTGGAGCTGTGAGCGCGCGCTGCTGCGTTGTGAGACTTGGCAAGGAAACAACCCTTACCTGCGTCTCACGCCTTGCATCGCACGCTCACAGCTCCAACGCGATCCGCTATTAAACGTCACCACGACCTATTAGGAGTTCGTTCGACATGCTGCATTTGTCCCGCCTTACCTCGCTGGCCCTGACGATCGCCCTGGTGATCGGCGCGCCTCTGGCGTTTGCCGCTCAACCAGCCCCGGCGGTTGCGCCTGCGGGCACTGCTGCGACCACCAAGGCGCCACTGCCGCTGGATGAATTGCGCACCTTTGCCGAGGTGATGGACCGGATCAAAGCCGCTTATGTCGAACCGGTGGACGACAAGACCCTGCTGGAAAACGCCATCAAGGGCATGCTCAGCAATCTCGATCCGCATTCGGCCTACCTCGGCCCTGAAGATTTCGCCGAGTTGCAGGAAAGCACCAGCGGGGAATTCGGTGGCCTGGGTATCGAAGTCGGCGCCGAAGACGGCTTCATCAAGGTGGTTTCGCCCATCGATGACACCCCGGCCTCCAAGGCCGGCATCCAGGCCGGTGACTTCATCGTCAAGATCAACGGTCAGCCGACCCGTGGCCAGAGCATGACCGAAGCCGTGGACAAGATGCGCGGCAAGATCGGCCAGAAAATCACCCTGACCCTGGTACGCGACGGCGGCACACCGTTCGACGTGACCCTGACCCGCGCCGTCATTCAGGTGAAGAGCGTGAAGAGCCAGTTGCTGGAATCGGGCTACGGCTATATCCGCATCACCCAGTTCCAGGTCAAGACCGGCGAAGAGGTTTCCAAGGCCCTGGCCAAGCTGCGCAAGGACAATGGCAAGAAACTCAAGGGCATCATTCTCGACCTGCGCAACAACCCGGGCGGGGTGTTGCAGGCGGCGGTCGAAGTGGTCGACCACTTCATCACCAAAGGCCTGATCGTTTACACCAAGGGCCGTATTGCCAACTCCGAGCTGCGCTTCTCTGCCACCGGCAAGGACGAAAGCGAAGCCGTGCCAATGGTCGTGCTGATCAACGGCGGCAGCGCTTCGGCTTCGGAAATTGTCGCCGGCGCCCTGCAGGACCAGAAACGCGCCGTGCTGATGGGCACCACCAGTTTCGGCAAGGGCTCGGTACAGACGGTTCTGCCGCTCAACAACGAGCGCGCATTGAAGATCACCACGGCGTTGTATTACACACCGAACGGCCGCTCCATCCAGGCCCAGGGCATCGTCCCGGACATCGAAGTGCGCAAGGCCAAGATCACCAGCGAGCAAGACGGCGACTACTTCAAGGAAGCCGACTTGCAGGGCCACCTGGGCAATGGCAACGGCGGCGCCGACAAACCGACCGGTTCCAGCGGCAAAGGCAAGCCGATGCCGCAGGACGACGATTATCAGTTGGCCCAGGCCCTGAGCCTGCTCAAAGGGCTGAGCATCACATCCGGCCGTTGAGATGCTTCTGCGGTTGCTGATCGGGCTGTTGTGTTGTCTGGCGGGTGTTGCTAACGCAGAACCCGCCGGATCGACACCCCACAAAGCCTACCTGAGTCTGATCATCGATGACCTGGGGCAGAACCTGCCCCGGGATCGCCGCGTGCTGGCCCTGCCCGGCCCGGTGACCACGGCAATCATGCCCGACACACCCCACGCCACCGAATTCGCCCGCGAAGCCCATCGCGCCGGCAAGATCGTCATTCTGCACATGCCTATGGATCCGGCCACCGGACCGTTCGCCTGGCATCCCGAGCTGCCCGTCGAGGAGCTGGAAAAACGCCTGAACGCCGCGTTCAAAATGGTCCCGTACACCAGCGGCATCAACAACCACATGGGCAGCCGCATGACCGCACAACCAGCGGCCATGGCGTGGTTGATGGCCGATTTGCAACGCCGGCATAAATTCTTCGTCGACAGCCGCACCAGCGCCCAGACCGTGGCCGCTGCCCAAGCGCAGAAGATCGGTCTGGCGAGTGTTTCGCGGGATGTGTTTCTGGACGATGAGCGCACTGAAGCAGTGATCTTCACTCAGCTACAGACGGCTATCAGCCTGGCACGCAAGCAAGGTTCGGCGGTGATGATCGGGCATCCGTATCCGCAGACCCTGGCGGTGCTGGAACGCGAATTACCCAAGCTCAAGGCTCAGGGGATCGAGTGGATTGATATTCGGCAGATGATCAGTGTGCGCGGCAATCGGGCGACGGCGGCGCATGGCAAGGATGGGGTGTACCGCTAAGTCTGTTACTGACCAAATCACTGTAGGAGCCGGCTTGCCGGCGAAGCGGTCTTGAATACTGCATTGCCTTTGCGGCCGCCATCGCTGGCAAGCCAGCTCCTACAGGGGGGGTGTGCAGTTAGAGATACTGCGCCATGATCTCATCCACCCGACCTTCCTTGCGCATCTGGTCCAGCGCCGCCTGGAGCTTGGCCACCGTCTCGTCCGGCACATTCTTGTTCAGTGCCAGGTACAGTTCGGCACTGTTGAAACGCAGTACGGTTTTCAACCCGTTAACCCCTTCCTGGCGCGCCAGATAGCGTCCGGCCGGGTCACCGGTGGCCCACAGGTCAATCTGGCCGTTGACCAGTTTTTTCGCGTTGTCCTGATCACGCAGCACAACGATCGGGTTGAGGCCTTGCTTGGCCAGGGTCTCGGCAATGGCGTCGCCCTTGTAGGCGCCGATCTTGTACTTGCGCGCGTCATTCAAGGTTTCGAGGGTGATCTTGCTGTCAGCCTTGGCCAGCATGATCCAGTCGTCCGGGCCAATCGGACCGACCCATTTGAACAGCTTCTCGCGATCCGGTAACCGCGCCATGACGAATACGCCGTAACCGGGTTTTTCCAGGGTGAGTTTGTAGATTCGCTCCCAAGGGAAACGTAGCGTCAGGCTGTAGGTAATGTCGGCGCGCTTGAAGATCTCGCGGACGATATCGGTGGCGATGCCATTGATGTTCTCGTCCTGAGCGAAGTTCTTGCCGTTCTTCGCCATGTTGTATGGCGGGAAGTTTTCCGTCAGCAACACCAGGTCGGTATCGGAATGGTCTGCAGCATGTGCCCCGTTAATGAGCAACAGAGAAGCGCTGGCGAGAACGAGTAGAAAGCGTTTAAGCATGTCTGGCTACCGAAATCCATGGCGTACCCAAGAGTGCCTTGGGCCCGCCATGATGTCCACTAGCCTGTATGTTTAGCGCATCACTATTCCGCGATGGGCCATATAGGCCTTGGCTTCCTGCACGGTGTATTCGCCGAAGTGGAAAATACTTGCCGCCAGTACCGCACTGGCGTGGCCTTCGATAATGCCGTCGGCCAGGTGCTGCAGGTTGCCGACACCGCCGGAGGCAATCACCGGAATGCCCAGCGCATCGCTGATGGCGCGGGTGACGCCCAGGTCGAAGCCGTTTTTCATGCCGTCCTGGTCCATGCTGGTCAGAAGGATCTCACCGGCACCCAGGCCTTCCATTTTCTTCGCCCACTCAACGGCGTCGAGACCGGTTGGCTTGCGACCGCCATGGGTGAAGATTTCCCAGCGCGGAGTTTCGCCCGGAGCGGAAACCTTCTTCGCATCGATGGCTACCACTATGCATTGCGAACCGAAATGCTGTGCGGCTTCGCCAACGAATTCCGGGTTGAATACCGCGGCGGTGTTGATCGAAACCTTGTCTGCGCCAGCATTGAGCAGGTTGCGGATGTCCTGCACGGTACGCACGCCACCGCCCACGGTCAGTGGGATGAACACCTGGCTGGCCATGCGTTCGACGGTGTGCAGCGTGGTGTCGCGGCCGTCGACGCTGGCGGTGATGTCGAGAAAGGTAATCTCGTCGGCGCCCTGCTCGTCGTAGCGACGAGCAATTTCCACCGGGTCACCGGCGTCGCGGATGTTTTCGAACTTCACACCCTTGACCACCCGGCCGTTGTCCACGTCCAGGCAAGGGATGATGCGTTTGGCCAGGGCCATGGTCGTTTCCTCAGCCTTTGTACGAATCGCAGAAAGCTTGCGCTTCAGCGACATCGAGGGTGCCTTCGTAGATCGCACGGCCGGTAATGGCGCCGATGATGCCTGGCGCTTTGGCGTCGAGCAGGGTCTTGATGTCACCCAGGTTGTGGATGCCGCCCGAAGCGATCACCGGGATCTTTGTTGCGGCAGCCAGTGCGGCGGTAAACGGTACGTTGCAGCCCTGCATCATGCCGTCTTTGGCAATGTCGGTATAAACGATGGCGGACACGCCGTCGGCTTCGAACTGCTTGGCCAGGTCGATCACCTGGATGGTGCTGATTTCAGCCCAACCGTCGGTAGCAACGAAACCGTCCTTGGCGTCCAGGCCGACGATCACCTTGCCCGGGAACGCGCGGCAGGCTTCTGCAACGAAGGCCGGATCTTTCACGGCCTTGGTGCCGATGATCACGTAGCTCACGCCGGCTTTCACGTAGTGCTCGATGGTTTCCAGGGAACGGATACCGCCGCCGATCTGGATCGGCAGGTTCGGGTAGCGCCTGGCAATGGCCGTCACCACTTCGCCGTTGACCGGCTGGCCTTCGAATGCGCCGTTCAGGTCGACCAGATGCAGACGGCGGCAACCGCCCTCCACCCACTTGGCAGCCATGCTCACCGGGTCATCGGAGAACACCGTGGAATCTTCCATGCGGCCCTGGCGCAGACGAACACAGGCACCGTCTTTAAGATCGATAGCGGGAATAATCAGCATCTGGCAAACCTTCAAATTTGAATGTTCAGCTTGGCTCGGAAATCAGTTTTTCTCGAGCGCCCACAGGTCGCTTTCGATGCTTTCGAACCTCTCTTTGAGGTGCGCCTGCACATCGAAAATCGCCCTGTTGTAATAATGCGGAGCAATTTCACGGGTAAACAGCTCAAGAATCTCAGCCGCCTCGAACGAGCCGAGGTCGAGTTCGAAGCGGTCTTCCATGAAACGCTTGATCTTGCGATTGGCCTCGCTCTCCTGCTCGGGAGTGAGGGTTAGAATCGGCGGCTTTTTCTTGATTGCCATTTACCAGCGACCGTCCCACGCAGCGAAGTTCTGCAGCAACTGCAGGCCATGGGTATGGCTTTTCTCCGGGTGGAACTGCACGGCGAAACGCGAACCTTCGGCCAGCGCTGCGGCGAAATCGACACCGTAGTGACCGCCTCCCACCACCTGCCGCGCGTTGGCGGCAGCGATGTAGTAGCTATGCACGAAGTAGAACCGCGCCAGGTCCGGAATGTCGTGCCACAGCGGGTGACTGACCTTCTGCTTCACTTCGTTCCAGCCCATGTGCGGGACTTTCAGGTGTTCGCCGTCTTCATGCAGGTCTTTGCCGAAGAACTTCACCGCCCCCGGAAACAGGCCGATGCAGTCGACGCCGTCGTTCTCTTCGCTGGTGTCGAGCAAGGCTTGCATGCCCACGCAGATGCCGAGGAACGGACGGTCCTGGCTGACTTCACGTACCAGCGAATCGAAGCCGAGGCGACGGATCTCCGCCATGCAGTCGCGAATCGCGCCAACGCCGGGGAAAACCACCCGGTCGGCTTCGCGAATCACGTTCGCATCGCTGGTGATCAGCACCTTGCCGGCACCGACGTGCTCGAGGGCCTTGGCCACCGAGTGCAGGTTGCCCATGCCGTAATCGATAACCGCGACTGTCTGCATTACAGGACGCCCTTGGTCGATGGCATTTGCCCGGCCATGCGGTCATCGAGCTCGACGGCCATGCGCAGGGCGCGGCCGAAAGCCTTGAACACGGTTTCGATCTGGTGGTGGGTGTTGGTGCCACGCAGGTTGTCGATGTGCAGGCTGACCAAAGCATGGTTGACGAAGCCCTGGAAGAATTCCTGGAACAGGTCAACGTCGAAGCCACCGACGGTGGCGCGGGTGTACGGAACATGCATCTGCAGGCCTGGACGGCCGGAGAAGTCGATCACCACGCGCGACAGCGCTTCATCGAGCGGCACGTAGGCGTGGCCGTAGCGACGGATGCCTTTTTTGTCGCCGATGGCTTTGGCAAACGCCTGGCCGAGGGTGATACCGACGTCTTCCACCGTATGGTGGTCATCGATATGCAGGTCGCCCTTGCTGACAATATCCAGGTCGATCAGCCCGTGACGGGCGATCTGGTCCAGCATGTGCTCAAGAAAAGGAACACCGATATCGAATCGGGCCTTTCCGGTGCCATCGAGGTTGATCGAGGCTTTGATCTGGGTTTCCAGAGTGTCGCGCTCGACAGACGCCTTACGTTCGGCCATCACCAGCTCCGCAAAATCATTGGGCGAAAAAGGCAGCCATTATAGGCGTGCGGGCGCCAAACAGAAACACGCGAGGTGATATCCCTGACGGAGTGAACGCCGCGTCGTCAGGATGTACATGTCCGCACAAGCAAAAGATCGCAGCCTTCGGCAGCTCCTACGGTCGGTGTAGGAGCTGCCGAAGGCTGCGATCTTTTCGCATTGAAACAAAATGTGCCTGACACAACCCCTGTCAGGCACAGAAGCTCTTAATGGAACAGCACTGCCGTCTTCTGCAAGGTCACCCAAACACCCCACGCCAACGGAATGCCCACCACCAGCCACGCCGCAACCGCCAGCGGCTTGGTGCCCGGCGCGGCTTTCCACTCCAGCACGGTGCTGCTGTCGGCACCTTTGTCATGGCCCAGCGCCTGTTCGGCGGCCAGTTCGGCGTCGGTCATGAAGTACTTGTCCGCCACCGGACGCACCAGCAGGTTGCACAGGAAACCCAGCACCAGCAGGCCGGCGAGGATGTACAGGGTGATGTCGTAAGCGGCGGCGCGCTCGACGCCGATGCTCAGCTGATACTCACGCAGGTAGTTCACCAGCACCGGACCCAACACGCCCGCCGCCGCCCATGCGGTCAACAGGCGACCGTGGATCGCACCGACCATTTGCGTACCGAACAGGTCCGCCAGATACGCCGGAACCGTCGCGAAACCACCGCCATACATCGACAGGATGATGCAGAACGCCGCCACGAACAGCGCGACGTTGCCCAGGTGGCCGAGGTTCGGAATCAGTGCGTACAGGGCAAAACCCAGGGCAAAGAACACGAAGTAGGTGTTTTTGCGGCCCAGGTAATCCGAGAACGAAGCCCAGAAGAAACGCCCGCCGATGTTGAACAGACTCAGCAAACCGGTGAAACCGGCAGCAATGGCGGCAATCGAAGCCAGTTGTGAAGCATCGAGTTGACCGAATGCCAGGTCATTGCCCAGCAACTTGCCACCGAACACTTCCTGCAACAGCGGCGATGCCATGCCGAGGATGCCGATACCGGCCGATACGTTCAGGCACAGCACCAACCACACCAGACGGAACTGCGGCGTCTTCCAGGCCACATTCACGTGAACATGACGATGAGTGATCATTGCGTTCGAGGCTTTTTTCGCCGGGGCAGTCCAGCCTTCAGGCTTCCAGCCGGTTGGTGGGACGCGGTAGGACAATGCGCCACCGATCATGAACACGAAGTAGATCGCGGCCATCACCAGGAAGCTCTGCCACACGCCGACGCTGGTTGGCGAAGCGAAATGCCCCATCAACGCCGCTGCCAGTGGAGCACCGACCATTGCGCCGCCGCCGAAGCCCATGATCGCCATGCCGGTCGCCATGCCGCGCTTGTCCGGGAACCATTTGATCAGGGTCGACACCGGCGAAATGTAGCCCAGGCCCAGGCCGATACCGCCAATGACCCCGGAGCCGATCCACATCAGCCAGATCTGGTGGGTGTATACCCCCAGCGCCGAAATCAGCAGGCCGCCACACCAGCACAGTGCCGATACGACACCGGCCTTGCGCGGTCCGGCGTGTTCCAGCCAGCCACCCCAGATGGCGGCCGAGCATCCCAGGAAGATGAAGAACAGGGTGTAGATCCAGCCGAGCATCGAGATCGGCCAGTCACACTGGGACGAAAAGACTTGTGCGATAAAACTCATGTCGGGTGCGCAGGCCACTGAAGCGGTGATGCCCAGCGCCTTGGACAGCGGCAACCAGAACACCGAAAAGCCGTAGGCCATGCCGATGCAAAGGTGGATGGCCAACGCGGCCGGTGGCACCAGCCAACGGTTGAAACCGGGCTTGGCGATGATCCGTTCCTTGGACAGGAACGCAGGCTGGTCGGCGCTGAAGCCGTCCGCCGTGATGCTCGTGGTCATTGTGTATCCCCAATTATCAGTAGGGTTCGCCAGCCACGGTTCACTCCCGGCCTTGATGCACGCAGGCATGACCGTTTTTTTTGGTGGAGCACCTTGTTGTGCGACAACAGGTCGCAGAAGGACGGACGAACGGGCAAAGGTTACCATCTGCAAGTGACAGAAAATCCAAACTGACATCACCTTTTGTACGTCATCTGATCTCCATCGTTTCATGACCTCACAGGAATCACCATGCCGATCATTGTCGAGCCGCTAAACCAAGCCACTGCCCAGGATCGGCAGGATCTGCAGAAGATCTACTGCGACGCCCCGGACTGGCTGTTCGCCCCTTTTTCAGGGGCCGCGCAGTTGATCGAAGACTGTTTGCGCGACGGCACACTGATCGCCGGACGCTTCAACGATCGCCTGCTGGGCGCGGCCCGCCTGCAAAGGCACCAAGACGCCTGGCACTTGTCCCAAATATGTGTGCGAAAAATTACCCGTCGCCGTGGTGTTGCCGAGCGACTGGTCGCCGAAGCCCAGAAAATGGCCGCGCAATCGGGCATGACCCTGCGCTTGCTCGCGCCTGCCGGGCATCTGGAGGCACAGGCACTGGCCGCCAAGCTGAAACTGCCGCTGGATGTATTGCCGGCGTGATCACTGACCGGTCGTCTGTTCGGGGGCGCTATACTCCTCGGCTAAATTTTGAATTCGACTAATTACAAGGACTCGCCCATGAAAGCGTTCGGCAAAATCCTGGGTCTGGTACTTCTGGGGCTGTTGCTGATCATTGTGGCGCTGGGCTTTGCCCTGACCCACCTCTTCGATCCCAACGACTACAAAGACGAGATTCGCCAGATTGCCCGCGACAAGGCCCACATCGAGCTGACGCTCAATGGCGATATCGGCTGGAGCCTGTTCCCGTGGCTGGGCCTGGAGCTGCACGACGCCAGTGTGGCGACCCTGATCAAGCCTGCCGAGCCGTTTGCCGACTTGCAGATGCTCGGACTGTCGGTGCGCGTACTGCCGCTGCTGCGCCGTGAAGTGCAGATGAGCGACGTGCGCGTCGAGGGCCTGAACCTGCGCCTGAACCGCGACAAGGACGGTCACGGCAATTGGCAAGACGTCGGCAAGCTGCCGGCACCGGCCAATACCGACGCGACCAGCACCCCGCCGGCCGCTGGCGAACCTGCGCCCGAAGCCAGCGTCGCGGCGGAAAAACCGCCGCAACCGATTCGCCTGGACATCGACAGCCTGACCGTGAACAACGCACGGGTTGAATACACCGACGAACGAACCGGCAAGAGCTTCAGCGCCGAAAGCATTCAGTTGAGCACCGGTGCGGTTCACGACTCCGTCAACATTCCGCTCAAGCTCACGGCTTTCCTGTCAGCCAACCAGCCGGCATTGCGTGTGCGTACCGAGCTCAATGGTGAGGTGCGCATCGCACGCGCACTGCAGCGCTATCAACTCGAAGACATGAAGTTGTCCGGTGAAGTGACCGGCGACCCATTGCAGGGCAAGACCATGACGTTCTCCGCCCAGGGCCAGCTGGTGCTGGACAAGGCCGCCAACGTTGCCGAATGGACTGGTATCAAGATCTCCGCCAACCAACTGCGGGCACTGGGTGAACTGAAGGTCAACGACCTCGACAAGACCCCACAAGTCAGCGGCGGCATCTCGATTGCCCAGTTCGACCTGGCGAAATTCGTCGACAGTATCGGCCAGAAGCTCCCGGCCATGGCCGAAGGCAGCCTGAGCAAAGTCGAGCTGGTCAGCCGATTGGCAGCGACACCGACCAGCCTGGCGCTCGACGACCTCAACCTGAAAGTCGACGACAGCACCTTCAGCGGCCGTATCGCCGTCGAAGACTTCGCCAAGCAATCGTTGCGCGCAGCACTCAAGGCCGACACCTTCAACGTCGACCGTTACCTGCCACCGAAATCCGCCGAGGCCAATAGCGCGACACAAGTGCGTCAAGCCGAAGTCGCCAGCACCGAAGCCAATGCCATGGCCGGCGCGGGCAGCACTCCATTGCCACCCGCGCCGACCAAGGACGCGTGGAGCAACGAACGCCTGTTGCCCGTGGAACGCTTGAGCAAGCTCGATGTGGACGCCGACCTGACCTTCGGCCAGTTGACCCTGCAAAAACTGCCGATCAATAACGCTGCGCTCAAGGCCACCGGCCAGGGCGGCCTGCTGACACTGGCCAACCTGCGCGGCGACCTGTACGAGGGCAACTTCGAAACCACCGGCACGCTCGATGTACGCCAGCCAGTGCCGGCGCTGAACCTGCAGACGAAAATCAGCCGGGTACCGGCAGAAAAAATCCTCGAAAGCCAGGGCAAGAACCCGCCGGTCAAAGGCCTGGTCACGCTCAACAGCAGCCTGACCGGCAGCGGCAACAGCCAGAAAGCGTTGATCGAAACCCTCAACGGCAACGCCAGTTTCGTCATCAACAATGGCGTGCTGCTCAACGCCAACCTTGAGCAACAGCTGTGCAAAGGCATTGCCACGCTCAACCGCAAATCCCTCAGCGGCGAGCCGCGGGGCAAGGACACACCGTTCCAGGAGCTCAAGGGCAACCTGACCTTGCGTAACGGCGTGGCCAGCAACCCCGACCTGAAAGTGCGCATCCCGGGCATGACCGTCAACGGTGACGGTGACATCGATCTGCGAGTGCTGGGCATGGACTACCGCGTCGGCATCATCGTCGAAGGCGATACCAGCGCCATGCCGGACCCGGCCTGTCAGGTCGGCGACAAGTTTGTCGGCATCGAGTGGCCACTGCGCTGCCGCGGCCCGCTGGAGCTGGGCGCCAAGGCTTGCCGTTTGGATAACGACCGCATGAGCCAGGTCGCGGCCAAACTGGCTGGCGACAGGATCAGCGAAAAAATCGACGAGAAATGGGGCGACAAGGTCAACCCGAAACTCAAAGACGCGCTCAAGGAGCTGTTCAAGCGATGAGAGCCGAGCAGTTTTCAACGGCGGTGCTGGACTGGTTCGACCGCCACGGCCGTCACGATTTGCCCTGGCAGCAGGACATCAACCCGTATCGGGTATGGGTCTCGGAAATCATGTTGCAGCAGACCCAGGTCAGCACCGTGCTGAACTACTTCGACCGTTTCATGGCCTCGTTGCCAACGGTCGAAGCCCTGGCGGCGGCACCGGAAGACGAAGTGCTGCACCTGTGGACGGGCCTGGGTTACTACACCCGCGCGCGCAATTTGCAGAAGACCGCGAAGATCGTCGTCGAGCAGTTCGGCGGCGAATTTCCCCGGGATGTGGAAAAACTCACGGATCTGCCGGGGATCGGCCTGTCCACCGCTGGCGCCATTGCCAGCATCAGCATGGGCCTGCGCGCGCCGATCCTCGACGGCAACGTCAAACGCGTGCTGGCGCGATTTACCGCACAAGAGGGCTACCCCGGCGAGCCGAAGGTCGCCAAACAGCTCTGGGCCAACGCTGAGCGCTTTACGCCGCAGACCCGCGTCAACGCCTACACCCAGGCAATGATGGACCTGGGTGCCACGCTCTGCACCCGCAGCAAACCGAGCTGCCTGCTGTGCCCGCTGGAAAAGGGCTGTGAGGCGCACATGCTCGGCCTGGAAACCCGCTACCCGATCCCCAAGCCGCGCAAAGCCATCCCGCAGAAACGCACATTGATGCCGATGCTCGCCAACGGCGAGGGCGCGATCCTGCTTTACCGTCGCCCGTCCACGGGCCTCTGGGGCGGTCTGTGGAGCCTGCCGGAACTCGACGGCCTCGACGACCTGCCGCATCTGGCATCGCAGCACTCGCTGGAACTGGGCACCCAACAGGCATTGCCGAGCCTGGTGCACACCTTCAGCCATTTTCAGTTATCCATCGAACCCTGGCTGGTTCAGGTCCAGGAGTCCGGCCATCACGTGGCCGAGGCTGACTGGCTCTGGTATAACCTCGCCACCCCGCCGCGCCTGGGCCTTGCCGCCCCGGTCAAAACCTTGCTCGAACGCGCGGCCGCCGTATTGAACGCAGGAGAGTCGTCATGACCCGCACCATCATGTGCCGCAAGTACAAAGAAGAATTGCCAGGCCTGGAACGCGCTCCGTTCCCGGGCGCCAAAGGCCAGGACATTTTTGACCACGTCTCGCAAAAGGCCTGGGCCGACTGGCAGAAACACCAGACCCTGCTGATCAACGAAAAACGCCTGAACATGATGAACGCCGAAGACCGCAAATATCTTCAGGGCGAGATGGACAAGTACTTCTCCGGTGAGGATTACGCCAAGGCCGAAGGCTACGTGCCGCCGTCGGAATAACCCCGATTTATCGGGGGTCGGAACGTAAGCGACGGTAATAATTAAATTTTTTTTGAAAACTTGCTTGACGACCCCCTGAAAAACCCGTTTAATGCGCCCCGTTGCCCAGATAGCTCAGTCGGTAGAGCAGGGGATTGAAAATCCCCGTGTCGGCGGTTCGATTCCGTCTCTGGGCACCAAATACCGAAAACCCTGAATCGCAAGATTCAGGGTTTTTTTATGCCTGCGATTTGACGAAGCACTGCTCCAGTCACCATCGAAGCGACAATTCCCACCTCCTCTCGCCACGCCAGCAAGTGCCCGTAATGGCTGCCGGGGCTGAGTCCACAAAAAATTTCAGACATTGGAAATCGGCCCTTCCTGGCAGTCTCTTGGTTTGTCGGAGCGTTCCGTATGCTTTAACGGAATTGGATGACATACGCTGATCGTCGGTTTGCACAGAATGGGCATTTTTGGCCTGTCGAAATTTTCGTCTCCTATCGTTATTTCAGAAGACCCGTTGAGGCTGCAGGGCTGACGTTTGCCACACGCCCTGACTGTTGAGTGGCCAGTCACACGGATGACTTGCCAATAATTGTAAAAGAGGGATTGGGATGTCTTGGGATGTAATTAGCCTATTGGCGCTCGTGGCGTTCTGCGCCGGTTTTTTTGATGCCATTGCAGGTGGGGGCGGGCTGATAACATTGCCTGCACTTTTTCTGGCTGGGATGGACCCCATCAGTGCGATTGCCACGAACAAGTTCCAGGCCGCTTCGGCAACTGTTTCGGCAACTGTAACCTTTGCTCGCAAAGGAATGATCGAGTGGCGCGAAGGCCGTTTCCTGGTTGTCTGCGGGTTTATTGGCGGCGCCAGTGGTGCCTTGCTGGTCAGCTCTATTGATAAGCGCTATCTGGAAGTTTGCGTACCTATCATGCTGATCCTGGTAGCCATCTATTTTGCGCTCTCTCCAAAGCTGGCCAATGAAGATCGACGCAAGAGAATCGGCATTCTGCTTTTTTCGTTTAGCGTTGCGCCGATTCTTGGCTTCTACGACGGTATATTTGGCCCTGGTGTGGGCTCTTTCTTTATCGTCGGATTCGTACTGCTCTGCGGCTTGGGCATGATGCGGGCCATGAGCTTTACCAAACTTGCCAACGCCTCATGCAATCTCGGCTCTCTGTCGGTCTTTATCACCAAAGGTGTGATTATCTGGCCGGTAGCCATTGCCATGGCTTTGGCAGCCTTCGTCGGCGCTCAATTGGGTGCACGGGCCGCTGTCCGGGTCGGACCACGGTTGATCAAACCCATGTTGATCGTGGTCTGCTGCGCCTTGGCCATCAAGCTGCTGAGCGTAGAAACCAACCCTTTACGCGTTGCACTCATCCAAGCGTACGCGGGTGTTAATAACGAAAAACCCTGAGTCGCAGGACCCAGGGTTTAGAGCTCTCGTTAACTCGCATCATTCCAGTGGAAAACCAGGTTACGGGCTGCACCACTGCCAACATCGACAACGTCCTGCCGTGTTTCGCCGTTGCGCGTCGCAATGACCGTGTATTTACCGGCAGGCAGATTCACGTAAACCAGCGGACCGGCGTCATTGAGCGTCAGCACGGTCTGCCCCGGGGCTTTCTGAATAACTACCTTCACGTCAGGAATGTATTTATTTTCCGTCCCGACAGAGAACGTCATGTGCAGGTTATAGCCGGTGGTCTGCTGGATGGCCTTGGACTCATCCTCGCCGATACCGCCGGACAGGTAGGCGATGCCGTTTTGCTCATGGCTTTGCACCTGCACCCCCGAGCTGTCGATGGGCTCAAGGCTGGCGGCAAGTGACATCGCTGGAAACATCAGTACGCCTACAGCGGTGAGGGGCAACAGGAGTGTATGGAGGTATTTCATGATGACGACTCCCGGGCTCTGCAGAACCCAATCTTTACATCCATTGGATTTCCAACCGGAGGGAGGGGTTCAGATTGATTTGGCCTGAGTACGAAACGTACTACGCCATTTGTTCCGCAGCCCTCACCTGCCCTCCGACACGTCCTGCCAGCGAACCCGGCATTTCCTGCCTGTGTTTCAGTAACTCCCGGCATCTTCGAAGGGTGCTCACTTGTCATTCTCTTTCGCTGTTCAACCTGCTGCGGAAGACTTCATGACGGCCCTCACACCCAACGACACTCACGACCCACATCTCGCATCACTGCTTGGCAGCCTTGGCAAATTGATCCATCAGGCACGTCAGAAGGCACTTCGGGCGGTCGATACCGTTCAAGTGCAAACCTGTTGGCAGATCGGGCGACATATTGTCGAGTTCGAGCAGGAAGGGGCTCGGCGTGCGAGATATGGCAAAGAGTTACTGTCGACCTTGGCCAAAGTGCTAACTGCGGAATTCGGAAAGGGATTTGACGCTTCCAACCTTCGGTATATGCGTCTGTTCTATCAAGCCTTTCCAATTCGTGACGCACTGCGTCACGAATTGAGCTGGACCCACTACCGCCGCTTGCTTCGGGTCGACAACGACAGCGCGCGCCTCTGGTACATGAACGAATCAGTCACCCAAAACTGGTCAAGCCGAGCGCTGGAGCGCCAGATCAATACGCTGTACTACGAACGCCTGCTGGCGAGCCGCGATCGCGGCAGTCTCAAGCAGGAGGCCGCCACCCACATTCAGAACATGAAGGCCAGCCCTCGGGATTTCATCCGTGATCCGGTGGTACTGGAGTTTCTTGGTTTACCCAATGCCGGCAAGCTTCAGGAAAGCAAGATCGAACAAGCGCTGATCGAACAATTGCAGGGCTTCTTGCTGGAACCGGGAAAGGGCTTCGCATTCATTGCCCGCCAGCAACGCATCAGTACCGACAGCAAAGACTTCTACATCGATCTTGTGTTCTACAACTACTTGCTCAAGTGCTTCGTCATCTTCGATATCAAGCGCGGTGAACTGACCCATCAGGATCTGGGGCAGATGGACATGTACTTGAGCATGTACGACGACCTCAAACGTGGCGCGCAAGACAGTCCCACCGTCGGCATCATTCTCTGCGCGCAAAAGGATGAATCCGTGGTGCGTTACTCAGTGCTGGAAGGCAACGAGCAACTGCTCGCCAGCAAGTACAAGCTTGTCCTGCCGAGTGAAGAGGAACTGCGTAACGAACTGGATCGGCAATGGGCGGCACTTGAAGAACGACTGCTCGATCAACAACCGCGTTGAGGCGAACGGATTGTTCATCAACGGCATCAAGACTATCGTTGGCAGCTACCCGCAAAGGACTGATGCCGATGAATTTGCAGGACACGCCTCCACCGGCCCCCACTCAAATCGAGTTGCCGCTGCCGATTACCACGCCCGGCAAACCATTCAAGGAAACCGCCTCGGACGGTTTCATCCTCGGTGGCTTCACCTGGCGACACCCCTCTCGGGACGCCGCTCGTCCGGTCGTGATCATCAATGCCGCCACCTCGGTCCGTTGTCGCCACTACTCGCGTTTTGCCGACTACCTGTTCGCCCACGGCTTCGATGTCATCACCTATGACTACCGCGGCATCGGCGAGTCGCGGCCGGCATCGCTCAAGGGGCTTCAAGCCTCGTGGAGCGATTGGGGAGCGCTGGATTTCGAGGCGATGCTCGAGCGCGCACAGCGTGAGTTCCCAAGGCAGCCTATCGATGTGGTCGGCCACAGCTTTGGCGGCTGTGCAGCGGGGCTGGGGGCGTCCGGGCACCTGATCCGGCGCCTGGTGACGGTCGGTGCGCAATTCGCTTACTGGCGCGACTATGCACCTGCCCATCGCTGGCGCATGTTCGCCAAGTGGCATGTGCTGATGCCACTGGTAACGATGATCTACGGCTACTTTCCGGGCAAACGCCTCGGATGGCTGGAAGACACACCCGCCGGCGTGGTCCGTGACTGGAGCTTCTCCACTGCCCGTTTCGAGAAACGCTCCAGCGCCCGCACAATCAGCAAAACCGCCGGGCAGCTGCCCTTTGCCGGTGTCACCGCGCAAACCCTGGCCATCAGCATCAGCGACGATCCCTACGGCACAATTCCGGCCATCGAACGCCTGCTCGGCTACTTCACCGGCAGCACAAACTCTCACCTGCGTATCCATCCCGAAGACATCGGCGAAGAAGAAGTCGGACATTTCGCCTTTTTTCGCAGCGCATACCAAGCCACACTATGGCCCATTGCATTGGCCTGGCTGCAAAACGGCGAACTGGCCCCCGATACCCCCGGGCGGCGAGTACCGCGCAGCTAAGTCAATTGCCCTTTCAACGAATACGGAACGACGCCCATGGCCTCCGCCAACAAGCAGCAAAAACGCGCCTCCCGCGCCAAGGCCAAGGCCAAGCAGAACCGCACCCAGCGGGCTGCCGCGCCGGTGGAACTGGACCCGAACGATGATCGCATCGACTTCGAATCGGTGGACCTGACCGACATGTTCAAGGAGATGATCGACGCACAAAAGATCAGCCAGCAGGCCATGTGCGCGGCCTTTCTGGAACATCCGCTTATCGCACTGGTACTGGAGCAGGAAGGTGAGGAAACAGCGACAGACTTCATCCTCGCTGCTCTGATCGAATATCGCCAATGGTCGACCGAAACCGACGAAGCCAGCGCCCTGGCGTGGATCGAATCACCGGCCTTCCAGGCTGACTACGTGGCGGCGTCCGACGCCATTGCCGCGCAAACCCAACAGAAACCGAACTGAGTTCCCATGGCCTCCCTGAACAAGCAACAGAAACGCGCCAAGCGTGCAAAAGCCAAAGCCAAGCAGATCAATATCCACGGCCGCAAACCCGCCGCGCTGGACGATGACCTTGGCCACCTCGCCGAACCGATCCCGGAATACACCCTGGCGATGTTCAGCAAAATGCGCGACGCGGAAACCGTCAACCGCAGCGAAATGCTCTCGGTGCTGCTGACGAACCTCGCCTTTATCATCATCGACCATCCAGAACTGCTGGACATGGAAAACGCCGATGACGAAGGCATGGCCGCCACCCACCTGGCCGCCGACATGCTGATCGACTACCGCATGTGGGCCGACGGCATGGACCGCGACGCCGCCCAGGCATGGCTGAGCGAGCCGCAGTTCATCGCCGATTTCAGCGCTGCACTGGATGTCTACCGCGAGTCGCTGGAAGTACCGGAAGAAAAAGCCGAGTAAGGGTTACGACTCAAACAAAAACGGCCGCTCGTCATCACTGACAGCGGCCTTTTTAGCTCTGAATCGAGTGCTTTCCTTCCGTCAGGCACCGCGTATATCCCATTGACATATCCAGCGCAAAACCTATCCTTTGGACACATCGCGCCAGCAAAAGCGCAGGAGGTCCAAATGGAACAGACAACCCTTTTCATGAGCAATCGAAGCCAGGCCGTTCGCCTGCCGAAAGCTGTAGCCATGCCAAGCGACGTGAAACGAGTCGACGTCGTCGCCGTAGGTCGAAGCCGAATCATCACTCCCGCCGGTGAAACCTGGGACAGTTGGTTCGATGGCGAAAGCATCACGGCAGACTTCATGACCGATCGCGAGCAACCCGCCGAGCAGGAGCGTGAGTCGTTCTGATGATCAAGTACATGCTCGATACCAACATCTGCATCTTCACCATCAAGAACAAACCACAGGTGGTACGGGAGGCGTTCAACCGTCATCACGGCCAACTGTGCATCAGTGCGGTCGCGCTGATGGAACTGATCTACGGCGCGGAAAAATCAGCAGCGCCCGAAAAAAACCTGGCGGTCATCGAGGGCTTCGCCGCCCGACTTGAAGTCCTGCCCTTCGACAACGAAGCAGCAGCGCACACCGGAATGATTCGATCCGAACTGGCAAAGGCCGGCACACCCATAGGCCCGTACGACCAGATGATTGCCGGGCACGCACGCTCACGCGGGTTAATCGTGGTCACCAACAACCTGCGGGAGTTCGAGCGCGTTCCAGGGTTACGCGTAGAAGACTGGGTTCATGTCGACTGAACACAGAACAATCGACAGAAACAAAAACGGCCGCTCGTCATCACTGACAGCGGCCGTTTTGCATTACGCGGTATGGATCAGTTCAGCACCACCGCGCCGCGTTTTTCCAGGTTGCGGCGGCGAGCCACCAACAAGCCGGCCGCTACCACCAGAGCACTGAGCAAGCCGGTCGCGAGAATTTCCACACGATGGGCTTCCTGGAACAGCATGATGGTCAGGGCCGCGACGATGAACACGATCACCGCGTAGGTCAGGCCCGGGAACAGCCACATGCTGAAGACGATTTTCTCACCGCGAGCCACCCGCTGTTTGCGCATGCGCAGTTGCGAGATCGCAATCACCAGGTACACCAGCAGAGCAATAGCGCCGGAGCTGGCCAGCAGGAATTCGAACACCGCCGCCGGGGCCACGTAGTTGGCGAAAGTTGCCAGGAACGCGGCACCAGTGGACAGCATCACCGCCCAGTAAGGCGTACCACTTTTGTTGGTGCGGGTGGACATGGCCGGCGCATCGCCGCGCTTGCCCAGGGAGAACAACATCCGCGACGAAGTGTAGAGCGCCGAGTTCAGGCAGCTGGTCACGGCGACCAACACCACAATGTCGACGATTATCTTGGCATTCGGGATGCCCATGCGTTCAAGCACAGTCTGGTAGGAACCGAGGCTGGCCAGTACCGGGTCGTTCCATGGCACCAGGGCCACGACGATGAAGATCGACACGAGGTAGAACAAGCCGATCCGCCAGATCACCGAGTTGGTGGCCTTGGAGATTTGCTTGCCAGGGTTCTTCGACTCCGCGGCCGCGATGGTCACGATCTCGGTGCCCATGAAGGAGAACATGGTGGTCAGGATGGCACCCAACACCGCGCCCATGCCGTTTGGCAGGAAGCCCTGGGTGTCGAACAGATGGGAAACGCCGCTGACCTGGCTGCCCGGCAGGAAGCCGAAGATCGCCATGAGGCCCAGAACAATGAAACCGATGATGGCCAACACTTTGATCAGGGCAAACCAGAACTCGAATTCACCGTAGTTTTTTACGCTGAAGAGGTTGGTCACGGTCAACAGCATCGTGATGACCAGGGCGAAGGCCCAGATGTCCACACCAGGGAACCAGGCATGCAGGATGGTCGCGGCGGCGTTGGCTTCCAGTGGAATCACCAGCACCCAGAACCACCAGTACAACCAGCCGATGGTGAAACCGGCCCAATGACCGATCGCGCGGTCGGCGTAAGTCGAAAACGAACCGGTGTCCGGCGAGGCAACGGCCATTTCGCCGAGCATGCGCATCACCAGCACCACCAACATGCCGGCGGCGGCGTAAGCCAACAGAACAGCCGGACCTGCAGCGGCGATGGCGTGACCCGAGCCAACGAACAAGCCGGCGCCGATAACCCCGGCAATCGACAGCATGGTCACGTGGCGCGGTTTGAGCCCCTGTTCGAGGCCATTAGAGCTTTGGGTACTGCTCATTAAAACTACCTTTGTAAGGAGAAGCGAATGCGTGCATCCCGTTCGGCGATCCTTCTCGTAAAAAGAAGCCAACAGGGCGTTCTGGATTCTGCACGCAATAATTGCGCCAAAATATTTCAAAACCCTCTAACCCGGCGATCTCGCCTCGACCGGACAGTCATCGCAACCCATTGAATTTAATGGCACTTCGCCAGAGCGTTACCCTGCCACCCACTTTGTGGGGCGAATCAGCGCACCGGAAACACACCTGAAAATGGCTCCGCGCACATTAAAAGTGCACAAGAGGTGCATTTGGCCGGATAGCGCTTCCAACACCCTGTCAAAGCTGGCAACATCGCGCCTTTTTTTGCGGCAGCCGCCGCGCTTTTTATCGACAGGCAAGGTTCAAACGGCTGTTCGGTTGTTGATGGGGCGACAGTCTGCTGCACCGATGCGACAACCTGCCACACGCCAGCCGTTTACCGTCCGTAGCGCTGTTGGCTGCCATTGAAACGCTATGCTAGGTTGGCCGCCTCGCCAGGAAGGCCGCCAACAGCAGGAGCGCAACATATATGAGGAACGCACATGGCTGAGGCCACGCCCGCGCTTGAAATCCGCAACTTGCACAAACGCTACGGTTCGCTGGAGGTGCTCAAAGGCATCTCGCTGACCGCCCGCGACGGCGATGTGATCTCGATCCTGGGTTCCTCCGGCTCTGGCAAGTCCACGTTCCTGCGGTGCATCAACCTGCTGGAAAACCCGCACCAGGGCCAGATCCTGGTCGCCGGCGAAGAACTCAAGCTCAAGGCCGCGAAGAACGGCGAACTGGTGGCCGCCGACGGCAAGCAGATCAACCGCCTGCGCAGCGAAATCGGTTTTGTGTTTCAAAACTTTAACCTGTGGCCGCACATGAGCGTGCTCGACAACATCATCGAAGCCCCGCGCCGCGTGCTCGGCCAGAGCAAGGCCGAAGCCATCGAAGTGGCCGAAGCCCTGCTGGCCAAGGTTGGCATCGCCGACAAGCGCCATGCCTATCCCGCGCAACTGTCCGGTGGCCAGCAACAACGGGCGGCCATCGCCCGCACCCTGGCCATGCAGCCCAAGGTCATCCTGTTCGACGAACCCACCTCGGCGCTTGACCCGGAAATGGTCCAGGAAGTACTTAATGTCATCCGCGCGCTGGCCGAAGAAGGCCGCACCATGCTGCTCGTGACCCACGAAATGGGCTTCGCACGTCAGGTCTCCAGTGAAGTGGTGTTCCTCCACCAGGGCCTGGTAGAAGAGCAAGGATCGCCACAGCAGGTGTTTGAAAACCCGCTTTCGGC
Organism: Pseudomonas sp. P4_B3; assembly: GCF_056402295.1. Lineage (NCBI taxonomy): Bacteria > Pseudomonadati > Pseudomonadota > Gammaproteobacteria > Pseudomonadales > Pseudomonadaceae > Pseudomonas > Pseudomonas sp. P4_B3. The sequence goes on from NZ_JBFUHR010000010.1 coordinate 122,963, forward strand.
GCGCTGCAAACAATTCATGTCCAGCAACCGCTAACGGAGCTATCCACATGCAGAACTGCAAAAAGGTCTTCCTGGCTGCCGCCGTCACCCTGGCGTTCAGCGCCGGTGCCATGGCCGAATCCCTGAAGATGGGCATCGAAGCGGCTTACCCGCCGTTCAACAATAAAGATGCCAGTGGCAATGTCGTCGGCTTCGACAAAGAGATCGGCGACGCCCTGTGCGCCAAGATGAAAGTCGAATGCACCGTCGTGACCTCCGACTGGGACGGCATCATCCCGGCCCTGAACGCCAAGAAGTTCGACTTCCTGATCTCCTCGATGTCGATCACCAACGAGCGCAAGCAAGCGGTGGACTTCACCGACCCGTACTACTCCAACAAGCTGCAGTTCATCGCCAAGAAAGACATCGACTTCAAAACTGACAAGGACTCCTTGAAAGGCAAGGTGATCGGCGCCCAGCGTTCGACCCTGGCAGGCACCTTCATGGAAGACAACATGCCGGGCGTTGAAGTCAAACTCTACGACACCCAGGAAAACGCCTATCTCGACCTGACTTCCGGCCGCCTGGACGGCATCCTGGCCGACAAGTACGTCAACTACGAATGGCTGAAAAGCGACGCTGGCCGTAGCTATGAGTTCAAGGGCGATCCAGTGGAAGAAAGCGACAAGATCGGTATTGCCGTGCGCAAGAAGGACCCGATCCGCGAGAAGCTGAACACCGCGCTGAAAGAAATCGTCGCTGACGGCACCTACAAGAAGATCAACGACAAGTACTTCCCGTTCAGCATCTATTGATTCTGACCTGCCTGACCGGCGCTGCCGTTTGACGGCGCCGGTTCTCGGCCTTGCCTGCCGCGATTTGAAAAGAAATCCATGATTATCGACCTCTACGGATTCGGCCCGGCGCTCGCCGCTGGCGCGCTGATGACTGTGAAACTGGCACTCTCGGCCCTGTGCCTGGGGCTGGTACTCGGTCTGCTCGGCGCCTTGGCCAAGACCTCCCCGTACAAGCCGCTGCAATGGCTTGGCGGCACTTATTCGACCCTGGTTCGCGGCATCCCTGAATTGCTCTGGGTGCTGTTGATCTACTTCGGCACGGTCAACCTGATGCGTGCCCTGGGCGAGTTCTTCGGCAACCCCGACCTCGAACTCAACGCTTTCGCCGCCGGCGTGATTGCACTGGGCCTGTGCTTCGGCGCCTACGCCACGGAAGTGTTTCGCGGCGCGATCCTCGCCATCCCCAAAGGCCATCGTGAAGCCGGCGTGGCCCTGGGCCTGTCGAAGTGGCGCATCTTCACCAAGTTGATCATGCCGCAGATGTGGCGCATCGCCCTGCCCGGCCTGGGCAACCTGTTCATGATCCTGATGAAAGACACCGCGCTGGTGTCGGTGATCGGCCTGGAAGAAATCATGCGTCATGCGCAAATCGGCGTGACCGTCTCCAAACAGCCGTTCACCTTCTTTATGGTGGCCGCGTTCATGTACCTGGGCCTGACGGTGCTGGCGATGACCGGCATGCACTTCCTGGAAAAACGCGCCGCTCGCGGCTTCGCGAGGAGCACCCAATGAACTGGGAAGTCATCATCAAGTGGCTGCCGAGACTGGCCCAGGGCGCGACCCTGACCCTGGAACTGGTGGCCATCGCCGTGATCGCCGGTTTGCTACTGGCCATTCCACTGGGCATCGCCCGTTCGTCGCGCCTGTGGTGGGTGCGGGCATTTCCCTACGGCTACATCTTCTTTTTCCGTGGTACGCCGTTGCTGGTTCAGCTGTTCCTGGTCTACTACGGCCTGGCGCAGTTCGACGCAATTCGAAACAGCTCGATGTGGCCGTACCTGCGCGATCCGTTCTGGTGCGCCACGGCGACCATGACCCTGCACACAGCGGCCTACATCGCCGAGATCCTGCGCGGCGCTATCCAGGCGATTCCACCGGGCGAGATCGAAGCGGCACGGGCACTGGGCATGTCCAAACCCAAAGCGCTGCTCTACATCATCCTGCCGCGTGCCGCGCGCATCGGCCTGCCGGCCTACAGCAACGAAGTGATCCTGATGCTCAAGGCCAGCGCCCTGGCCAGCACCGTGACCTTGCTGGAACTGACTGGCATGGCCCGCACCATCATTGCCCGGACCTACCTGCCGGTGGAGATCTTCTTCGCCGCGGGCATGTTCTACCTGGTGATGGCCTATGTGCTGGTGCGCGGCTTCAAGCAGCTGGAGCGCTGGCTGCGCGTCGATGCCTGCCAAGGGCGTTGATACCGGCGTGTTGACGGGCGAGATCCTGCTAGCCCGTTTCACCGCGCTGGATGCTTTTCTGACAGAGCATCAGGCACTGTGGAAACCCCGACCGTTCACTCATCTACAGCTACCCTGGGAAGCGTCCTACCCGGAGCTGGCCGCATGGCTACGCGAGCGAACGCTGGACGACGCGGAAAACGCTCACAACCAACCTGCCCTGCTGAATGCGCCGGAGCCCTTTGCTTGCCTGGCAATGATGTCCGTTGCCTTGAGTGCGGTGGATGAATTGCCCGCACGCACACTCGAAGCGGCCGGCCATCGGTTGAACGTCGATGTGCCGGGGCGCAAATGGCAACAGATCGAAGCCTTCGCCAGTCGATTGCAGTTTTCCGAGGCACCGCGGCATTGGCTGGACTGGTGCTCGGGCAAGGGACATCTGGGGCGCCGCCTGCTGCAAGCGGGGCAACAACTGACATGCCTGGAATACGACCCGGCACTGGTCACCAGCGGCCAGGCACTCAGCCAACGTCATCACCTGCACGCACTGCATATCGAACAGGATGTGCTCGCGGCAGACGCCGCTTGTCTACTGAGTGCGCATCACACGCCCGTCGCGCTTCACGCCTGCGGTGATTTGCATGTGCGACTGATTCAACTCGCCAGCGCAACAGGCTGCAAACAAATCGCCATTGCGCCGTGCTGCTACAACCGGATCGGTCTTGCCCAATACTCGCCGATTTCCTCAGCCGCCAAAGGCTCCGGCTTACAGCTTTCCCTCGACGACCTCGCATTGCCCATGAGCGAAACCGTTACCGCCGGTGCCCGCGTGCGACGTCAACGCGACACCTCCATGGCCCGGCGTCTGGGCTTCGACTTGCTGCAACGGCAACTGCGCAGCATGGACGAGTACCTGCCAACCCCTTCCCTGCCCAGCGCCTGGCTGGACAAACCCTTCGCCGATTACTGCCATCACCTGGCCGCACTCAAAGAGTTATCCACAATCGTCCCGCAAGATTGGCCAGCCCTCGAAGCCGCCGGTTGGCAGCGCCTGGCCGAAGTGCGCAACCTTGAACTACTACGCGGACTTTTCCGACGTCCACTGGAACTTTGGCTGGTCCTTGACCGGGCACTTTTCCTCGCCGAACAGGGCTACAGCGTCCGCATCGGCACCTTCTGCGAAACCCCGCTCACGCCGCGTAATTTCCTGCTCCTGGCCGAACGCGCTTAAACACATTCGACCTGTGGATAACTCTGTTGATGGAATTATCGTGGATCCAATATTCATGCCAGTTTCAGGGCTAAAACCATATTGTTCATTTTTTCTACACTCGGATAAAAAATCGAAAAAACAGGCATTTGCGGACAAATGAGAACGGATCCACACATTCGACTTAAACCCAGTGCGCTGCCGATGGCATTGTGCATAAGCATTTAATCAAAACGACATAAATGCCTAATCCCGGATCGCAGACAGGGGAAATTGCACCGCTGCACTTCTCTTGATATACACAAACGCCAGGGCGCCAGCATGCGCGGCCACGAACAAGAACATTCTTCCGACAGGATGCGCCAGTGACTTTCATTTCTTACGCACAGAATTTCGAAGACATACGCCTGTGGCGCGCCCTCAAAACCGTCGAGAACGGCTTCTACATCGACGTCGGGGCAAACCATCCCACCCATGATTCGGTCACCAAGGCGTTCTACGACAACGGCTGGACCGGCATCAACGTCGAACCGATGCCCAACTACTACGAAGCCCTGTGCCAGCAACGTCCCAAAGACACCAACCTGCAATGCGCGGCCGGTGAAAGTGCTGACGACCTGACCTTCTACGGCATCGCCGGCACCGGCCTCTCGACCCTCGACCCGGCCATGGCCAAAATGCACAAAGACGCCGGCATGGACGTGCGCAGCCAAACGATCAAATCCCGCACCCTGACCTCCATCTGCGAAGAACACGCCCGGGGACGCGCCATTCACTTCCTCAAAATCGATGTCGAAGGCCACGAAGAAACCGTCCTGCGTGGCATGGACTTCACCCAATGGCGACCATGGGTAATCCTCATCGAAACCCCTTGGGACCGCGACCAGACCTGGGAAAACCTCGTCATTGACGCCGGCTACCAATCCATCCTGTTCGACGGCATCAACACCTACTACCTCGCCGAAGAACACCTGAACCTCAAACCCGCCTTCGACATCCCGCCGTGCAACCTGGACGAATTCCAGTTCTGCAAAGGCCACAACTTCAGCCACCCCATCGGCGACACCGAACACCAGCTCGCCGCTGCCCTGCAACGCGCCGAACAGGCCGAAGCACAGCTGCGCGCAATGCAAAACAGTCGAACCTGGCAAGCCATTCAGAAACTCAAGAAAACCCTGCTGCGCGCCTGACCTGAAGCTCGAACAAAAATAGTCAGAATTCAGGGGTTTACAGAAGCCAACCAATCGCTATAATCGTCGCCCTGACACGCCGGTATAGCTCAGATGGTAGAGCAACTGACTTGTAATCAGTAGGTCCCGGGTTCGATTCCTGGTGCCGGCACCACATTAGGCTCCATTGCATTCTACTGAATGCTCTGGAAGCCCCGAAAACCCGCCATTTGGCGGGTTTTTTCGTTCCAGGACCCTCTGTCGGGATCCAACAAAATCCCCCTTCCCCGAGGGTATGTTAGGGGTACTGCGATTTTCCGGTCAGGAGCGCGTACCCCTATGCCACGTCTAGCGATCCCTCTCAGCGACCTGCAATGCCGCACGGCCAAAACCCGCGAGCGCGCCTACAAACTGTTCGACGGTGGCGGCATGTACCTTTTCGTCAAACCCAATGGCGTGAAGACCTGGCGCTTGAAGTACACCAAGCCCAACGGCAAGGAAGGTACGCTCATCATCGGCAATTACCCCATAGTTACCCTTTCAGTCGCACGGCGTAAGCGAGACGAAGCCAAGGCATTGCTGCTCGACAACCTCGACCCAATGGAAGAAAAGAAGAAGGCCAAGATCGTAGCCCAGCGGGCGGCACTGCTTTTCGAAACCGTCGCCCTGGAGTGGCACGCTGATATGTCCCGCCGCTGGACCGAAGGCCACGCAAAAACCGTAATGAGCCGACTGCGCACCCACGTCTTCCCGCTGATCGGCCAACGCCCCATCGCTGAACTCGATACCCATGACCTGCTAGAAATCACCCAGCGCATCAAGGAACGCGGCACCATGGATGTGGCGTTAAGGGTACAGAATTACTTATCCACCATCATGCGCGGGGCAAAAAGAGCCCGGCAGATCACCATGAATCCTGCACTGGATCTGGCAGGCTCGATTCACGCGCCGCGCACAGTCCATCGCCCGGCCCTCTCCCTCAACCGCCTACCCGAACTGCTACACCGTATCGACAACTACAACGGCCGCGAACTGACGCGCCTTGCCGTCCTGCTCACGCTGCATGTATTCGTCCGCTCCAGCGAACTGCGCTTCGCGCGATGGAGTGAGTTCGACCTCCAACGCGCCATGTGGGAAATCCCCGATACACGCGCACCGATTGAAGGGGTACGCAACTCCACACGTGGGACCAAGATGAACGGCGACATTCAAATGGTTCCGCTATCGCCGCAGGTCATCGAAATACTGGAGCGCCTGCGAAGCCTCAGTCGCTTTTCAGAGTTGGTGCTACCGGGCGACCACAAGTACTGGAAGCCCATGTCCGAGAATACGGTGAACACCATGCTCCGTAACGTCAGCTATGACACCAGCAAGGACGTGTGCGGCCACGGCTTCAGGACCATGGCCTGTAGCGCTCTGCTGGAGTCCGGGTTATGGACCGATGCAGCCATCGAAAGACAAATGAGCCACAAGGAACGCAACCGCGTGCGCGCCGCGTATATCCACAAGGCCGAATTCCTCGAACAGCGCCGGCTGATCATGGCGTGGTGGAGCAACTACATCGACGCCAACCGCCATGGGCATGTGACTCCCCACGAGTTCGCTCACCCAGTTGGCGACAACATCACTGCCCTACAAAATAGCCGTGGCGCATCCAAACGTGGGTAAGCCAATGAGATCACCGCAGTCCGCCCTTCCACGCGGGTCCATCCAAGCGGGGCTGCAAAGCCGCCCTGCTTGGATGGACCTCATTTAAAAAATCTAAAGCCCACGCGACTGTCTGTGGAAAACCACTGATTTCCACCGGTGGATAATTTCATCCACAGCCGCAGAATCCCCGAAAATTCGAGCCTTGACCCGAATTATCCACAGGCGTAGAAAAGATCGGGCAAAGCGCTGTCGTCGACAGCAACCCAGGTAGCCAGAACCTTTGAGGCTACGCCACACCGTGGTGGTTCTCCCAAAGTGCGATTAGCGTCCGGCGGCTCGCACAGTCACTCACCGAGTGATGGATGCCTACTTCAGATCATTGCCATTGCGGCAAATACATCCCCCTACCCAGCTGCCCTGCAGCAACCTATCCGCTTGGCCATTTCACTGCGCCAACCTGCGCCCGTCTCTTTCTTCTAGAAAGAGACGGGCGCTCGTACCGCTGCTGCAGCCCAACTCGTACAAGGCTTTGCGGCATTTCCCCTCGTGACAATCGGCGTGACAAACACCGAAATCACCAGCAACAGCGATGCAGATGATGGTGCCGCAACCCAAGGAACGGACTGCACCTGACTGACAGTCAGGCATGCCCCGGTCATCGCTTCACTGCCTTCACCCGACTCAGGATCTCGCGGCGCCGGTCTCGTCAGCCAGTGCAGCCTCCACCCGCCCACGTCTTCGGAAGTGTTCAGGAGGCCAGATCATGAAATGCCCAAGCTCCCGGTCGTAAAGAGCCGCCAGTCCCGCGTTAGTGGACAACCCTCACAGGTCGCAGGGGCCTTGATCCCTGATAACACTCAACATTCTTGGCGGGATGACGTGGGGAAGGTTTCAAAGGTTTGGTTTCGGGAGGAGTTTGATCATGCCACTGGTGGGCAGGCGAGATGGGCGCAATTTTGGCTATGGTCGGCAGTTGAGCTATGCCGGGCCGCAGGCATTGCGGGATCTGTTTGGTAGCGGGCATTACGGCACGGTGAAGGCGCACAGTGATCGCTGGCAGGCGTTTGTTCGGTGGTGTCGGTCGGAGGATGGACCAGGATTTAACGATGCGCGACAAATTGATCGGCAGACCTTGCTGGACTACGCCGGATATCTGCGTCAGCAAGTTGAACAAAGCGCTATAGGCATCGCCACCGCGCAAACCGATTGTCCAGCCTGAACCGGACCCTGGCTGCGCTTCGCGGTGATCCGTATGTGAAGGTCGTGAGTCCGAGCAAGGCGTTGGGAATGCGGCGCACCAGTGTTCGTCATTCAGTGCCGCAAGGCCAAGACCGCGAACAGGTGAAGCGGATCGTAGAGGTGCTTTGCGCACACCAGCAGCCGCGCGCCGCGGCCATCGTGCAGTTGGCGCGAGCCACTGGCATGCGCTTGCGCGAGGCCATTTTGGCCGACCTTCCCCGCCTAAAACGTGAAGCCGAACACTACGACAAAATCAACATCCAGGACGGCAACAAAGGTGGCCGCGGCGGCGCAACCGCGCCTCGTTGGATCACGGTGGATGACCATATTCGCGAAGCGCTCAGGTACGCCGAACAGGTTTCGCCCGATGGTGGCCGCAACCTGCTGGCACCGAACGAAAGCTACCTCGATTTCTTGCAGGGGATCGTCCGCCCCGCCCGAGATATCCTCCATACGCAAAATCTCAAAGGCTTCCACGAATTGCGGGCAGCCTATGCTTGCCAACGCTATGAGCAAATCACCCATCATCTTGCGCCCATCAACGGTGGCAGGTGCAGGCGCCTCAATCCACGTCTTGATCGAGAGGCACGCTTACAAATCAGCTATGAGCTCGGACACGGCCGTATCGATGTGGTATCGGCGTACATCGGTGGCCGAGCATGAGCAAGCCATTCGATATGGAGCTGTTCCTGGCGGGAGTCCTGACCGGATCGCACACCACCCGCCAACGCCACCTGCGTCAGGCGAAGGCTATCCAAACAGCGATCGCTGAGCGCTGGCAACGCGACAATCCATGGACTTGGCAGAGAAAACACCTTGCGTGGTTTTTGAATCACAACCTAAACCAGCACACTGAATCGACGCGCTATTACTATTTGCTGACCATGCAATTACTCACTCATCGCTTAGGAAAACTCTGGCAGTTCAACCGCTAAACGAAGGTCAGAAAACGGCCAAGACCAGTCGGTCAGATATGGGTATGAAACAAGTAAGTATTTAGTAATGCTCGCCCGATATCTAGGAACTCTGAACTGCATAAATTTAACGCTGGCAATTTGGTGTCGCTTGATTCATAAAGTTAAATGTGGGCCGAGATAAGCTACATAAATACGCTTTTTAGCAGGATCGGGATAAAAATGCATGCGATACCCGTCAGGTAACTTAACATGATTCTCACAGTAAACCTGACGCCCATCATCCAGCCAGAAAAGTCGCTCTTTCTTCTTTCTGGCGTCCTCGTTAACACTTGCAGACTCGCCGCTTACCTCAGCGGCAAGCCCCAAATCTCTTAAATACTCGTGCCTATACTCAACGTATTCGCCGGCATTCCATTTGACGCAAAATAACTCCAAAATGTTTAGCGCATCTCTGGACTTTAATAAAATATCTGGTCGGGCAGACCAACTTTGGAGGGTGGTTCCTATTTGATTTGCAAGTAATGTTATATTTGGAAGTAAGCTAGCTCTTTGCAGCCAGATATTTTTTGCGTTATCAAGCAACGAGTTACGGCGCAGCGTTAGTTCCTCGCCATGGGCTGCCAAGCTATCCCCATTACTAAGATTTAGAATGTTTTCCTCTCTTTGCTGCGGTGTTGCATCAAGTTCAAAAATCCATACATTGATGCGGGCATTCGCCCAATCAGGCAAAGCAGTAAAGCTTGCAAGAAATGTTCTAAAATAAAACGCCGCCAACAAAACTGGCTTACCAGAACCCTCGCCTGGAAGTCCGACCTCGATAGTGTCGCCAACGCTTTCAATGTCTACGTTTTGAAAGAGTGGTTGCTTGGTTTCTATAGATCTCAAAAACCGACAGCAGTCCGCAAGTTCAGCAACTTGTCTGGCCGAGGCAAACCAATTGCGGACAAAGTAACCACTCGCAAGCTCCAGCCCCATAAGCGACTTATCCTGATCCTTATCGACGAGTAGGACTTTTAAGCCTGCCTTACGGCAAATCTTGAGTACGTTAAAAAAAACTAATAATCCATTATCTGCATCCTCTTTACAGGTAAAGGGCAAAGAGTGATGGTTAAGCACAATTCCATTGCTCATAATAATTGGTCCAGTTCCTTATCCCATTGGTCAAAAAAGCCATCTGGCCAACAATCAATGCGCCCCTTGTCATCGATATTTGGATACATCACTTCTGAAGCATGGATTGGATTGTGAACATCACGCTGCAAGAAAAAAACCTTTACATCACTGGCTTCTACAATTTGTTGCTTCACCGCAACCCGGATGCCATTTAGAAAGTGGTCGGAATGAGATTCAACAATTAGCTGCACGTCGTTTTTCGCTGCTATCGCACACAGTTTTCCCATAAGAGCCTGACCAGCAGGGTGCAAGTGCGATTCTGGGTTCTCAATAATCAGCAAATCGCCTTTGGCAGAACTTAAAATACTGCTAATAACAGGCAGAACGTAACTAAGGCCAAAGCCAACGTTCTGAGGTTTAAATTCTTCAGTTGTGTCTTTGCCTTGGTTGAACGAGTAACTAAGGCTTGCCGAATTGAACTGTGGCTGTGCCACCGCTTTGATTTTAAGACCTGGGGTGATGTCTGACATCCAAGCTTCAATATTTGCAAGCAAGGTTCCGGAAACAGCTTTGGGGTGTTGTAAAGCTGCAATCTCAAGTTCTTTAGCGCCATTTACCGCTATGAAATGCACAGCGAACTCACCATGGTGGCCAAGGGATTTCAAGTCACGAATATGGAATTCAGACAGCTGATGATGGCTTTGCGGGCCCAATCTATCTGCACTTAGGTACTGAAAGTTAGAATTAAATAGGCTCAAGGTTTCAGAATGCCCATCTATTCCCGATCTACGCAACGGCAATAAATCCGAGTCATGCTGATAGTCAAACTCAAAGACGACAGGCTGTGCTATCTCATTCCACTTGACGGTAAATATGATTTCTTCCTGCTCGCTGAAGCTTGAAAGTGCGTCCTTGCCAGTTCCAATGTTGACGTAATCACCATTTAATAACAACCCTTTGTTCTGCAGGGTGTTTCGTTCATACGACTGCCGCAGCAGGAGCAAGCTCTGAATCAAGGTTGATTTACCCATGCCGTTAAGGCCTGAGAATAAATTTAAAGCTCCAAGCGGAAAGCTGGCATTCAGCAAGGTTTTAAAGTTTTTGACATTAATGAATTTAATCATTTAGCACCATGTCGATCAGGGTTTGAACTTTTTTATAGCGAATTTTTACGTGAATTTTTTTCTGTGTAGAGTAAGTGATTGCATTAAAAAATTCGCTGTCTTTGAGCAAGTTTAACAGCTCTTCGCGCAACTTGGATTTTTTGCTAACTAGGATTGTGAAGTCCGAATTTTTTATCTTGGCCAGCTCGACCATCCAAACCTCGAACAGTGTTGAGTTCTTTGAAGGCTTGCGAGAGTTAGACTGAGGGTCTTTTTCAAATCCGGACCTGCCGAGCAATTGGTAGCAGCGTTCAATGGCAGTGGAGTATTGGTTCTTAAAGTTTTCGCGGTATTGTTCGTCGCCTCTTTTAATGTCTTCCATTGCCTTGTCTAAAAACGAGGCTATTTCCTTTTTGTTTTGAGGGTCAAGATAGTCAAAGCGAAAAAAGGCCCAGAAGCGCAACACCAATTCTTGATCCTTCATGCGCTTAGATAAATCGCCCAGCATGATTTTCGAGCACTCTAAATTCGCTAGTTCTTCTAGCAACTCACGATCCCTGGGTTTGGCGAGCGCATTGCGTATCTCTTGATTGTTAAGCGTTAGGCCGCCGGTATTGATCCGACGAAACACAGAGTACTTAACGTCATCCGGGGTGCCCGGCTTAATCATGTAAACGGTTACTGGGCATTCCTCAATTCGGCGCTGATACTGACGATGCAGTTTGTCAAAGGTCTTGCCGTTAAGTTCGGTTAAGAACTCAAGCCCGTTCAGACGAAGTTTTTTATCCAAAACAAACTTTCGAATGGTTGATAGTCGCTGCAATCCATCCACAATCAACCAGTTGTTTTCGTCAGATGCATCAAAGTAAAAAGCGGGCAATGGAAATCGTATCAATATCGACTCGATTAACCGGCTCATCTTGCGGTTATCCCATAACTCAGCATGTCGTTGAAAATCGGTATTCATATCGATTTCATTGTGCTGTATTCGTTTTATTAGCGCGTCCAGCGACTTGGGCTCCACCACAATATCGATATCCGTAGGATTAAACGGATGCATTACTTCATCGAGCAGTTCCGGCTCCTCCTCTGAGCCAGGTGCGATCAACTCCTCATCGAGATCGGTTTCTAGGTAATCAGTCATATTGTTCCCTTAAATTTATTGCGCGTTATCCATTAGCACTTTTTGCATCATGCCGTGCTTGATGTGGCGAGCTTCGTCTGCGGCGTCGCTGAATAACTCCTGCTTGGGCCCATAATATGGCCATCGCAAACTCACGTATAGGATGGCGAGCCCCCACGTAGCTGTCATTGCCTAGGTAGAATTGGCCCCTTGGCCGACGATCGGCAGATCATGGCCGGTTGTTACCTGTCGCGAAGGGCAGCAAAAGGGCCGTCTGCTGCCTATCACTACGGCAGCTTTTGGCGGATTCCTGCCTATTCTCAACGGAGGGGATGATCGACAACGTTCAAATTCAGGAGGTTTACCATTCGTATGCGGCTCTGAATTACTTACAGACCGACAATGTGCTGACATCTAAAAAATCCCGAGTTCGATTCCAACGAACGCCATAACTAGCTGATTTATTTATAGTTACTAGTTGGGGTACGCCGAATTTTCCAGCGAACTCCAGACGCCCGAAAAACCTACTCTCGCCGAAACATACCGTTCGTCTGGTGCCGCACCATACAAAACAAAGCCCCTGCAGAAATGCAGGGGCTTTGTTGTTTCCGAGCTTTAAAAAAGCGCTTTCAGTGCCCCGCGCTCTGACCACCATCCACGTGCAGGATTTCGCCGGTAACGAACTTGGCGCCGTCCAGATACACGACTGCTTGTGCAATATCATCGATCTCGCCCATGCGCCCGACCGGGTGCAGATTGCCCAGTGCTGCGTGGGTTTCTTCGCCGTGCATCGGGGTCTTGATGATGCCTGGGCTGACGGCGTTTACCCGAATCCCGCGCTTGGCGTATTCGATGGCCAGGGATTTGGTTGCCGCGTTGAGGCCGCCTTTGGTCAGCGAAGCCAGCACCGATGGCACGCCGTCGATGGCGTGGTCCACCAGGCTGGTGGTGATGTTGACGACGTGGCCGCTGCCCTGTTTTTCCATCTCGGCGATGGCGAGTTGGGTGATGTAGAAGAAGCCGTTGACGTTCACCGACAACACATTGGCGTAGTCTTCTGCGGTGTACGCGGTGAACGGCTTGGCGATGAAGATCCCGGCGTTGTTGACCAGGGTGTCGATGCGACCGAAACGGGAAATCGCTTCGCGGATGACGCGCTGGGCGGTTTCCGGCTCGCCGATGTCACCGGCCACGGTGTGAATGTCCGGATCGGTGGACGGCTTGATCGAGCGCGATGTGGCGACGATCCGGTAACCGAGTTCACGAAAGGCTTTGACCATACCGTCGCCAAGACCTTGGGATGCGCCGGTGATGACGATGACTTTTTTCGAAATGCTCATGATGAAGACCTCTGACAATTAAAAGTGGGGTAGAAAATCTGTAATCAGGCTTCGGCCGGTGCCTTGGCCATTTGTCTCAACATCTGTTCGTAGTACTCGACCGATTGCGAGCCGGACACCAGGTGATGACCGTTCAGCACCATGGCTGGGACCGAGTTGATGCCGTGCTGCTGGTAGTAGGTTTCAAGTTCCCGAACCTCATCGGCGAACGCACCGGACGTCAGCACCTCTTGTGCACTTGCCCCATCCAGCCCCGCTTCAGTCGCCAGACGCACCAGCGCCTGGTGATCACTCGGGTTCTGGCCTTCGCTGAAATAGCCCCGTAGCAGCACCTTCTTCAACTCGACTTGCCGGCCTTCCTGCAACGCCCACAGCAACAAACGGTGCGCATCGAAGGTGTTGTAGAAGTGCGTGCGCTTCTCCAGATCGAACTTGAAGCCGATGGCCTCGCCGCGTGCGATTTGCATGGCCTTACCGGCGGCGATGTCGTCGGCGGTTCTCCCGTACTTACGCATCAAGTGCTCGACCGCTTGCTCACCTTCGGCCGGCATATTCGGGTTCAGCTCGAACGGCTTGTAGGTCAGCTCGACCGAGACTTCCCCGGCCACGTTCTCGATCGCCTGCTCCAGCGCCGTCGCCCCCAATGCGCACCAGGGGCACACCACATCGGAAATGAAATCGATGGTGACGGAGGACGTCATGACTTCCCCTCCGCCTCGGCCAGTTGCTTGCGGTACTGGGTGGTGGTGATGCCGGCGTAACCCCAGTTATCGGTGTCGACTTCCTCGATCACGATGTGGGTCAGGTCAGGGCGTTTGTTGAGGACGCGTTCCAGTGTTTCAGTGATTTCGGCAATCACCTGAGCTTTCTGCTCAGTGGTAACGCCATCGCGGGTGATGCGTACGGTTACGAAAGGCATGAGGGAAACTCCAGTGACCTTCCCGTCGGGATGATGGGAGAGGCGTTGGAGGTGAATGTAGGGGGTTGGCGGGAGGGGATAAAGGTGGGGGCGGGAACTTCATTCGTTACGTGGTGTAATTAGTGCTGTAGAACGCCCGGCTCGCCCGAAGGCGTCCCGCACACAGCCGCCATGGCAATGCACTGCGAGAACATAAATGTCCGCGGTGCGAATGATGCTCCGGCAGGGGATTGTGGTGGTGCTTCAGCCGGTGAGTTTCGGCAAGCGCTGCCGGGCGATGTCGAGCATGTCGTTGCCGTCCTGGGTCAGCAGGTACAGGGCGCTGACGATCTTGGGGATGTCGCTCGCTTCGGCCTGTTTGAAACACGTGCAATAAAGGGTTTCGAGCAGGTCGCTGGCGGCGCGGATGCGTTGTCGGGCGGCGTCGAGGATCTCGAAGGGGTCGGCCTCGGTATCGATGACCAGCACCGGGGTTTCGCTGTAGCTGGATTTGAGCGACTGATAGCGTTCGGTAGATGTCTTTAGCGAGGGCATTGATGTCTCAGTCCTGTAAGAGATCGGAGGTGATCCGGCAGGCCGCCACAGTATTTTCAGCCGCGCTAAAACTATGAAGAGTGTGGCGAAGCAGAGCAATACAGCCGCAATGGACAGGTTTTGTAGGGCGTTTACTGCCTTGGGAGGAATGCTCCTACGCACCCCCCAGGGTTGTATCGAAGAATGCTTCTACAGGAAATGATTCCTACAAAGCTGCGCAGAAAAATATGTAGGGTGCTCGATGGGCCGGACTCAATCGACTGCCGGTGCGCGAGGACGTCGCGACGCCGCATCAAGGTCGAGCAATCCTCGGCCGTAGGCTTCACTGTTGGCGTAGAGACCGGTCCGGTTTGCGGTTTCAAGCAAGTGGTTGCGCACTTGCTGTGCACTCATTTCTGGGTACAGGCTCTGGACTGCCGCCAACGCGCCACTGACCAACGCGGCGGCGGGGGACGTACCGGCAGTCTGGACGTATTTGCCGTCCTTGCCAGTGGTCAGCAATCCCTGGTCTGCGCCTGAGTCCCCACCAGGAACGGCGATGCACCAGGCCGCTGCGACACCACAATAGTTAGATTTGCCATTGATGGCACTGCCATCGTTTTTCAATGCAACTACGGCGATCCAGCCCTTTTCCAACTCAGGGATGGCAAGGGGTAAACCCGGCTCTGCAAGAGGCTCTCGTTTGAGTTCATTACCGGTCGGAAACACAAATACCGCGCCTTGCTGAACCAGTTTTCGCGCGCTCGTCAGCGAGTCGGGCATGATCTGTTTGTAACGTGCTTCAGTGATTTCCGTTGCTGGAATGGCATTGGCCCACGAGTTGTTGAATATGCGCGCACCGAGATCGAACCCGGCTTGCCAGGAGCGGGAAATCTCACTGTCGAAGAAGAAGGGTTCGTTGTCGTCACCGAAACGGTAGGGGATCAGTTGAGCGTTGAACGCAACGCCGTGCATACCCCGGTCGTCTTTGTTGGCGGCCAGAATGCCGGCCATTTGAGTGCCGTGGCCAACGCGATCATGGGTACCGGGACGATTCTCGACATAGTCAAAACCGGGGTCGCGGACCCTGCCTTGAAATTCTGGTAGTTCGGCGTTCAGGCCTGAGTCAATCAACGCGACTGGTACGCCTTGGCCGGTGCCGCCACGTGCGTACAGGCGTGATGCCTGGATGACCGCCAACCCCTTTTGAGCGTGATACTCGGCTGTTTCGAATGTGCCCGGTTTGATTGCGGGCTTTTCGGGCGTGGTCAGACATCCACTGAGCAGCAGCGGCACTGGCAGCAACAGAGCAAATGGAAAAACAGTTCGTTGAAACATGATCGGTCCTTCGGCAGGGGCCGCGCACATCAGGCCTCCTGTTGTCATGAAGACTTCGCGCAGCGTTACGGGTGTGGGGGTGAACCATACCTGTGGGGGGAGACGGGGCGTCAGGTGGCAAAGTGCTCTTTGTGTTTCGATCTGTGGCGTCAGCAGGGCGTGTTGAGGCTGTATCATCCCGTATCGTTTATGCCCCGACCTTTTCTCGATTCGCTGCGATCACCGACTAGTCTTTTGGCTTTGCAGCGGTCAACGGAGTGACAGCTTATGCACAACACCCTGGAACAGGTTTTCGGTTATCCACAATTTCGACCCGGTCAGGAGGCGGCCGTCAGTGCCGTGCTGGCCGGGCGTTCGGCGGCGGCGATTTTCCCCACCGGTTCCGGCAAATCCCTTTGCTACCAATTGCCGGCGCTGTTGCTGCCGCACCTGACGCTGGTGGTCTCGCCGTTGCTGGCGTTGATGCAGGATCAGTTGGCGTTCCTGCAGCGCCACGGCATCTCGGCGGGCAGTATCGATTCGGCCCAGAGCCGCGATGACGCCAGTGATGTCATGGCCCGTGCCAAGTCCGGCGAGTTGAAGATTCTGATGATCTCAGTGGAGCGCCTGAAGAACGAGCGCTTCCGGCATTTTCTGCAGCAGGTGCCGATCTCGCTACTGGTGGTGGACGAGGCGCATTGCATTTCCGAATGGGGTCATAACTTTCGCCCGGACTACCTCAAGCTTCCCGACTATCAACGCCAGTTCAACATCCCGCAGGTGCTGCTGCTGACCGCAACGGCGACGCCCAAGGTCATCGCCGACATGCAGGCGAAATTCGCCATCGCCGCCGAGGATGTAGTGACCACCGGTTTCTATCGCTCGAACCTGAATTTGCTGGTGGAGCCTGTTCGCGGAGCGGACAAGCGCAGGCGCCTGGTCGAATGGATGAGCCAGCGTCCGGACCAGCCGGGCATCGTCTATGTCACCTTGCAGAAAACCGCCGAGCACATCGCCGAACACCTGAACCGCAATGGCATTCAGGCCGAGGCTTATCACGCCGGGTTGCCCCATGAGCAACGGGAAGCGATCCAGCGTCGCTTCATGGGCGGGCAGTCCAATTGCATCGTCGCCACCATCGCCTTTGGCATGGGCATCGACAAGAGTGACATCCGCAACGTGGTGCATTTCGACCTGCCAAAATCCATCGAAAACTACAGCCAGGAAATCGGCCGCGCCGGGCGTGACGGGCAGCCGTCGGACTGCCTGGTGTTGGCCAACCGCGACAGCCTCAACGTGCTGGAGAATTTCGTTTACGGCGACACGCCCGAGCTGGATGGCATCCGTTGCGTGCTTGACGAGATGCATGCCGCAGCACCCGAAGGCCAGTGGGAGTTTCTGCTGGGACCGTTGGCCGATCAGAGCAATATTCGCCAGTTGCCGCTCAAGACCTTGCTGGTGCAACTCGAGTTGCGCGGGTTGATCGCCCCGCGCTATGCGTACTACGCCGAGTACCGTTTCAAGTATTTGCTGGAGCCCGAGGCGCTATTGGCGCGTTTCGAAGGCGAGCGCAGGGATTTTGTCGCTGCGATCATCCAGACTTCCAGCCGCGCCCGGACCTGGGCCACGGTGAATTTCGAAGCGTTGTACGAGCAGCACCAGGCCGAGCGCAGTCGGGTGGTCAAGGCGCTGGATTACTTCCAGGAGAAGGGCTGGGTGGAGCTCGAAAGCAAGCAGATGACCGAGGTCTACAGCGTGCTGCAAAGCGGGTTCGACAACGTCGCGTTGAGCGAGGAGCTGCACGGCTATTTCACTCGGCATGAGCACACCGAAGTCGCGCGGATTCACGCGATGCTGGATCTGTTCGCTACCGACCGATGCCTGGGTTATCGCCTGGCCGAGTATTTCGGTGACCACAATGCACCGCAGCAATGTGGACACTGTTCGGTGTGTCATGGACAGGTGGCGCGGCTACCGGCACCACCGGAGTTGCCGGCGCTTGTGGATAAAAATTTCGAAACGCTGTGTGGCGATTTTATCCACAGGCACGAGCAGCACACGGGCAACGTGCCCTCGGCTGAACGCGTGACACGGTTTCTGTGCGGGATCAGTGTGCCGTTGTTCACCAAGCTCAAGGCAAGGACGATTTCGGGGTTTGCGGCGCTGGAAGATTATCCGTTTGCCCGGGTGCGGGAGTGGGCTGAACAACATCTGGCAGGCTGAAACACGGTCAATGTGGGAGCGAGCCTGCTCGCGATAAGGCCGGAACATTCAACAGTGATGGCGACTGACACACCGCTATCGCGAGCAGGCTCGCTCCCACGGGGATCTGTGGTGTCTTCGGGGCTACATCCATCCGCTGAATGTTGCTCATCACAGGAATAAATTTCAAAAAAAACCAGTGGCTGACTATGGTGATGACTGTCTTCGGATCGCCAACAAGAGAACAAAACATGAGCCAGACACCGTTGAATATTCAGCGCGCCGCCGTCATCGGCGCGGGCACCATGGGCCGTGGCATTGTCATGTGCCTGGCCAACGCCGGAGTGGCCGTGCAGTGGCTCGACAATAACCCGCAGATGCTGGAGCAGGCGCTGGTCACCGTGGCGGACACCTATGCCCACAACGTGCGCCAGGGCCGCATTGACCAGAGCGAAGCCGATGCCCGTGTGGCGCGCGTTACGGCGGCAGAGGGTTATACGGCCATCCGCGATGTCGACCTGGTCATCGAAGCGGTGTACGAAAATCTTGAGCTCAAACAGAAAATCTTCCGCGAGCTCGATGGCCTGCTCAAACCTGAAGCGATTCTGGCGAGCAATACTTCGGCGCTGGACATCGACGCCATTGCTGCGATTACGGGTCGCCCGCAGCAGGTCCTGGGCCTGCACTTCTTCAGTCCGGCGCACATCATGAAGCTGCTGGAAATCGTCCGTGGCGCGCAGACTGCACCGGCAGTTCTCGACGCGGCACTGGCGCTCGGCCAGCGCATGGGCAAGGTCAGTGTGGTGGCGGGCAATTGCGACGGCTTCATTGGCAACCGCATGCTCAATACCTACGTGCTCGAAGCGCGAAAAATGCTGCTGGAAGGCGCTTATCCCTACCAGGTGGACGCAGCGCTGCAAGGGTTCGGTTTCGCCATGGGGCCGTTCCGCATGTTCGACGTGGTGGGTGTCGACCTGCAGTGGCGCGCCCGGCAACTGTCCGGTGTCGGGCAGGACGCTCCAGAGGTTCAGGTGGATAACCGACTGTGCGAAATGGAGCGCTTTGGCCAGAAGAGTGGCAATGGCTATTACCACTACGAGCCGGGCAGTCGCCAGGCCGAACACGATCCGCAGGTCGACGCACTGGTGCTTCAAGTCAGTGAGGCGTTGGGGTTCCAGCGCCGCGAGATCAGCCCGGAAGAAATTCTCGAGCGCTGCTTGCTGGCACTGGTCAATGAAGGCGCGAAGATCCTTCAGGAGGGCATTGCCAGGTCGGCTCACGACATCGATCTGGTCTACCTCAATGGTTACGGATTCCCGGCGGACAAGGGCGGGCCGATGGCCTGGGCGGATCAGCAGGGGCTGGCGGACATTCATCGGCGCTTGATGGACCTTGAGACGCGTCAGGGCGATCACTGGCAACCGGCGCGGGTGATTGGTGAGCTGGCGGCGGCTGGCAAGGGCTTTGCAGACAAGTGATTCATGTGGCGCCTGCTCGCGAATGATCGCGACGCGGTTTCACCTTAGACTGCAGAACCCACTCCAGGAACTGACACTGATGTCCAACCCGGCAATCCAACGCACCGACTACCCGCACTTCCAACCCATCACCACCCGCTGGCACGACAATGACGCCTACGGTCACGTCAACAACGTTACCTATTACAGCTTCTTCGATACGGCGGTGAACACTTACCTGATCGAAGTCGGCGGCCTGGATATCCATGGCGGTGAGGTGGTGGGGTTCGTGGTGAGCTCGGCCTGTGATTACTTTGCTTCCATTGCCTTCCCGGACCGCATCGAGATCGGTCTGCGGGTGGGCAAGCTGGGCAACAGTTCGGTGCAATACGAACTGGCCGTGTTCAAGCAAGGGGAAGATGAAGCCTGTGCGGCGGGGCGCTTCGTACATGTGTTTGTCGATCGGGTGTCAAATCAACCCGTAGCGATTCCTGCAGGGTTGCGCGGCGCGCTGGAGTGTCTGGTGGTTCAGTAAGGCAAAAAAAATCGCAGCCCTTGGGGCTGCGATTTTTGATGTACTCACCAGCGAGGCGCTCGAGGCCTTAGTCGCGGTAATACCTGTGGTGGTGCTTGCGATGGCCATAGGCATGGCCGCGGCCCGGATGGTCGTCACGGTAGTAGCGACGATCGTCATGGTCGCGATACGAACGATGACCGCCGTCTTCATCATCGTAATCTTTGCCCATGTGGTTACCCAGCGCGCCACCGGCACCGCCGCCTGCTGCGGCGCCGATCAGACTGCCGGTCGTGCCGCCCATGCTGCGGCCGACCACGTTACCGCCTGCCGCGCCTAACGCACCGCCAAGGGCTGCTTCGCCACGGCTGTGTTTGTTTGCGCCGACGGCGCTACCACCCGCGCCACCCAGGGCTGCGCCGATGGTGGAACCTGTACTGCCGCCTAACGACTGACCGACGACCGAGCCTAGAACCCCGCCCAATGCGCCGCCTACACCGGCTTCGGTGGTGCCGCCAGCAGACGCGATACCGCTGACCAGGCCAAGGGACAACAAGAGAATCGAGGAGAACTTCATGGAGGAACCTCAAGGGGATGACGGCGCGATCCTGAGGCTCTGGAATGGGCGTGACAATCGAAATCCGACGAATAACACGACCTGTATACAATATTGCAAGTTACTGTTTTTCGGGCGGAACTTTACGTTTTTTTGCCGGTCTTTTACTACTTCGCAAAGGCCGTTTTCGTGAGGAAACGGCCTTTTTTGTGGGCGCTTGAAATGTTTTTGAGTGGGTCATTAAAGTCAAAAAGATCGCAGCCTGCGGCAGCTCCTACAGAGATCGGTGTAGGAGCTGCCGCAGGCTGCGATCTTTTGATACTGCGCTACGCAGACCTGGCCATGATCAGTCCGGTCTCACTCGCCGCTTCCAACCGGATCGCCACAAACTTCGATGTTGGCGTATGGCTGCCATCGCCGATGCTTTCCAGCGGCACCAACGGGTTCACTTCCGGATAGTAGGCCGCCGCTTGCCCGGCCGGGATATCAAACGCCAGCAGCGTGAAGCCTTTTACCCGACGTTCAACACCATCGTCCCAGAGTGAAACGATGTCCGCCTTCTGCCCCGGCTTGAAGCCCAGGCGGATGATGTCGGCTTCGTTGACGAACAACACATCGCGCTGTCCCTTCACGCCGCGATAACGGTCGTTGAGACCATAGATCGTGGTGTTGTACTGATCGTGGGAACGCATCGATTGCATGATCAGATCCGGCAGCACCCCGGTGGCGCGGGTGCGTTCGTGCACCAGATCCTCGGGCAGGATGTTTGGCTTGAAATTGGCCCGGCCCGACGCAGTGTTCCACTTGCGCGCACCGGCACTGTTGCCCAGGTAGAAACCGCCCGGATTCCTGACCTTCTCGTTGAAGTCCTTGAAGCCTGGAATGGTCTCGGCAATCAGGTCACGGATGCGACGGTAATCGGCCACCAGCCAATTCCAGTCCACCGGGTGGCTGCCCAGGGTCGCGGCGGCGATGCCGGCCAGGATCGCCGGTTCCGAACGCATCTGGTTCGACAGCGGCTGCAGTTGACCATTGGAGGCGTGGACCATGCTGAACGAATCTTCGACAGTCACCGCTTGCGGGCCTTCGGTCTGGATATCGATGTCGGTGCGGCCCAGGCACGGCAGGATCAGCGCGTCCTTGCCGTGGGTCAAATGGCTGCGGTTGAGCTTGGTGCTGATCTGCACGGTCAGGTTGCAGTTCTGCAGGGCCTGGAACGTGCGTGGGCTGTCCGGCGTGGCTTGGGCGAAGTTGCCGCCCAGACCGATAAAGACTTTCGCCCGGCCGTCAGCCATCGCATGAATCGCCTCGACCACGTTGTGGCCGTTGTGGCGCGGCACCTTGAACTGGAAGCGACGCTCCAAGGCATCGAGGAACGCCACTGGCGGACACTCGTTGATGCCCATGGTGCGGTCGCCCTGCACGTTGCTGTGACCACGCACCGGACATAGACCGGCACCGGGCCGGCCGACGTTGCCGCGCAGCAGCATCAGGTTGGCGATTTCCTGGATGGTCGCCACCGAATGCCGGTGCTGGGTGATGCCCATGGCCCAGCACATGATGACGTTCTTGCCCTTGGCGTACATGCGCGCCGCTTGTTCGATCTCTATCAGCGTCAGGCCCGACTGCTCGACGATCTGCTCCCACGGCGTTTCGTCGATGGTCGCCAGGTACTCCAGCACATTGGCGCTGTGTTCATTGAGGAAGTCGTGGTCGAACACCGCCGGTGCACCGGTTTTCTGCGCATCGCGCTCCCACAGCAGGAGGAATTTCGCCATGCCGCGCATGATCGCCATGTCGCCGCCCAGGGCCGGGCGGAAGAATGCGGTGTTGGTTGGCCTGTCGCCGTTGGTGAGCATTTCGATCGCGTGCTGCGGGTGCTGGAAACGTTCCAGGCCACGCTCCTTGAGCGGGTTGATGCACACCACTTGAGCGCCGCGCTTCACCGCTTCGCGCAGCGGTTCGAGCATCCGCGGGTGGTTGGTACCGGGGTTCTGGCCCCAGACGAAAATAGCGTCGGCGTGTTCGAAGTCGTCGAAGGTCACAGTGCCTTTGCCGACACCGACGCTTTGCGACATCGCGACACCGCTGGCCTCGTGACACATGTTCGAGCAATCAGGGAAGTTGTTGGTGCCATAGGCGCGCACGAACAGCTGATAGAGAAAAGCCGCTTCGTTGCTGGCCCGACCCGAGGTGTAGAACTCTGCCTGATCCGGGCTCGACAAGCCGTTCAGGTGTTTGGCGATCAGCGCGAACGCGTCGTCCCAGCTGATCGGCTTGTAGCGGTCGGTTTCGGCGTCGTAGCTCATCGGCTCGGTCAGGCGGCCCTGATATTCGAGCCAGTAGTCGCTTTGCTCCAGCAGCGAAGTGACGCTGTGTTTGGCGAAGAATCTGGCGTCGACCCGGCGTTTGGTCGCTTCCCAGTTCACCGCCTTGGCGCCGTTCTCGCAGAACATCACCATGCCGCCTTCTTTAGAATCACCCCAGGCGCAACCGGGGCAGTCGAAGCCGCCGTTCTTGTTGGTCTTGAGCATCATGCGCAGGTTTTTCAGCGCGTTGTCGCTGGTCAACCAGGCCTGAGCGACGCTGATCAGTGCCCCCCAGCCACCGGCCGGGCCTTTGTAGGGCTTGTAGCGAGGGACAGGTGTCTGGTCGGCTTGACGGTGTTGACTCACGCTTGTTTCTCCAACGTTGGGCTGTAGACCCGCGGTGCATTCTTCTGTGGCAGATGGATGAGGTTGAGGTTATGGCGACGGGCCCATTGCACGGCAAGGCCCGTGGGCGACGACAGGCTGACCAGGGTCTGGATGCCGGCGCGCAAGACTTTCTGGATCAATTCGAGGCTGCAGCGGCTGGTGACGATCGCCAGCCCGCCAGCGGTCGGGATCTTTTGACGGATCAATCCGCCGATCAGTTTGTCTAGGGCGTTGTGCCGACCGATGTCTTCGCGACCCAGCAGCAACTCGCCCTGATCATTCATGAACACCGCGGCATGTACCGCACCACTGTGCTGGCCAAGGGGCTGGAACGCGCCGATGCGCTGGCGCAGGCCGTCGAGCCATTCGGCAGGCGGCAAGGGTGCGCCAGGCAACACCTGAAGCTCGGGGAGTGCCTGCTCCACTGCTTCCACACCGCACAGCCCGCAACCGCTGGTGCCGGCCAGTTGCCGACGCTGCTGCTTGAGGTTCCAGAAGGCGCGGTTGGCGATGGTCACTTGCGCGTATTGCGCCGAGCCAGAGCCGGTCAGTTGCAGGTCATAAATATCAGTGGCGTCCTCGATGATGCCGCTGCCCAGGCTGAAACCGACAATGAAGTCTTCGAGGTCCGTGGGTGTCACCAGCATGACGGCCTGGCTGATGCCGTTGTAGGCAATCGCCAGCGCGACTTCCTCGGCCAGCGCGGTGCTGGTCGATTCCGTGTCTTCAAGGTTGCTGTAACTGTACGTCTGGCTGGCGGCGGGCGCGGGCGTTTCGAGGGCAGGCGCCGCGCAGGCTGGGCGCTTGGTATTCATGGCATCACCGACGGTTTGATCAGCTTTAAGACTAGGCGTGACAACTTGTCACGTCTAATCGTTAGTACTGATGTGCCGATAGATACTGTCGATCAAGCACTGGGCAACGATTGTCGATAAATCGCGAAACAGGCCTCCGCCAAGGCCGAGCGTGGCGCGCTGCGACGCATGATCAGCCCCAGCCGGCCCACGGTCTGGGCGTTTTCGATCGGTTGCAGGCGCAGATGATCGGTCAGCTCTTCCAGACCTCCGTCCAACGGCATCACGGCGCAGCACAAGCCGCCGTGCACAGTTTGTAAAAGTTGATGCACGGCATCCGTTTGCAACAGCGGCTGCGGGGTGAGGCCGCGGCTGTGGAAGTTGTGGTCGATGGATTGGCGAAAGTGCATGCCGCTGGAGAGCATGCCCAGTGGCAGTTCGATCAATGATTCCCAGCTCAGCGGCGCCTCGCCAAAGCTGAAAAAACGTTGGTCGTAGAGCAGACCCATGCGGGTTTCGCTGAAGGCCAGGGAGTCGAAATGTTCGGTGTCCAGGCGCTCCAGGTAGGAAACACCGAGGTCCAGGCGATTGTTCGCCAGTTGTTCGAGTATTTGCTCCGAACTCAGCGCCGAAAGCTCGAAGCGCAGGTTCGGATGCTCCCCGTGCAGGCGTTGAAGCAGCGGCAGCGGATCGAAGCTCGACAGCGGCACCACGCCCAGACGCAAGGTGCCGACCAGATTGCCGCGACAGGCGGCCGCCTCGGCATACAAGCCGTCGTACGCCGCCAGCACCGTGCGCGCCCAGGCCAGCACTCGTTCGCCCGGTGCCGTAAAACCTTCGAAGCGCTGACCACGATTGACCAGCGGCAGGTCGAGTTCTTCTTCGAGGCTGCGCAGGCGCATCGATAGTGTCGGTTGAGTAATGTGGCAGCGCGCGGCGGCCTGGCCGAAATGGCGGGTTTCGTCGAGCGCGATGAGGAATTTCAGCTGCTTGATGTCCATCTTCGCTCCTGGGCGCGGGAAGAGGCCGATTCTATCGCAAGCGGGGTCATTGGTCGGGCTGGATTCGCAAGTGATGGTCGTGGTCTAGGCTTTGGCGTCTGGAACCCCAAACCCAAGGAGAGTGCACCATGAGTCTTTTGAGCTTTGTGAAGGAAGCAGGCGAAAAACTGCTGGATTTGCTGACGCCAGGCAACGCCAACGCCAGTGAGCAGTTGAAGGAACACATCAGCAAGGTCGGCCTGGGCAACCCGAATGTGCAGGCGACGGTCGATGGCGACAAGGTCACGGTGACCGGTGAAGTGGCGAGTCAGGAAGAGAAGGAAAAGATCCTGCTGGCAGTGGGCAATATCGCCGGGGTTGGCAGCGTGGATGATCAGATTACTGTGACCGGGCCTGTTGTTGCTGCCGCGGTGTTTGTCACGGTGGTGAAGGGCGACACCCTCAGCGCGATTTCCAAGCGCGTGTACGGCGATGCCAACAAGTACAACAAGATTTTCGAAGCCAATAAGCCGATGTTGTCGCACCCGGACAAGATCTATCCGGGACAGTCGTTGCGGATTCCCGAGTAATGCGAGGCCTGTAGGAGCTGCCGCAGGCTGCGATCTTTTGATCTTTATCTTCGTTTGTTTCATACCGCCAGGATCAAAAGATCGCAGCCTGCGGCAGCTCCTACGGTCAATCAAAGCCCCGCAATCAAATCCCGATAATCCCCGACCGCTGCAAACTCCGCCGTATCCTTCGGCCCCTTGCGGCTATCCGGTTCACGCACAGCCAGCAAATGCGCCACGCCAAAGTCCCGTGCACTGCGCAGGATCGGCAAGGTGTCGTCGATGAACAGGCTGCGCGCCGGATCGAAATCGATATCGGCTTGCAACGCATCCCAGAACTGCGGGTTTTCCTTGGGGAAGCCGTAGTCATGGGAGCTGATCAAGCGCTCGAAGTACGGCGCCAGCTCGATTTTTTCCAGCTTCAACGACAGCGCATCCCGATGGGCATTGGTGATCAGCACCACGCGCTTGCCGGCCCGTTTGATCGCCGCCAGAAAGGTGTCGGCATCCGGGCGCAGGGCGATCAGGTGCGCGGTTTCCAGTTTCAGGTCGCGCACCGACAGCTTCAGTTCGGCACTCCAGAAGTCCAGGCAGTACCACTGCAACTGGCCGGCATTGCGTTCGAATAACGGCTGCAATTCCATCTCGGCCATGGCCCGGCTGACCCCGTGCAGTTCGGCGTAACGCTGGGGCAGGTGCTCCATCCAGAAGTGGTTGTCGAAATGCAGGTCCAGCAGCGTGCCGTCCATGTCCAGCAGAACGGTATCGATGTCGGACCAGGGTAATGAAGGCATGGCAACGTCTCGGGCAGTAGAAAGATTTCTGGCGTAAACAATCGGGAAAGCCGCGTTATAGTAGCGCGTTCACGCCAAGGAGCTTTGCATGCGCCAGAAACCCACCATACTCGCCCGCGAAATTGTCGCCACCAGTCGATTGTTCTGCGTGGAAGAGCTGAAGTTGCGCTTTTCCAACGGCGTGGAGCGCACCTATGAACGCCTGGTCGGCAAGGGTGCCGGGTACGGCGCGGTGATGATCGTGGCGATGCTCGATGCCGAGCATGCGGTACTGGTCGAGGAGTATTGCGGCGGCACGGATGAATATGAAATGTCATTGCCCAAGGGTTTGATCGAGCCGGGCGAAGACGTGTTGGCAGCAGCCGAGCGCGAACTCAAGGAAGAGGCTGGTTTCGGCGCGCGGCAACTGGAGCACCTGACCGAGCTGTCGCTGTCCCCCGGTTACATGAGCCAGAAGATTCAGGTGGTGCTGGCCACCGACCTCTACGAAGAGCGTCTGGAAGGCGACGAGCCCGAGCCGATGCGGGTGGACAAGATCAATCTGCGTGAACTCTCGGCGCTGGCGCAAAACCCCCACTTTACTGAAGGCCGTGCCTTGGCGGCGCTGTACCTGGCCCGAGACCTGTTGACTCAGCGCGGAGCGTTCCAGCCATGAACTTCCCGCATCCGTTGATGGCACCTGTCATCGAGCTGGCCTTGCAGGCCGGTGAGGCGATCCTGCCGTTCTGGCGCACGGGCACGGCCGTCACGGCGAAGGCTGATGATTCGCCGGTGACCGCTGCTGACCTGGCCGCACACCACCTGATTCTGGCCGGGCTGACGGCGCTCGATCCGAGCATCCCGGTGCTCTCCGAAGAGGACGCCAACATCCCCCAAAGCGTGCGGGCCGGATGGCAGCGCTGGTGGCTGGTTGATCCACTGGATGGCACCAAGGAGTTCATCAGCGGCAGCGAAGAGTTCACCGTCAACATCGCCCTGATCGAAAACGGTCGAGTGGTGTTCGGCGTGGTGTCGATGCCGACCAACGGTCGTTTCTATGTCGGTGGCGCCGGCCTCGGTGCCTGGCGCGGCGATAAAGGTGGCACGCCGGTGGCGATCAAGGTGCGTGATGCATTAGCGCCAGGCGAGTCGTTCACCGTGGTGGCCAGCCGTCGTCATTCGAGCCCGGAGCAGGAGCATTTGCTGGCGGGGTTGAGCGCGATCCTTGGCGAGCTGCAACTGGCCAATATCGGCAGTTCGCTGAAGTTTTGCCTGCTGGCCGAAGGCGTGGCGGATTGCTATCCACGTCTGGCACCGACTTCGCAGTGGGACACGGCGGCAGCGCAAGGCGTGCTGGAGGGCGCGGGTGGTGAGGTGCTGGAGTTGAGCGGTGAGCCGTTCAGCTATCCGGCGCGGGAGTCGCTGTTGAACGCATTCTTTCTGGCTTTGCCGGCGAAGGCGGCCTGGCGGGAGAAGCTGCTGGCGCTCGCTACCCTGTAGGAGCTGGCTTGTCGGGTCGCCGCATCGCAGCGAAGCGGTGTGTCAGGCACACCGCATTGCATCATTCGCCAGCAAGCCGGCTCCTACAGAGGTAGTGGCGCTTAACGGTGCAGCACGTACTGCCCGACAAACCTCACCGCATCCTCATCATGGCCTTCATTGACGACCCGCGTATGCAGCGTCAACCGCGCTCGGCTATATCGCTGGAACGTGGTCAGGAATTTCTTCCAGATCACCGGATCCGGTGCCTGGCAAATGGCGTTGGCATCGCCCGTCACTGGCAGCGGATAGCTGATCTGCCCTTCCTGAATCACGATGTGCCCGTCGGTAATGCCTTCTTCCTTGAGGCGCAGATGCAGCCAGCCCCAACCGGCCAGGACCGCGCCGCAATACAGGCTGCCGCCGAACATGGTGCTCTTGTGGTTGACGTTGGCTTCCAGTGGCAAGTGCAGGCGCAGTTGCTGGTCATGCCAGTCGAGCACTTTGAGGCCCATGTCCCGGGTGAGGGGAATGTCGTGATGGAGGACTGATTCCAGTTGTCGACTGTCGCGGCTCATTCAGGGGGCCTCTTGCTTGAAGTGGATGATTGGACGGTAGCTCAGTCGAGGTCGTCAGGGTGGGCCGAGGCACCACTGTCGGCGAAACTCAGACCGTGCTTGCGCAGTTTGTCATGCAGGGTCTTGCGCGGAATGCCGAGGGCTTCGGCGACGCTGCGCACGGAGCTGTGCGAGCGTGCCAGTTCGGCGGCAATGAGGGTTTTTTCGAAGTTCTCCACTTGCTCGCTCAAACCGCCGCTGACGGCTTCGACCCTGTTGCCAGCGCCGCCTTGCGGCGTGTTGTTGTCGAGGGCCAGTTCCAACCCGAGGGCAAAACGCTCGGCCGCATTTTGCAGCTCGCGCACGTTGCCGGGCCAGGTGTGGCGCAGCAGCAAGGCACGTTGTCCCGGTTGCAGTTCATGGGGCGGCAAGCCGTGGCGGGCACTGGCTTCATCGGCGAAATGCTGAAACAGCATCAGCGCATCTTCGCCCCGTTCGCGCAATGGTGGAATCCGCAATGGTGCGACATTCAGGCGGTAATACAAGTCGGCACGGAAACGTCCTTGATCCGCCGCCTGGCGCAGGTCTTCCTTGGTGGCGGCGATGATGCGGATGTCCAGCGGGATCAGTTGATTGCCGCCCAGGCGTTCGACTACCCGTTCTTGCAGCAAGCGCAGCAATTTGACCTGCACATCCAGGCTCATGCTTTCGATTTCATCGAGGAACAACGTGCCGCCATTGGCGAACTCGAACTTGCCGATGCGACGTTTCTGCGCACCAGTGAAGGCACCGGGCTCGTGGCCGAACAGCTCGCTTTCGACCACTGATTCGGCCAGGGCACCGGCGTTGATCGCCACGAACGGACCGTTGCGACGGCTTGATAAATCGTGCAGCGCCCGGGCCACGACTTCTTTGCCAGCGCCGGTTTCGCCGAGGATCAGTACATCGGCCTTGGTCGCCGCCAGGGCACCGATCTGCTCGCGCAGGCGCAGCATCGAAGGTGAGTGGCCAACCAGGCGGGCGCTCAGCTCATTGCGGTCGCTCAAGGCCAACCGCAGGCTGCGGTTGTCCAGCACCAGCCGACGCAGGGCTAACGCCCGGCGCACACTGTCGAGCAGGGCGTCGCTGGCGAAGGGCTTTTCCAGAAAGTCATAGGCCCCGGCGCGCATGGCCTGCACGGCCAGCGGCACATCGCCGTGGCCGGTGATCAGCAGCACCGGTAGCTCAGGGTCCTGGGCATGCAGTTCGGTCAGCAGTTCGAGACCGTCCATGCCGGGCATGCGGATATCACTGACCACCACACCCGGCCAGTCGCGCTCCAGTTGCGCGGCCAGGCCCTTGGCTTCGGCCAGCGGCAGGATTTTCAGGCCCGCCAGATCCAGCGTTTGGCTCAGGGCCTGGCGCAAATGGGGATCGTCGTCGATCAACACGACCTGAATGCGGTTGTCGATGGTCATGCACTTCGGTCCTCGGACGGTTGCAGGCTCACGCCCGGTGCGCCTGCGCGCAGCTTCAGGGTAATCAGGGCGCCGCCCTCCTTGTGATTGGCGAACGACAGTTCACCGCCGAAGGCGCGCATCAGGGTTTCGCAAATCGCCAGCCCCAAACCGAGACCCTGGGTTCGGGTCTTGGTGGTGTAGAACGGCTCGCTGGCGCGCCCAAGGGCTTCCATGCAAAAGCCGGGGCCGTTGTCGCGAATGTACAGGTTGACGCCATCGGCCGTGGATTGGGCACTTAGCCAGAGTTTACGTGGCGGGCCTTTTTCCGTCAGGGCATCCAGGGCGTTGGCCAGCAGATTGCCGAGTACCTGGCGCAGGCGGGTTTCCCCGGCCTCAACCCACAGGGTGGCGGCCGGCAAGTCACGGATCAGCTCGACTTCCATGCTGCGTCGACGCTTGGCCAACAAGGCCAGGGCATCGTCCAGCGCCGGTTGCAGGGCGACGCTTTCCGGGGCATGCCGGTCGCGCCGGGCAAAGGCGCGCAAGTGGGCGATGATCGAGGCCATGCGACCGGTCAATTCGCTGATCAGCTTGAGATTGCCGCGGGCATCGTCGGTGCGCTGGTGATCGAGCAGCACCTCGGCGTTTTCCGCGTAGCTGCGAATCGCTGCCAGCGGCTGATTGAGTTCGTGGCTGATGCTCGCCGACATGGTGCCCAGTGCCGACAATTTGCCGGCCTGTACCAGATCATCCTGGGCGCGTACCAGCTCCTGCTGGGCTTGTTCGCGCTCCAGCACTTCCTGTTTCAGGCGCCGGTTCAGGCCTTCGAGATCGCTGGTGCGCTCGGCGACCCGACCTTCCAGCTCGTGCCGGGCCTTGGCTTCGAAAGCGATGCGTTCGAGGTAATGGCGGCGGCGCTGCATCATCAGGCCGAGCAGCAACATCACCACCAGCAAGGTTGCACCACCGATGGCCACCACCGTGCGCACCGGACGGTCGATCAAGGTGCGCGGGGCGAGGATGCTGACGTCCCAGCCGGTTTCGGCGATCTGCTGGGTCTGGGTCAGCCAGGCATTGGGATTGAATTTCAGCGGTTTTGGCTCGCGGGTTGGATAGGGTTGAATCGCGGTGATGGCCTTGCTTTCTTCCTCGTTCAACGGGCGGGTCGAGCGGAATCGCCACTCCGGTCGCGAGGTGAGAATGACCACGCCATTGTGGTCGGTCAGCAGCAGTTGTTCCGGGGTTTTGCCCCAGAGGCTTTCGGTGTGGTCGAGGTCGACCTTGACCACCAGCACGCCGACGATTTTATCGCCATCACGCACGCCAGCGGCGAAGAAGTAACCGCGCTTGGCGGAGGTGGTGCCCAGGCCGAAAAAGCGCCCGAGCCGCCCGGCCATGGCTTCGCTGAAATACGGACGGAAGGAAAAATTGCGCCCGACGAAACTGTCGTGCTTGTCCCAGTTGGAGGCGGCCAGGGTCTTGCCATTGGCGTCCATCAGGTACATGACTTCGGCGCCGGTCTGGGTGGCAATATTTTTCAGCAGGTGGTTGGCGTTGCCTTGGGTGACGCCATCGTCCGGCGCACCGAGCACGGCGCGCAAGGCCGGCAGGTCGCCGAGGATCTGTGGCAACACTTCATAGCGATGCAGGGTACCCAGCAGGTTGGCGACGTAGAGATCGAGGGTCTGACGATTCTGACTGGCCAGCTCGCTACGGTAGTAACGCTCGGCGAGATGTTCCAGCGGCCACAGCAACGGCGCCAGGCACAGTGCCAGCAGGGCCAGGCTGCGCCAACGGGGTCTGGGAGGGAGAGTCGGTTTCATGAGCAGCATGCGCCTGTGGGTACAGGCGCATTATGCCTAGGCTTACCCGCCTTGGGTCAGGTGCATCTTGATAGGCGAGCTTCAGCCGGCCTTTCAGGCAAAGACGTCAGCGTCCTTGAAAAATACCCCGGCCTGATCTTTCGCCGACAACTGCGGCGTGCCTTGCAGTTGCCAGTCGATGGCCAGGTCCGGGTCGTCCCAGCGAATGCTGCGCTCGGCGGAGGGCGTGTAGTAATCGGTGGTTTTGTAAAGGAACTCGGCAAACTCGCTCAATACGACGAACCCGTGGGCGAAACCTTCCGGGACCCAGAGCTGACGATGGTTGTCGGAAGACAGTCGCACTGCGACCCATTTGCCGAAGTGCGGTGAGCTGCGACGGATGTCTACGGCGACGTCCAGCACTTCACCGACCGTGACGCGAACCAGTTTTCCCTGGGTATTTTCCAGTTGGTAATGCAGACCGCGCAGCACGCCCTTCTGCGAACGGGAGTGATTGTCTTGAACGAATTCAGTGTCCAGTCCGGTGGCCTCTTTGAAGGCCCGGGCGTTGAAACTCTCGTAGAAGAAACCACGTTCGTCGCCAAAGACCTTGGGTTCGAGGATCAGAACACCGGGCAGATCAGTGGTCACTACATTCATGGTGGCTCTCCAGCAGTGTGTGTTGAATGGCCGCCATTCTTGCGCAAAGCGCCGACCGAGGCGAGTACCAGAACAAAGCCCGCTCCCACAAATGCCCCCATGCCGCTTCCGGGGGGTTGCGTATCGCCCGAACCAGTGGCGATATAGGCGCCTAATAAAATTTCAGGGGTCGTTGTATGCCGCTCGCCACGTTGATTCATCGCGCCAGTTTGCCCAGCCCGCAGGTGTCTGCGGATCAAGCGCGAGCGCTGCTGGAAGAACATTACGGGTTCAGCGGCAGGTTGCAGGCCCTTGGCAGCCAGCAAGACCTGAACTACCGCGTCGACAGCGAGCAGGGACGTTTCGTCCTGAAAATCTGCCGTGGCGACTATTCGGTAATTGAGCTTCAAGCACAGCACGCCGGGCTCGGGCACTTGGGGGAGCACCCCGATGTGCATGTGCCGCGTGTTATCCCGGCGAAAAACGGTGCAGAACTTCTGTGTCTGGACATGGGTGGCCAGGCGGTCCACGTTCGCCTGCTCGATTACATCGAAGGCCAGCCGCTGACGAGCCTCGGCCATTTCAACCCGACGGTGGTGTCCGGCTTCGGTCGCCTGTGCGGTGAAATGGACCTGGCCCTGGCGGATTTCGACCATCCGGGGCTGGTGCGAACCCTGCAATGGGACGCCCGCCATGCTCACGCCCTGATCGCGCATTTGCTGCCGGTGATCAAGGATGAGGCCCAGCGCAAACTGATCGTCGAAGCGTCCGGGCAAGCCGAGCGGCATTTGCAGCCACTGCAAGACAAGCTGCCGGTGCAGGCCATTCACATGGATATCACCGACGACAACGTGGTGTGGCAGCGCGATGCGCAGCGCCATTGGCAGCTGCAGGGCGTGATCGATTTCGGCGACCTGGTGCGCACCTGGCGCATTACCGATCTGTCGGTGACCTGCGCCGCGCTGCTGCATCATGGCGAGGGCGATCCGTTCTGCATTTTGCCGGCGGTACAGGCCTATCACGCGGTCAATCCGTTGCAACACGAAGAATTGCTGGCGCTGTGGCCGCTGATCGTCGCCCGCGCGGCGGTGTTGGTGCTCAGCGGCGAACAGCAGGTCAGCATCGATCCGGGCAATGCCTACAGCCGCGATAACCTGGTCCATGAATGGGAAATCTTCCGTGTGGCCACGTCGGTACCATTGGCGTTGATGGAAGCGGCGATCCTCACCGCCGTCGGCCAGAACCTGCCCACCATCGGCAGCGAAGGCTTCGCGCCGCTGTTGCCAAGCCTGGTGGGGCGTGAGTTCGCGCTGATCGACCTGGGTGTGCTCAGCCCGCATTTCGAGGCCGGGAACTGGGAGCAGGAGCGTGTCGATCAGCGCCTGCTGGATGAAGCCGCTGCGGCACATGGCCTGGCGGCCAGTCGCTACGGACAATACCGCTTGTCCCGCACCCGCCCGGACAGCGCCGCTGAACCGGACACTTGCCCGTTGCACGTCGAGTTGCGTGTGCCTCAGGGCACGGCGGTCGAAGCGCCGTTTGCCGGGGTAGTGCATCACCCATCGGCGGGCGTGCTGCAACTGGACGGCCCGCAATTGAGTGTGCGGCTTTGGGGCGTCACGCCGTCGCTGCACAGCGGCGCAGCACTGGTCAAAGGCCAGGTACTGGGCTCGGTCAGCGGGCCATTGATCGTGCAGTTGTGCCGTGGCGCGTCGATCAATGCGCCGCTGTTCTGTACGCCTTCGCGCGCGGCAGCCTGGCAAGTGTTGTGTCCATCACCGGCAGCGTTGCTGGGGCTGGCGTGTGACGCCGAAGCTGAGCTCGACGGAGCGACGTTGCTGGCCCGGCGCGACGCCAGTTTCGCCCGTACGCAAAAACATTATTACGTCGACCCGCCGCGCATCGAGCGCGGCTGGCGCAACCATTTGATTGACATGCAGGGTCGTTCCTACCTCGACATGCTCAACAACGTTGCGGTATTGGGCCACGGTCACCCGCGCATGGCGGCGGTTGCCAGTCGCCAGTGGTCGTTGCTCAACACCAACTCGCGCTTCAACTACGCGGCCGTGGCCGAGTTCTCCGAACGTTTGCTGAAGCTGTCCCCTGACGGCATGGACCGCGTGTTCCTGGTCAACAGCGGTAGCGAGGCCAACGACCTGGCGATTCGACTGGCGTGGGCCTACAGCGGCGGCCGCGACATGCTCAGCGTGCTGGAGGCTTATCACGGCTGGACGGTGGGGGCCGACTCGGTGTCGACCTCGATCGCCGACAACCCCAAGGCCTTGAGCAGTCGCCCGGACTGGGTGCACCCGGTGACCGCGCCAAACACCTATCGCGGTGAATTCCGTGGCCCCGACAGCGCGCCGGATTATGTGCGTAGCGTCGAACACAACCTGGCGAAAATCGCCGAGCAGAATCGCCAATTGGCCGGTTTCATTTGCGAGCCGGTGTATGGCAATGCCGGCGGCATCTCGCTGCCACCGGACTATTTGAAACAAGTCTATGCCATGGTTCGGGCGCGGGGCGGCGTGTGCATCGCCGACGAAGTGCAGGTGGGCTACGGGCGCATGGGCGATTTCTTCTGGGGCTTTGAAGAACAGGGCGTGGTGCCGGATATCATCACCATGGCCAAGGGCATGGGCAACGGTCAGCCACTGGGCGCGGTCATCACCCGTCGGGAAATCGCCGAAGCGCTGGAGGCCGAGGGTTACTTCTTCTCCTCTGCTGGCGGCAGCCCGGTCAGTTGCCAGGTCGGCATGGCGGTGCTGGATGTAATGGAAGAGGAAAAACTCTGGGAAAACGCCCAGGTCGTCGGCGGGCACTTCAAGAAGCGCCTCGAAGCGTTGATCGATATTCATCCGTTAGTGGGCGCGGTGCACGGTTCCGGTTTCTACCTGGGCGTCGAGTTAATCCGCAATCGCGAAACCCTGGAGCCGGCCACCGAAGAAACCACCGCGCTGTGCGATCGCTTGCGTGAACTGGGGATCTTCATGCAGCCGACCGGCGATTACCTGAACATCCTCAAGATCAAGCCGCCGATGGTCACTTCGCGCCAGAGCGTGGATTTCTTCGTGGACATGCTGTCGAAGGTGCTCGAAGAAGGCCTGTAAACACATCCCCTGTAGGAGCGAGCCTGCTCGCGATAGCGGTCTTCCGGTCAAAAAAATGGTGACTGATATGGCCTAATCGCGAGCAGGCTCACTCCTACAGGACACTGCTGTGGTAGTTCGATTGATATCGGCTTTTTATCGATTGTTTTTGTAATTATGGATGTAAGTTGCTTTAAAAGCCGATATTTATCGGATATAAAGTAGCGCAGTCCACGGCGTATACCAATGCGCTTCCATTTCTGTCAGGCATCAATGCCACTCCGGAGTCCTGAGCCATGACCACGTTGAACAGCACCCCTCGCGCCGACGGCTTCTACATGCCAGCCGAATGGGCACCCCAAACCCAGACCTGGATGATCTGGCCCGAGCGCCCGGACAACTGGCGACTGGGCGGCAAACCGGCACAATCCGCGCATGTGGCAGTGGCCAAGGCCATCGCCCGTTTCGAACCGGTGACCGTGGCGGTTTCCGCCGGCCAGTACGAAAACGCCCGTGCCCGTCTGAACGTGCCGAATATTCGTGTGGTGGAAATGTCCAGCGACGACGCCTGGGTCCGAGACTCCGGTCCGACCTTCGTCATCAATAACAGTGGCGAAGTCCGTGGCGTGAACTGGGACTTCAACGCCTGGGGCGGCTTCGACGGCGGCCTGTATTCGCCGTGGAACCGCGACTCGCAGGTCGGCGGCAAGATCCTCGAGATCGAGCGCAGCCCGCGTTACCGCACCGAAGGCTTCGTGCTGGAAGGCGGCTCGATTCACGTCGACGGTGAAGGCACGCTGATCACCACCGAAGAATGCCTGCTCAACCGCAATCGCAACCCGCACATGAATCGCGCGGAAATCGAAGCGGTCCTGAGTGCGAACCTGGCTGTGGATAAAATCATCTGGCTACCGGATGGCTTGTTCAACGACGAAACCGACGGCCATGTGGATAACTTCTGCTGCTACGTGCGTCCGGGTGAAGTGCTGTTGGCCTGGACCGATGATCCACAGGACCCTAACTACCCGCGCTGCCAGGCGGCGATGAAAGTGCTGCAAAGCAGCACCGACGCCAAGGGTCGCCCGTTCACGGTGCACAAAATGCCGATCCCGGGTCCGCTGTTTGCGACTGAAGAAGAGTGCGCCGGTGTCGATCCAGTGGACGGTACTCAGGAGCGTAACCCGACGGTTCGTCTGGCCGGTTCCTACGTGAACTTCCTGATCGTCAACGGCGGCATCATCGCGCCGAGCTTTGACGACCCGCAGGATGGCCCGGCAAAGGAAATCTTGCAGAACCTGTTCCCACAGCATGAAGTGGTGATGGTGCCTGGTCGCGAACTGTTACTGGGGGGCGGGAATATTCACTGCCTTACCCAGCAACAACCCGCACCGCACAAGGAGTGAGTGAGGTCGTAACAGCTTGAGTTGATTGCGAAATCCCTCAGGCTGTCGATTAGCCACCAGCGTTGCACGGAGCCCGCGGCCCTACAGGCCTGCGGGCTTTTTTGTATCCGCTTGGCCACACTTCAGAAACCTTGGCACAGCTCTTGTATCCCTGCTGTTGTACTCGGGGTGGGGAGGACTTCGATGTTCTGTCATAAACCTTGGATAAGTTAGCCGCTCACAAACCGGGAGAGAGCGCTGAAATGAACGCCGAAGTGAATGTTATGGGCGAAAAGGCGTTGCATCCCCTGGCAGTAAACAGCGAATCGCTCCAGATCCTGGCGCACTGGTTCAAGTCCAATGGAATGCGTCAGATCAGTGAAGCTGATCCGCGCCGGACGATGATCGAGCGTTACCCTGCTGGTTTATTCAGCGAGGCGGAACTGGATGCGTTGTGGGATGTAATGGAAGGATAAGAAGAACAACAACGGATTGAACAAGAAAAAGCGCTGCCGGGATGGCAGCGCTTTTTTTTGTGCGTGTTTTGCATGAACGACTGTAGGAGCTGGCTTGCCAGCGAAGGCCATCTGTCATTCACCATCAATGTTGAATGTGCAAACCTCTTCGCTGGCAAGCCAGCTCCTACAAGTTTTGCGGTGTTCAGGTCACGGTCCCCCAGGCTACGCGGCGCCCAGCTCGTTCCTGCGGGAGCATTCGACCGATTCCTGAAACAGACTGAAAGCCGTTCCGGTGTTTTTCAGTCATGAACTCAGGACTAATCTGCCGGCATCGATTTTTGCCGGAGCCTTGCCATGATCCTCCACTACATCTACGACCCGTTGTGCGGTTGGTGCTACGGCGCCAAACCGCTGGTGCAGGCCGCCCAGGCTGTGCTGCCCGTGATTGCCCACGGCGGCGGCATGATGACGGGGGCCAATCGGCAAAAGGTTTCGCCACAACTGCGCAGTTACGTCATACCCCATGACCGGCGTATCGCCGAATACAGCGGGCAGCCGTTCGGTGAAGCCTATTTCGAAGGTTTGCTGCGTGATCACAGCGCTGTGTTCGACTCGGCTCCACCCATCGCTGCGGTGCTGGCGGCCGAGCAAATGGGAGGTCGCGGGCTGGAGTTGTTGGGGCGTTTGCAAAGTGCTCACTACGTGGAGGGGCGTCGCATCGCCGATGAGTCGGTACTGTTTGAACTTGCCCACGGCATGGGGCTGGACCGCGAAGCCTTCGAAAAAACCTTCAGGGCGGCTGACACCGAAGGCCATATCAGGAACAGCCGGGCTCTTTTGGCCAAGGTCGGCGGGCAGGGCTTTCCGACCCTGGCGCTTGAGCACAATGACCAATTCACCCTGATCGATATCGGGCCATGGCTGGGCAAACCCCAGGCATTTGCGCAGTGGTTGAGTCAGTCGCTACCCGATCAGGGATCATCCATTTCCATAGCAGCCTGTGGCCTCGATGGCTGCAGTGATTGAATATTCCTGCCGCATAAAGGCATTTCTTAGACGGTTTTCACCTGTTTTTAGAAGATTCATGAAATTGACACATCGTTGAGGGCGCAGCTACGATTCGGCCCAACGCCTGTGGCCGACCGCCACGATCAAAAATTATAAAAAGGCCCGCCGCGAGAAATCGTGGGCGGGCCTTTTTGTTTTCGTCATGAAAAAAGAGCGCGATAGCGCCGTTTCGGGAGTTCGACACAGCGCGTATCAACCGGAAATAAGGAAAAGAACACGATGTTGAACAAGCGAATCAGCCTGATCGCTCTGGGGATGTTGAGTGCGACACAGGCCATGGCGAACGACCAGGCCGAATCCAAGGGTTTTGTTGAAGACAGCAGCCTCAAAGTGCTGCTGCGCAACGCCTACATGAACCGTGACTTCAAAGACGGCAACCCGGATAAATCCGAGTGGGGCCAGGCGGCTATCGGCACGTTCTCGTCCGGCTTCACCCAAGGCACCGTGGGTGCGGGTGTGGACGCTTTCGGGCTGTACGCACTGAACCTGGAACGCAGCGAAGACCGTAGCGGCGCGCAAGGCATCGACTTCTTCAAAAAGGGCGACAGCGGCCAGCCGGCTGACGACCTGTCCAAGGGCGGCGCAGCGATCAAGTTCCGCCTGTCCAGCACCACCCTGACCTACGGCGACCAGATGCCGGCCCTGCCGGTGCTGAACTACGACAACTCACGCCTGCTGCCGGAAAGCTACACCGGCACCTTGATCACCTCCAAAGAGATCAAAGGCCTGCAACTGGACGCCGGTCGCTTCACCGCCGAATCGCGCAAAAGCGCTGAAGGCCGTGACAGCGGTGGCTTGAAGTCGATCAACGTATTGGGCGGTAGCTACCAGTTCACCGAGCAATTCAAGGCCGCGCTGTACGCTTCCGACGTCGAAGACGTGCTGAAGAAACAATACGTGAACGCCAACTACGTGTTCCCGATCGACAAGGATCAGTCCCTGACCCTGGACTTCAACGGCTACCGCACCAAGCTGGAAGATTCCTACGTTCGCGAAAACGCTATCACCGGCGACGACAACAAGATCTGGAGCCTGGCGGCCACCTTCATCACCGGCCCGCACTCGTTCACCCTCGCGCATCAGCGCAGCACCGGCGACAGCAACCTGGGCTACGCCTACGGCGGCTACCAGAAAGACCAGGGTCGCGTCGGCGACGGTGGCAACACCATCTACCTGGCGAACTCCTACTGGTCCGACTTCAACGCCGAAGACGAACGCAGCTGGCAGGTGGGCTACGGCCTGGACTTCAACACCTTCGGTGTACCGGGCCTGAGCTACAACGTGGCCTACGTGCGCGGCGACAACATCACCACTTCCACCAGCGAAGGCGGCACCGAGCGCGAGATCTTCAACCAGATCAAATACGTCGTCCAAAGCGGCCCGGCCAAAGACCTCAGCGTGAAACTGCGCAGCTCGGTCCTGCGCGTGTCGCAGAAATCGAGCGAGTACAACGTCAGCGGCAACGAAGTGCGTGTGTTCGTGGATTACCCGATCAATATCTTTTGATGATCGGTTGTGGTGTCGAGGCCTGATGCAAGGCTGAGAATGAAGAAGCCCCGACTGGTTCGGGGGCTTAATGTGATGGTCAGCCTAACCGAGAAGCCCTGCAGGTTTGCGCTTGCAGGGCTTTTCTCGTTTTCGGTCGTGCGGATGCAGAAAACATCATCGACAGCTTCAAAGAAGTTGTCAGCCAATGGCCAACACTAGCGGGGGCTTTGGGGCTATTGAAACGTGAGCAGGATAATATGGCGCCTGCATTTCGATTAGCGGAGCCTACGCAATGAACCTCGCCCCCAACCTCCCCGACGACCACTTGATGCAGCAACTCATGCAATTGCTGCATGAAGAACTCGGCTTCCCCGAGCGCAAAACCATCAGCCTCGCCACCTCGATCAACTTCGACCTGGGCTGCAACGGTGCAGACGCCCGGCATTTGATCGAAACCCTGGAAGACCACTTCGCCATCGATTTCGTAGATTTCGACAGCTATCGCTATTTCCAGCCCGACGGCTTTGACGTGAATCTAAAGCGAAAATCCAAGGGTCGCGGCGAGAAGGTGCCTTTGACCATCGGCATGCTCTACCGGGCCATCAAGGCCCAACGCTGGGACACGGATGAGCTCGAGGGCCTGTAACGGCCCGACGCATTCTGACTTGCCCGCGAAAAACTGAATTTTGCGCACAAAAAAAAAGCCGCCCCGAGGGGCGGCTTCTTCGTTAGCTCAATCCAACACTTACAACTTAGGACCAGCAGCCTTGATCGCGTCGCTCACTTCGAACTTCTTGAAGTTCTCGATGAACAGGCCGGCCAATGCTTTGGCGGCTTCGTCGTAGGCGGCTTTGTCGGCCCAGGTGTTGCGTGGGTTCAGCAGGCCAGTCTCAACGCCCGGTACGGCCACTGGCACGTCGAGGTTGATGGTGTCCAGGTGCTCGGTCTCGGTACCGATCAGCGCGCCGCTCTGGATCGCTGCGATCACGGCGCGGGTGGTCGGGATGTTGAAGCGCTTGCCGACGCCGTAGCCACCGCCGGTCCAGCCGGTGTTGACCAGGTAGACCTTGGAGCCGAAGCCGCGGATGCGCTTGATCAGCAGCTCAGCGTATTCACCGGCCGGACGCGGGAAGAACGGTGCGCCGAAGCAGGTGGAGAAGGTCGACTTGATGCCGCTGCCCGAACCCATTTCGGTCGAACCGACCAGTGCGGTGTAACCGGACAGGAAGTGGTAAGCCGCTTGTTCTTCGTTGAGGATCGACACTGGCGGCAGCACGCCGGTCAGGTCGCAGGTCAGGAAGATCACAGCGTTCGGCTCGCCACCGAGGTTCTTCTCGGAACGCTTGGCAACGTGCTCCAGCGGGTAGGCGGCACGGCTGTTCTGGGTCAGGCTGACATCGGCGTAGTCGGCGTGCTTGGCGTCATCGATGACGACGTTTTCCAATACCGCACCGTGCTTGATGGCTTTCCAGATAACCGGCTCGTTCTTCTCGGACAGGTCGATGCACTTGGCATAGCAACCGCCTTCGATGTTGAACACAACGCCTTCGCCCCAGCCGTGCTCGTCGTCACCGATCAGGTAACGGCTTTCGTCGGCGGACAGGGTGGTTTTACCAGTGCCGGACAGACCGAAGAACAGGGTCACGTCGCCCTCTTCGCCGATGTTGGCGGCGCAGTGCATTGGCAGTACGTCGGCAGCCGGCAGCAGGAAGTTCTGCACCGAGAACATGGCTTTCTTCATTTCACCGGCGTAACGCATGCCGGCGATCAGCACTTTCTTCTGTGCGAAGTTGAGGATCACACAGCCGTCGGAGTTGGTGCCGTCACGCTCTGGCACGCACTCGAAGTTGGCAACGTTGAGGACCTGCCACTCGTCACGACCCGCCGGGTTGTACTGAGCCGGGTTGATGAACAGGCAACGGCCGAACAGGTTCTGCCAGGCAGTCTGGGTGGTCATCTTCACGGCCAGATAGTGCTCGGAAGCCGCACCTACATGCACGTGGGAAACGAAATGCTCTTGCGCGTTATTGAATGCCTCAACGCGAGCCCACAGGGCGTCGAACTTGTCGGCCGGGAACTTGCGGTTGATCGGGCCCCAGGCGATGGCGGCCTGGGTGCTTGGCTCTTCAACGATGAAACGATCGACTGGCGAACGGCCGGTACGGTGACCGGTACGAACAACCAGTGCGCCGGTATCGGCAAGCTCGCCTTCACCGCGGTTGAGGGCTTCTTTAACCAGATCATCAACACTCAGATCGGTGTACACGGCATTGTTGGCTTGCGTCATGAGGTTCCCCGTCGGCCAGTGGCCGAGTGCTCCAAACGTTTTTGTAGTAGAAAGTCGTGCACTACTACCGCGAAAAAAGTGGGCCGGATTATGCCAGAAAAGCCCAAAAAGAGTAGGCCCCTCCTGTCGTAACGGCATTAATCCGGCGGCAGCCAGTGAATTTACCTGCGCTGAATCGTTTTAGTGACGGGTATCTGACGGCGTCTCGATACCCGCACCGGCGAACAATTGAGTCACGTCGGCGGCATCGAACAGGTAGCGCTGATTGCAGAACTGGCAATCGATTTCGATGTTGCCACCGTGTTCGACCACCAATTGCTGCGCGTCTTCCATACCCAGACTGACCAGCGCATTGGCTGAACGTTCGCGGGAGCAGCTGCAGCGGAAGCGCAACTTCTGCACATCGAACAGACGCACCTGCTCTTCGTGGTAGAGACGATGGAGCACGGTTTCGTTGTCCAGGCCCAGCAGTTCATCGGCGGTCAGAGTGGTGGCCAATGCGGTGAGGTGCTGCCAGCTGGCAGCGCGTTCCTCTTCGTCTTTAAGGCGGTCGGCGGGCAGTTGCTGCAGCAACAGGCCACGGGCGCGGCGGCCATCGGCGCAGAGCTTGATACGCGTGCCAATCTGCTGCGACATGACGAAGTAGTTGGTAAAGCAGTCGGACAACGTTTCGCCATCCAGATCGACGACGCCCTGGTAGCGTTGGCCCTGTTTCGGGTCGACGGTCAATGTCAGCGAGCCATCCGGCATCAAGTCGGCCAGGGTAGCGTCGGGGGCAATGCGGTCCGCTTCGTAACGGGCCAGGCCACGAATATCGCGCTCGCTGGAGCACTCGATCATCAGCAGCGGGATCGGACCTTCGGAGCGGGCCTGCAGGATCAGCAAGCCATCGAACTTCAACGCGCCGACCAGCAACGCTGCAGCCGCCATCAGCTCGCCGAGCAGTTGCGCGACCGGCTGCGGGTAGGCGTGTTTGGCCAGGACTTCGGCGTAGCTGAGCTCCAAAGAGACCAGCTCGCCACGGGTGTCGCTGTCATCGAAGATGAAGCGTTGGGTGAAGTCGTTATCCGATAGGTCGGTCATAAGTCTGGGTATCTGAAGTGGTGACAAAAGTGATTACAGAATTCGAGGTTACGCCTTGGCCATAGCGTCTTGCTGTCTGGTTATGGCTTACAGGCCGGCGACTGCGTGCGCTTTACGACGAATGGCACTGCCAATGGCTCATGCAGGGTAGGCGAATTACCCCATATGGCTACGCGCAAGCACAATTACAAGTCTTTGCCTGTATGAGTGATCGACGGACCCGGTCAATCATTCGTTGCTGCTGCCACGAAACTTGAACAGATCCCGCCGCTGTTTCTTGCTCGGTTTGCCATCGGTGCTCACGCCCAGAGCGCCTGCTTTACGCTCGGCGGCGGCGTTTTCGCGCTTGGCGATGCTGGCTTCGGTTTCGGCGTACAGCATCTGCGCTTCCGGCGCGCCACGGCGAACGATCGACAGCGCCTGGACCACCACCGTGCGCTCGTCGAAACCAGTACG
Source organism: Pseudomonas sp. P4_B3 (assembly GCF_056402295.1). Taxonomy (NCBI): domain Bacteria; kingdom Pseudomonadati; phylum Pseudomonadota; class Gammaproteobacteria; order Pseudomonadales; family Pseudomonadaceae; genus Pseudomonas; species Pseudomonas sp. P4_B3. The sequence continues at coordinate 166,577 of NZ_JBFUHR010000010.1, forward strand.
AATCACGAATTCATCGCCGATACGTGGCTCCTTGCCGGGCTTGCAGCGCTCACCCCGGCAATGCACCTTGCCGCTTTCAATCGCCGCTTTGGCCAAGGCCCGGGTTTTGTAAAAACGCGCAGCCCACAACCATTTATCGAGGCGGACTTTGTCGTCCTCTTCGTTTTTTTGTGCCATGGAATTTCCTCATTCTGAAATATTGGTGAACTGTACTACCGTTTCTGTCGTACCAAGAATTACTCCGTCCCGGACTACAATGCTGACATTCCATAACCTCCTTGCGGGGCTGGAAATCCGGGCCGTAGATATCTGTCGCCTTTTAATCATTATTCTGCGTGAATACCGCGAATTCGGTCGCCTGCGGCCACCGCGGCTTCTACCGGTTGAGCAATATTGAAGACATTTGACCATTTGACCGTTATCGGTCTGCGCGAGTGGGTGGCGCTCCCTGATTTGGGAGTCGCCGGCCTTCGGGCAAAAATCGATACCGGCGCCAGCACCTCAAGCCTCCACGCCACCGAAATCGAGCCGTTCGAGCGCGACGGCGAGCAGTGGGTGCGTTTCACGGCACACCTGGGCACGGTGGTGCAGTTGCGTCACCGTCGCTGCGAAGCACCGCTGGTGACAAGGAAAACCATTAAAAGCTCAAACGGTCACGCGCAGGTGCGATACGTGATCAGCACCACACTGGCCCTTGGTGATCGGGTCTGGCGGGTCGAGTTCACGCTCGCCTGCCGCAAGTCCATGCGCTATCGCCTGCTGCTCGGCTCAAAAGCCCTGATCCACGGCCAGTTGGTGGTCAATCCGGGCATCAAGTATGTACAAGACAAGCCGGTGTTCCCGGTATCTACCTCCTCCACAGGTGTTGCATGAAGATCGCTGTGCTGTCGCGGAACCCGCGTCTGTATTCCACCCGTCGTCTGGTCGAAGCCGGTACCGAGCGTGGCCATGAAATGGTGGTGGTCGACACCTTGCGCGCCTACATGAACATCGCCAGCCACAAGCCGCAGATCCACTACCGCGGCAAACCGCTGGAGGGTTTCGATGCGGTGATTCCACGGATCGGTGCGTCCGTGACCTTTTATGGCTGCGCAGTGCTGCGCCAGTTCGAAATGATGGGGGTATTTCCACTCAACGAATCGGTGGCCATTGCCCGTTCGCGGGACAAGCTGCGTTCGCTGCAATTGCTGTCTCGTCGCGGGATCGGTTTGCCGGTGACCGGCTTTGCCCACTCCCCCGATGACATTCCCGACCTGATCGAAATGGTCAACGGCGCGCCGTTGGTGATCAAGGTGCTGGAAGGTACCCAGGGCATCGGCGTGGTGCTGTGCGAAACCGCCACGGCCGCAGAATCGGTGATCGAGGCATTCATGGGCCTCAAGCAGAACATCATGGTTCAGGAGTACATCAAGGAGGCTGGCGGGGCGGATATTCGCTGCTTCGTCGTCGGTGACAAGGTGATTGCGGCGATGAAGCGCCAGGCCAAACCCGGCGAGTTTCGCTCCAACCTGCATCGCGGTGGCAGCGCGAGCCTGATCAAGATCACACCCGAAGAGCGCATGACAGCGTTGCGTGCGGCGAAGGTCATGGGGCTGGCGGTGGCGGGAGTGGATATCCTGCGCTCCAATCACGGGCCGCTGGTGATGGAAGTGAACTCGTCGCCGGGGCTTGAAGGGATCGAGACCACCACCGGGAAGAATGTGGCGGGGATCATCATTGAGCATCTGGAGAAGAATGGTGGGCCGAATATGACGCGGACCAAAGGTAAGGGTTGAGCCTGAAAAGATCGCAGCCTCGCTTCGCTCGACAGCTCCTACRTCAACCCCAACGGCAACCGCACCCGCGCTTCCAGCCCACCACCCGAGCGATTGCGTAGTTCGACATTCCCGCCATGCATCGAAGCGATCCGCTTCACGATTGCCAATCCCAACCCGGTGCCCTTGCCGCCGCGGGCACGATCGCCGCGGGTGAACGGGTTGAAAATCGCCTCCAGCTCTGACGGATCGATCCCCGCGCCACGGTCCATGACACTCAGGACCACATACGGCGCACTGGTATCCCCGGACACATATGCCGCCACTTCCACCCCGCTGCCGGCGTGATGCAGAGCATTACCGATCAGGTTGTTCAGCAGCCGCTTCATCGATACCCGACGCAGCGGGAACGGCTGGATCGGCTCCAGGCGCAAATGCACTTTCTCTTCGTTCTGGTTGTACGGCGCGGCGACTTCACGAACCAGATCGCTCAGGTCCACTTCTTCCACCGACTCATCACGTCCGTCACGAATGAACGCCAGGAACTGGTCAAGAATCGCGTCCATGTCTTCGATGTCACGGATCATGTCGTCCGTCAGGTCACTGTGGTCGCCCATCAGCTCCAGGGACAGCCGCAAGCGGGTCAACGGCGTACGCAAGTCGTGGGACACCCCGGCCAGCATCAACTCGCGTTCGCGACCGGCCTGCTCGACGTCTTCGGCCATCTGGTTGAAGGCGCGGTAAACCTCGGTCATCTCACTCGGCGTATCGCTGATCGGCAGGCGCACGCTGCGACCCTGGCCGAGTTGCCGTGCGGCATACACCAGACGCTTCAAAGGTTGATTGAGCTGGCTGACGAAGATCCACGCAGACGCCGTGGACAGCAGACCGATAGCAAGGAACCAGCCAAGCACATTCCAGATTTTCTGACCACGCAACGGGTGCGGATACAACGGCACTTTCAGCCAACCTTCACCCAGGCTCGGAGCACGAACCCACAGTGCCGGGGGAGAATGCATGCGTAATCGCACTTCGGTGTCCGGCCCCAACTCGGTCTGCATCTGTCGCTGGTAAATCTCACTGTAGGGCCAATGTTGCTCGCCTTCCGGGACACCGGCGCCCACTACCCTGATCAGGGGTGCACTATCGGCAATCTTTGCGCGGTTCTCTTCATCAGCCGCCCAGTAGGCACGCAACACCAGGGCGACACCGTGGCTGTATTGGCGGTCCACCAGCACGTCTTCGTTCATCAGCAGATAAACCAGGGTCAGCGCCTTGGAGAAGAGAACGACGATGAGCACCAGCCAAAGGGTGCGAGAAAAGAAGCTCTGGGGAAACCAAACGGGGGTTTTCATGGATAGCCGTTAAACACTTGCAGGAGCGAGCGATGCTCGCATATTGCGGATCGCGAGTCTGCGGACAGGATCGATTGATCCGTTGTCCGCATGACCCGCTCCTACAAATCGCCAATCACTTGGTGGCGGTACCATCCGGAACAAACACATAACCCACGCCCCAGACAGTCTGGATGTAACGCGGTTTGGAGGGGTCGGGTTCGATCATCCGGCGCAGACGGGAAATCTGCACATCGATGGAACGCTCCAGGGCATCCCACTCGCGGCCACGGGCCAGGTTCATCAATTTGTCGCGGGTCAGCGGTTGACGCGCATTCATCACCAGGGCCTTGAGCACAGCGAATTCACCGGTGGTGAGCATGTGCACTTCTTCGCCGCGCTTGAGCTCGCGGGTGGCCAGGGACAACTCGTAGTCACCGAAGGTCACGCTTTCGTCTTCGCTGCCCGGAGCGCCAGGCACCGGAGCCGACTGGCGACGCAATACCGCCTTGACGCGAGCCATCAGCTCATCAGGGTTGAACGGCTTGGCCAGGTAATCGTCGGCGCCCAGTTCCAGGCCCTTGATGCGGCTCAGCTCGTCGCCCTTGGCGGTGAGCATGATGATCGGAATCTGGTTGTTCGCGTTGCGCAGACGGCGGCAGGCGGTCAGGCCGTCTTCGCCGGGCAACATCAGGTCGAGGACGACCAGGTTGAACACTTCGCGCGCCAGCAGGCGATCCATTTGCTCGGTATTCGGTACGGCGCGGGCGCGGTAGCCCTTGCTGACGAAAAAACGTTCCAGCAGGCTGCTCAGCCCCGGATCGTCGTCAACGATAAGAATTTTTTCGCCTTCAGCAGTTTGTGCAGTGCTGCTCATTGGATGCTCCCTTTGATCTCGGCGCGCATTATGGCGTAGCTGCCGTTATACGCACCGTGTGCATTGTTAGCAGATTTTTCCTATACCGCCAGAAAACCGGCCATTGCACCGGCAACCCGCGATGCCCCCGAATGCCGTAACGCTGGTTATAATGCCCGGCCTTTTGTGTCAGGCAACATCAGACAGGTACTACAGACGGACTCCATTTATTTTCATGGCGTCGGCAGTAATTGTTCGATTTCACGGGTCAACGGGATACCTTTTGATCCAGGTAGCGGTGCAGGCCAGGCCGCTCAACCAGACTCGCCGAGGCCCTATCTCTGCGCCTGCGAGCCTGCTTTCACAATTTTTCAGGTGGTTTTATGGACAGCATCAACAGCCGCATCGCCGAGGAACTCGGTGTACGCCCACAACAGGTCGAAGCGGCCGTCGCGCTACTCGATGAAGGCTCTACCGTTCCCTTCATCGCCCGTTACCGGAAAGAAGTGACCGGCAGCCTCGACGATACGCAATTGCGTCATCTGGAAGAGCGCCTGCGCTACCTGCGAGAACTCGACGAACGGCGTATCAGCATCCTCGCCAGCATCCAGGAGCAGGGCAAGCTGACCCCGCAACTTGAACGCGACATCAAGCTCGCCGACACCAAGACCCGTCTCGAAGACTTGTACCTGCCGTACAAGCAGAAGCGCCGCACCAAGGGTCAGATCGCCCTGGAAGCCGGCCTCGGCGAACTGGCCGACGGCCTGTTCAACGACCCGGCCCTGAGCCCGGAAACCGAAGCCGCACGTTTCATCGACGCCGAAAAAGGCGTGGCCGATGTGAAGGCAGCCCTCGAAGGCGCCAAGTACATCCTGATGGAGCGCTTCGCCGAAGACGCCGGCCTGCTGGAAAAGCTGCGCAACTACCTCAAGCAGGAAGCCACCCTCAGTGCCCGCGTGATTGCCGGCAAGGAAGAGGAAGGCGCCAAGTTCCGCGACTACTTCGAACACGACGAACCGCTCAAAAGCATGCCGTCGCACCGCGCCCTGGCGATTTTCCGCGGCCGCAACGAAGGCATTCTCAGCTCCGCGCTGAAAGTCGGCGAGGAACTGCCGGGCACCATGCACCCGTGCGAAGGCATGATCGGCCAGCAATTCGGCATCCAGAACCAGAACCGCGCCGCCGACAAATGGCTGGGCGAAGTGGTGCGCTGGACCTGGAAGGTCAAGCTCTACACCCATCTGGAAACCGACCTGCTGGGCGAGCTGCGCGATGGCGCGGAAACCGAAGCGATCAACGTATTCGCCCACAACCTGCACGACCTGCTGCTGTCGGCCCCGGCCGGCCCGCGCGCCACTCTGGGCCTCGACCCGGGCCTGCGCACCGGTTGCAAGGTCGCCGTGGTCGACTCCACCGGCAAGCTGCTGGATCACGCCACGGTTTACCCGCACGTTCCGCACAACAAGTGGGACCAGACCCTCGCCGTGCTCGCCGCCCTGTGCGCCAAGCACTCGGTGGACCTGATCGCCATCGGCAACGGTACCGCCAGCCGCGAGACCGACAAGCTGGCCGCGGAACTGATCAAAAAATACCCGGCCATGAAAATGACCAAGGTCATGGTGTCCGAGGCCGGTGCATCGGTTTACTCGGCATCGGAGCTGGCTTCCAAGGAATTCCCGGACCTCGACGTGTCGATCCGTGGCGCCGTGTCGATTGCCCGTCGCCTGCAAGACCCGCTGGCTGAGTTGGTGAAGATCGATCCGAAATCCATCGGCGTCGGCCAGTACCAGCACGACGTGTCGCAGCTGAAACTGGCCCGTGGCCTGGATGCGGTGGTCGAGGACTGCGTGAACGCCGTCGGCGTGGACGTGAACACCGCGTCCGTGGCGCTGCTGGCACGGATCTCCGGCCTCAACGCGACCCTGGCGCAGAACATCGTCAGCCACCGCGACGAGCACGGCGCGTTCAAAACCCGCGCTGCGCTGAAGAAAGTCGCCCGCCTGGGTGAAAAAACCTTCGAACAGGCCGCCGGCTTCCTGCGCGTCATGAACGGCGAAAACCCGCTGGACTCGTCGGCGGTTCACCCGGAAGCCTATCCGCTGGTTCAGCGCATCGCCGCCGAAACCGACCGTGACATCCGCTCGCTGATTGGCGATGCCACGTTCCTCAAGCGTCTCGATCCGAAGAAGTACACCGATGAAACCTTCGGTTTGCCGACGGTCACCGACATCCTCCAGGAACTGGAAAAACCCGGCCGCGATCCGCGTCCCGAGTTCAAGACCGCCGAGTTCCAGGAAGGCGTCGAAGACCTCAAGGACCTGCAACCGGGCATGATCCTCGAAGGCGTGGTGACCAACGTGACCAACTTCGGTGCCTTCGTCGATATCGGCGTTCATCAGGACGGTTTGGTGCACATCTCCGCACTTTCGGAGAAGTTCATCAAGGATCCACGGGAAGCGGTGAAGGCCGGTGACGTGGTGAAAGTGAAGGTCATGGAAGTCGACATCCCGCGCAAACGCGTGGGCCTGTCGATGCGCATGAGCGACACCCCGGGCGAGAAAATCGACGGCGCTCGCGGCGCGCGTCCGGGGTCGGCTCCACGCCAGTCCCAGAACACCGCACCGCGCAAGGAAACCACGGCGGCAGCACCGGGCAACAATGCCATGGCTTCGTTGTTCGCCAATGCCAAGCAGTTGAAGAAACGCTGATGGACATTCCCGCCGGGCTGACCGAAAGCGCGTTTTTCAAGCTGCTGGGCTGCCGCTTGCACAGTCTGGAAACCGGGGTGGCGCAAGTCGCCCTGGCGCTGGAACCCGAGCTGCGCAATCGCGGTGGCAAGCTGCACGGCGGGGCCTTGTTCAGCCTGGTGGACATTGCCATGGGGCTGGCCTGTTCCAGCACCCACGGTTTTGACCAGCAGAGCGCGACCATCGAGTGCAAAATCAACTACATCCGCGCCGTCGAAGGTGGCGAGGTGATGTGCACGGCGCGGGTGATCCATCCGGGCCGCCGCACGCTGGTGGTCGAAGCCGACGTGATGCAAGGCGACAAACTCGTCGCAAAAGCACAAGGCACGTTCGCTGTCCTGTAGATAGTCTTCCCCGATTTGAGTTAATTTCGGCGCAATGACCTGTAGGAGCGAGCTTGCTCGCGATGAACGTCAGGGCGCCGTTTTCAATCAGGCACCCCTCGTTATCGTTAACCTCCATCGCGAGCTAGCTCGCTCCTACAAAACCAGGCGAAAACGCCAGTTTTAACTTCACCCTTGTAGACCGTCTTGCCCACCCCCATATTGGGGCGACTGACGCGTGAAGGAATCCAACTTGAGCGAACTTCTCAACCGCCGCCTGGCTCTGCTCGGCGAGCGCGCTAACCTCTCTCTGCTCGAACAGTGCCTTCACGGCATCGAACGTGAATGCCTGCGCGTGACCGATGAAGGTCGCCTGGCGCAAACGCCGCACCCGGAAGAATTGGGTTCCGCGCTGACCAATGAACAGATCACCACCGACTATTCCGAGTCGCTGCTGGAGTTCATCACCCCGGCCCTGCCCGATCCTGCCGATACGCTGGCGAGCCTGGACAGCATTCACCGCTTTGCCTACAGCAAGCTCGGCAACGAGTATCTGTGGAGTCCATCGATGCCGTGCCCGTTGCCGGCCGAGGAAGACATCCCGATCGCCTATTACGGCACGTCCAATATCGGGCAGCTCAAGTACGTCTACCGCAAGGGTCTGGCCCTGCGTTACGGCAAGACCATGCAATGCATTGCCGGCATTCACTACAACTTCTCCTTGCCGGAAAAGCTCTGGCCGTTGCTCAGGCAGGCCGAGGGTTTTGTCGGCACTGACCGCGACTTTCAGTCGTCGTCCTACATCGCCCTGATCCGTAACTTCCGCCGCTACAGCTGGCTGCTGATGTACCTGTTCGGCGCCTCGCCAGCACTGGACGCCGGCTTCCTGCGCGGTCGTTCGCATCAGCTGGAGCAACTGGATCCGCAGACTTTGTACTTGCCTTACGCCACCAGCCTGCGCATGAGCGACCTGGGTTATCAGAGCAGCGCCCAGGCCGGCCTGACGCCGTGCTACAACGATCTGAACAGCTACACCGACAGCCTGCGCAAAGCGGTGGCCACGCCGTATGCACCCTATGTCGAAGTCGGCACCCACCAGGATGGCGAGTGGGTACAGCTCAACACCAACATCCTGCAGATCGAAAACGAGTACTACTCCAACATCCGCCCGAAACGCGTGACCTACACCGGTGAACGCCCTATCCAGGCACTGATGGCCCGAGGTATCCAGTACATTGAAGTGCGCTGCCTGGACATCAATCCGTTCCTGCCGATGGGCATCGACCTCACCGAGTCGCGTTTCCTCGATGCGTTCCTGCTGTACTGCGCGCTCAATGACAGCCCGCTGCTGACCAACACCAATTGCGGCAACGCGACCTCGAACTTCCTCAGCGTGGTCAAGGAAGGTCGTCGTCCAGGCCTGCAGCTGCAACGGGATGGCCAGCCGGTTGACCTCAAGGAATGGGCCGGCGAGTTGCTGGAGAAAATTGCTCCATTGGCCGCGATGCTCGACCAGAGCCATGGCGGCGATGCCCACAGCAAAGCGCTGGACGCCCAGATGGCCAAGGTTCGGGACCCGTCCCTGACGCCCTCGGCCCAGGTGCTGGCAGCGATGGCCGAGCACAAGGAGAGCTTTACCCAGTTCTCACTGCGCCAGAGCCAGGCCCATGCCGAGTTCTTCCGCAGCGAGCCATTGGCGGCTGAAGAACAGGCGCAGTTTGAAGAGCGGGCACGTTCGTCCCTGGCTCAGCAGGCTGAGCTGGAACAGAACGAAGTCGGTGATTTCGATGTGTTCGTCGGGGCGTACCAGGCGAGCATTCTGGCGATCAGTAACTAATCGGCGCCTGTAAAAAAGATCGCAGCCTTCGGCAGCTCCTACATTGGAATGCGTTTCCTGTAGGAGCTGCCGAAGGCTGCGATCTTTTTGTTTCCAGCCCATTCACAATGATTCACCGGGTGTTCCCCTCATAAGCTAATTCTAAAAAGTTATTTATTTTCTAATTCTTAGATCATTTAGTCTCTTTCTCACGCCGACTCTCGGTCGCCTGACAAGGAGCTTTCTGATGAAACTGACTTTCCCTCTACGCTTGCTGGCGGCCGCTTCCTTGGTTACCGCAAGTTTTTTTGCCCAGGCGGCCGACTTCACCGTCGCCTACCAGACCACCGTTGATCCGGCGAAAGTCGCCCAAGCCGACGGCGCTTACGAAAAAGCCACCAAGGCCGATATCAGCTGGCGCAAATTCGACAACGGTGCCGATATCATCGCTGCCATCGCCTCCGGCGACGTGCAGATCGGCTACCTCGGTTCCAGCCCTCTGACCGCCGCCATCACTCGCAAAGTCCCCGTAGAAACCTTCCTCATCGCCACCCAGATCGGCGCCGCTGAAGCCTTGGTCGCCCGCGACGGTTCCGGGATCAAGACCCCGCAAGACCTGATCGGCAAGAAAATCGCCGTGCCATTTGTGTCCACCGGTCACTACAGCCTGCTCGCTGCGCTCAAGCACTGGAACATCGACCCATCGAAAGTCACCGTCCTCAACCTGGCTCCACCCGCGATCATTGCCGCCTGGAAACGCGGTGACATCGACGCCACTTACGTCTGGGATCCGGCCCTCGGTGTCGCCAAGGAAAACGGCAAGGTGTTGATCACCTCCGGCGAACTGGCCAAGTTCGGTGCACCGACCTTCGACGCCTGGATCGTGCGCAAGGATTTCGCCGAGAAGCATCCGGAAATCGTCACCGCGTTCGCCAAAGTGACCCTGGACGCCTATGCCGATTACCGCAAAGACCCGCAAGCCTGGCTCGCCAACCAGGGCAACGTTGACAAACTGGTGAAGCTCTCCGGCGCCAAGGCCAGCGACATTCCGTTGCTGCTGCAAGGCAACGTCTACCCGCTGGCGGCTGACCAGGTGCTCACCCTCGGCGCGCCAACCACCAAAGCCATCACCGACACCGCGGCGTTCCTCAAGGAACAAGGCAAGGTCGAGGCGGTGCTGCCGGACTACGCACCGTACGTCAGCGCCAAGTTCATCACCAACTGATCGGGAGTCAATGCGATGGCCTTGCTACAGCTGGAGCGCATCAGCGCACAGTACCCCGGCAATCCGGAACCGGTGTTGGCGGATATCTCCCTGAGCCTGGGACCCCGGCAATTGCTGGTCGCCCTCGGCCCGTCCGGCAGTGGCAAGACTTCGCTGTTGAATCTGATTGCCGGTTTCGTCGAGCCCAGCGCCGGGCGCATCACCCTCGACGGCGTGCCCGTCAAAGGCCCGAGTGCCGAGCGTGGCGTGGTGTTCCAGGACGACGCGTTGCTGCCGTGGCAAGACGTACTGGCCAATGTCGGGTTCGGTCTTGAGCTGGCCGGTATCGCACGGGACAAACGCGAAGCCCGCGCCCGGGAAATGCTCGCCCTGGTCGACCTTTCCGGTTTTGAACAGCGCCGCATCTGGCAGCTTTCCGGTGGCCAGAAGCAGCGTGTCGGCCTGGCCCGCGCCCTCGCCGCCGACCCGCGTGTGTTGCTGATGGATGAGCCTTTCGGTGCCCTCGACGCCTTCACCCGCGAGCAGATGCAGGAACTGTTGCTGCAAGTCTGGCAACGTACCGCCAAACCGGTGTTCCTGATTACCCACGACATCGAAGAAGCCGTGTTCCTCGCCACCGACCTGATTCTGCTGGCACCAAACCCGGGGCAAATCGTCGAGCGCCTGAGCCTCGATTTCGGTCAGCGCTATGCCGCCGGTGAATCGGCCCGCTCGATCAAATCCGACCCACGCTTTATCGAAACCCGCGAACACGTACTCGCCAAAGTGTTCTCCCAACGCAGTGCCGCCCAGTGGCAGGAGCGCGCATGAGCAGTTACCAAACTCCCGTCGCAGCGATCAAGCCAGGCACTCCCGTGACTCCGGTGCCACGCAGCTTGAGCACGCGCTGGATCAGTGTGCTGACACTGTTCGTTCTCGTTGCTATTTGGTGGGCCGTGACGGCGACCAGCTTGATCGAACCGCTGTTCCTGCCGCCACCTTCCGCCGTGCTGCAAAAAGGCTGGCTGCTGGCGACTTCGGGCTACATGGATTCAACCCTGTGGCAGCACCTCGGCGCGAGTCTGGGCCGCATCGGCCTGGGCCTCGGCTTTGCGATTCTCACCGCCGTGCCGGTGGGCATCGCCATCGGCGCCAACCGTATCGCCCGTGGTGTGCTCGACCCGCTGATCGAGTTCTACCGGCCGATTCCGCCGCTGGCTTATCTGCCACTGATCGTGATCTGGTGCGGCATCGGCGAATTGTCGAAAGTGCTGCTGATCTACCTGGCGATCTTCGCCCCGATTGCCATCGCCACCGCCACCGGTGTGCGTACGGTCGACCCGGCCAAATTGCGTGCCGCGCAGTCGCTCGGTGCAACGCGCGTGCAGTTGATTCGCCACGTCATTTTGCCGAGTGCCTTGCCGGATATCCTGACCGGTGTGCGCATTGGCCTCGGTGTGGGTTGGTCGACCCTGGTCGCCGCCGAATTGATTGCCGCCACCAGCGGTCTTGGCTTCATGGTGCAATCGGCTGCGCAGTTTTTGGTCACCGATGTGGTGGTACTGGGGATTCTGGTGATCGCGCTGATCGCCTTCGCGATGGAGTTGGGCCTGCGCACATTGCAACGAAAGCTGGTGCCGTGGCACGGCCAGGCTCACTGAATACCGACAACCCTGTAGGAGCGAGCCTGCTCGCGATTGCTGATTATCAGGTAACAATGCTTTGACTGATGCACCGCTATCGCGAGCAGGCTCGCTCCTACAGTTGGCACCTCCAGATTGAAGAGAACCACCATGAGCCACCTGACCATCGTCCCCTTAAGCTCCGCCCTCGGTGCGCAAATCAGCGGCGTCGACATCAGCCAGCCACTGAACCTGGAGCAGCGCGATGCCATCGAACAGGCCCTGCTCAAGCATCAGGTCCTGTTCTTTCGCGAGCAGCCGATCACGCCACAGCAACAGGCGCGATTCGCCGCGAATTTCGGCGACCTGCACATTCATCCGATCTACCCCAATGTGCCAGAACAACCAGAGGTACTGATCCTCGACACCGCCGTCACCGACGTACGCGATAACGCGATCTGGCACACCGACGTGACCTTCCTGCCGACCCCGGCCATGGGCGCGGTGCTCAGCGCCAAGTTGCTGCCGGCGTTTGGCGGCGACACGTTGTGGGCCAGCGGGATTGCGGCGTATGAAGCCCTGTCGGCGCCGATGAAAACCTTGCTCGAAGGGCTGACTGCCACCCACGATTTCACTCGTTCATTCCCGCTGGAGCGCTATGGCAACACGCCCGAGGCGCTGGTCCAGTGGGAAGAGGCACGACGCAAGAATCCGCCGTTGTCGCACCCGGTGATCCGCACGCACCCGGTGAGTGGGCGCCGCTCGCTGTTCGTCAACGAAGGTTTCACTTCGAAGATCAACGAACTGTCGGAAACCGAGAGCGAGGCGATTCTGAAGTTCCTGTTCGCCCATTCAACGCGGCCGGAGTTCACCATTCGCTGGCGCTGGCAGCAGGACGACATTGCGTTCTGGGACAACCGCGTGACCCAGCATTATGCGGTGGATGATTACCGGCCGGCGCGGCGGGTGATGCAGCGGGCGACGGTGTTGGGGGATGTGCCATTTTAAGATCAAAAGATCGCAGCCTTCGGCAGCTCCTACATTGACTGCGTTCGCCGCAAATATTACGGTCGAACATTGATCCTGTAGGAGCTGCCGAAGGCTGCGATCTTTTGCTTTTCAGGGTTACTCCGCCGTAGAAGGCTTCTCCCAAAGATTGACCCCGCCCTCCCGGGCAAACCGGTCGATCTCCGCCAGTTCCTCTGCACTGAAGCTCAGGTTCTTCAACGCCCCGACGTTCTCGACGATCTGCTCCGGCCGGCTCGCACCAATCAATGCCGACGTGACCCGTGGATCGCGCAGGGTCCAGGCCAGTGCCAGTTGCGCCAGGCTCTGTCCACGACGCCTGGCGATTTCGTTGAGTGCCCGCACTTGGGCGATGTTGGCCTCGGACAAATGCGATGCCTGCAACGAACCACCGCCCGGACGGTTGACCCGCGCATCCGCCGGCACGCCGTTGAGGTATTTGTCGGTCAGCAGACCCTGGGCCAACGGGGTGAAGGCAATCACGCCGGTGCCGAGTTCGTCGGTGGTATCCAGCAGGTCTTTTTCCACCCAGCGATTGAGCAGGTTGTAGGCCGGCTGGTGAATCAGCAGCGGCACTTTCCACTCTTTGAGCAGCGTCGCCATTTCGCGGGTTTTCACCCCGGAATAGGACGAGATGCCGATGTACAGTGCCTTGCCCTGTTGCACCGCTGTCGCGAGTGCGCTGGCGGTTTCTTCAAGCGGCGTATCCGGATCAAAACGGTGGGAGTAGAAGATGTCGACGTAGTCCACGCCCAGGCGTTGCAGGCTCTGGTCGAGGCTGGCCAGCACGTACTTGCGTGAACCGCCGCCCTGACCGTAAGGGCCGGGCCACATGTCCCAACCGGCCTTGCTGGAAATGATCAGCTCGTCGCGGTACTGCTTGAAGTCTTCGCGCAGTAAACGGCCGAAGTTGATCTCCGCGCTGCCGTACGGAGGGCCGTAGTTGTTGGCCAGGTCGAAGTGGTTGATGCCCAGGTCGAATGCCGTGCGCAATAACGCGCGCTGGGTATCGATCGGCGTGCTGTCGCCGAAGTTGTGCCACAGGCCCAACGACAGCGCCGGCAGCACCAGACCGCTGCGGCCTACGCGGCGGTAAGGGATGGAGTCGTAGCGGTTTTCGGCAGCGGTGTAAGTCATCGAATCCTCTCTTGTCGGTCTTGAATCTGGTCTCGACTGCTTTGCCAGTCGCCCAGCATACGCCCGGACAAACGCCAGAAAACCTGAGACTCGATGAATTGCTGAAACGTTTCACATTTTATTTAATCGGCCCCGACGTTTCGACCAAATCCGCCCCTTTACGCTGACAGTTCGCGCAAGGCGGCAGCAGCCAAAAATCCTGATCTGGAACTGTATCGCTGATCCCGCCTGACCGTTTGGTCGATTCGCTCAAGCAATTGCTCAGGCAGCGTGGCATTGAAGCGCACCGACTTGCCGAAATAGGGCGTGATATCGAATTCGACTACTGCCCACACACCGCCGGCGTAATCGGGGTTATCGAGATGAGCATCGATCTCACGGACCTGCGGCAATGCATCGCCATCGGCGACCAGCCCCTCGTAATGCAGGGACAACGCCTCTTTCACGCTTTCGAGTGCCTGCGCCACAGTGCTACCAGCCGAGAAACATCCCGGCACATCCGGGACGATTACGCCGTACTCTGAGTCGGCATCCTTGTGCAGAACGACCGGAAATTGCATGTGGATAAATCCTTCCTGTGATGTGTCCTCATTGGGACTTTCGTATCCGATGACGGGCTTCATTTCAGACCCGCCTGTTTCAATATGCTGTTGATCGTTCCTTTAGGAAGATCCGAGTCGGGGTGTTTGATCGTCCTGATCATTTCCCGGCTACGCATGTCCTTCGCCTTTTTTCGACAGCAACGGCTGCGTACTTTAAGCGGCGAAGCGCGATAACAATACACACCATACACACTCAGAAAAATATTAGTCGATCATGGCGAGACTGACTTCCTCTCTCAGACTGACGGCGCACTTGCGCAATCAGGCCCGGCAGGAACAAAGTCGCCGAAGCAACGAAGAAGCGATAGCTATCGCAAGGATGGAGCAAGCCATGCACACCACGATCATCATCACCTTCGGCCTGGTCCTGCTCGCGATGATGCTGTTCATCGGCGAGAAACTCGGCTTCAGCCGTCAGACACTCACCTACAGTTTCGTGATCCTGTGGCTGGCGTTGACAGTGATCAACGGCGCCATCGGCGTGGTGACCGCCGGACAGGCATTGAGTACGGAACTGGGGATCGGCACGATGGTGTTCAGCATTCCGGTGGCGGCGCTGGTGTTGTTCATGGTGCTGAGCGCCGAGACCTGAAAAGCCCCGGCGCCCTGCCCGCGATCAACGCACCAGATGCAGGAACTGCATGTGCCGTTCGTACTGGTCGAGGATGTCGTTGATGATCTGCTCCTTGGTGTAACCCACCAGATCGTAGTTTTGGCTGCCCTCGCTCAAATGCACTTCGGCGCGGTAGTAACGACGGTTGTTGAGTTCCTTGGAACCCATGCCACCCCGGGCAAACGACGGCGTAAAGTAGCCGCGCATTTGCACCTGGTAGATAAATGGATGTTCGTCACCGTGACCGATTTCCAGGCTGACGCTGTCGTTGACCGGTTCTGGATGCGTGATGACCTTGAGGCCCTTCTCGATGAATACCGCCGAGACCTCTTCAATCGCCGGGCGCACCGTTGTGTCGAGGAAGCGATAGACCTCATCCCGCGACGGGAAATGCACCGCCTGGCTCAAACGCTGACGCCAGCCGCCCCGCCGTGAACCGGACACCGGTGCCAATGAATGCATCTGCGCAATCTGCTTCTGCGATTCCAGATAAAACGCCTTGTGCAGCCCCCACATCATCAACAGCAGAATCAACGAGAACGGCAGCGAGGTCAGAACCACCGCCGACTTCAACGCATCGATGCTGCCGGAAAACAGCAAAGCACTGGTCACCAGTGCGGTCATCGCCCCCCAGAACACCCGCAGCCATTTCGGCCCGTCTTCATCCGGGTTGCCGCCCTTGGCGGACAGCGTCGAGAGCACCACGGTGCCGGAGTCGGCGGAGGTGACGAAGAACACGAAGCTGATGAACACCGTGACCGCGATGACGGTTTTGCTCCACGGGTAGGTTTCCAGCAGCAGATAGAGCGTCATCGACGGATTGTCGATGGCCGACATGCCGAGCGCGCTCATGCCGTGGTTGAGCACTTGATCGATGGCGCTGTTGCCGAAGATCGACATCCACGCCAGGGTGAAGCCGAGCGGAATCAACAGCACGCCGAAGACAAATTCACGGATGGTCCGGCCACGGGAAATCCGTGCGATGAACAGGCCCACGAACGGCGACCATGCGATCCACCAGGCCCAGTAGAACACCGTCCAGCCGCCCAGCCAGTCGCTGGGTTTGCCGTAGGCGTACAGATCAAAACTCTTCATCGGCAAGGCGCCGAGATAGTCGCCGACGTTCTGGATCAGCGTGTTGAGCAAGTGCTGCGTGGGGCCGGCGAACAACACGAACAGCAACAGCGCACAGGCCAGCAGCATGTTGATGTCGGACATCACCCGCACACCCTTGTCGACGCCGGATACGGCAACAATGATCGCAGCGCCCATCATCAAGGTGATCAGGCCGACCTGAACCCATTGGGTGTGGGCGATGCCGAACAGGTAGTCCAGGCCCGAGTTGAGGTGTAACACGCCGAAGCCCATGTCGGCACCGAGGCCGAACACCGTGGCGATGATGCCGAAGCCATCCACCGCATAACCGATGGGGCCATTGATGCGCTTGCCGATCAGCGGATACAGCGCCGAGCGCAGGGCCAGTGGCAGGTTATGCCGGTAGGCAAAGTAGGCCAGCGCCATGCCGACAAAGGCGAACACGCCCCAGCCATGCAGGCCCCAGTGCAGAAACAGAATCTGCATCGCCTGGCGCGCCGCCTCCGCCGTACCGGCCTCGCCTTGGGGCGGTTGCAGCATGTGGGTCAGCGGCTCGGACACGCAGAAGAAAAACAGGGTGATGCTGATCCCGGCGGCGAACAGCATGCCGGCCCAGGACAAATAACTGAATTCGGGTTCGTCGTGGTCGGCACCGAGCTTGATCTTGCCGTAGCCGGACAAGGCAGTGACCACCACGAAGACCAGATACAGGGTCATCGCCAGCAGGTAATACCAGCCGACCGTGTTTGCCGCCCAGTTTTGCGCCGCCAGCAACCAGGCACCGGCCTGCTCTGGCATGGCGATGACAACGACACCAAACAACAGGATGAAACTCGCCGAGAACCAGAACACCGGCGGATTCATGCGGATCAGGCCGCTTGGAGGGATGGACGATGCACTCACGTTCGGTGCACCTCGGAGGGGAAAATCGTGGCTGTAGAAATCGGACTCAGCAAAGGCAAGCCTCCTGTTGTGAGCGGGCAGCGAACCGCCGGTTTAACTTGAATGAACGTTCAAGTTAAACATGGATAGGGGGCTAAGGACTAATCGCAGGGCTCGGCGGTAGCTTTCCTACACGAGCTTAAGGAAGGGGATGAGGTGGGATTTGGGGGATTCTGTAGGAGCTGCCGCAGGCTGCGATCTTTTGACTTTTGCGGTGCACTTGAAAAGATCGCAGCCTCGTTTCACTCGACAGCTCCTACAGCCAGCGAAAACTATCTCTCACCAAAAAGCCGGGGCATTACTTCTGCGCCCCATCATCCAACTGCAGATTCGCCTGGGTCAGGTTGCTGCCCGCCGGCACGCTACGGGTTAGCCAGACATTGCCGCCGATGGTCGAACCCTGACCGATGGTGATCCGGCCAAGAATCGTCGCCCCGGCATAAATCACCACGTCATTCTCGACAATCGGATGCCGTGGCTGGCCCTTCTGCAACTGACCGTCTTCGTCCGCCGGGAAGCGCTTGGCGCCCAAAGTCACCGCCTGATAAATCCGCACGCGCTCGCCGATGATCGCGGTTTCGCCGATCACCACGCCGGTACCGTGGTCGATAAAGAAACTGCGGCCGATCTGCGCGCCGGGGTGAATGTCGATGCCGGTGGCCGAGTGGGCGATTTCCGCGCTGATCCGCGCCAGCAACGGCAGCCCGGCACGGTACAAATGGTGGGCCAGCCGGTGGTGAATCACCGCCAGAATCCCCGGGTAGCACAACAGCACTTCATCGACACTGCGGGCCGCCGGGTCACCGTGATAGGCCGCGAGCACGTCGGTGTCCAACAGGCTGCGCAACCCAGGCAAAGCGAGGGCGAAGTCCTGAATGATCTGGATGGTTTTGGCTTCGACCTCGGTATCGGCCTGGGCGCTGTGGCGCGCGGCGTAGCGCAATTCGAGTCGCGCCTGGGCCAACAGCGCATTCAGCGCCACATCCAGCGTATGACCGACGTAGAAGTCTTCACTCTCCTCACGCAAGTCCACCGGCCCCAGGCGCATCGGGAACAGCGCGCCGCACAGGGCTTCGAGAATCTCTGCCATGGCCGCCCGGGAGGGCAGTTCGCGACCGCCCTGCTCGCCGCTGGCCCGGCCGTTTTGTGCACGCCACTGCTCACGTGCCGTGCGCAGCTGACTGACGATGGTCTGCAATTGCCAATGGCTGGAACGCTCACTCACGGTAAAAACTCCTCACGGGCGACCGGACTGTCTGGCCGCACTGACGGCGATTACTTTACGGCAAGGGTCACGAGGCAAATTAAGAACCAATAGTGCTGTGCTCAGTTCGATTGGCTATAAGCGATTGACGGTTGCCCAGGCTTTGGGGCCTGCCTATAGTCCTGAGATCTTCCACGGCCAGTACGGACCCATGATCAAACAACAACTCGCCCGCTTTAACCGCCTCGACCTGCTCGGTCAGCCCACCGCCCTGGAAAAACTCGAACGCCTGTCGACCTGGTTGGGCCGCGACGTGTACGTCAAGCGCGATGACCTGACGCCGCTGGCGATGGGCGGCAACAAGCTGCGCAAACTCGAGTATCTGGCCGCCGATGCCTTGGCCCAGGGTGCCGACACCTTGATCACCGCCGGCGCGTTGCAATCGAACCATGTACGCCAGACGGCCGCCATTGCCGCCAAGTTGGGTCTGGGCTGCGTAGCCCTTCTGGAAAACCCTCTCGGCACTAACGACAGCAATTACACCGGCAACGGCAACCGCCTGCTGCTTGACCTGTTCGATGCCAAGGTCGAATTGGTGGAAAACCTCGACAACGCCGACGAACAACTGCAAGCCCTGGCTGACAGACTGCGCAGCAACGGCAAGAAGCCCTATCTGGTGCCGATCGGTGGTTCAAATGCGCTGGGCGCCCTGGGCTACGTGCGCGCCGGGCTGGAACTGGCCGAACAGATCAAGGACACCGGCCTGCAGTTCGCCGCCGTGGTCCTGGCCTCGGGCAGCGCCGGCACTCACAGCGGACTGGCGCTGGCCTTGAGTGAAGCACTGCCGGATCTGCCAGTGATCGGCGTGACGGTTTCGCGCAGCGATGAAGATCAGCGGCCAAAGGTTCAAGGCCTGGCCGAACGCACCGCCGAGCTGCTGGGCGTGAACCTGCCGGACGCTTTCAAAGTCGAGTTGTGGGACGAGTATTTCGCCCCGCGTTATGGCGAACCGAACGCCGGGACACTGGCGGCGGTGAAGCTGCTGGCAGGTCAGGAAGGCTTGCTGCTGGACCCGGTCTACACTGGCAAGGCCATGGCGGGGTTGCTGGATGGGATCGGGCGTCAGCGTTTCGACGAAGGCCCGATTATCTTCCTGCACACCGGTGGGGCGCCGGCGTTGTTTGCCTATAAGGATTTTCTGTAAGCGATTCAGAAGATCAAAAGATCGCAGCCTGCGGCAGCTCCTACATGGATCGGCATGCACCTGTAGGAGCTGCCGCAGGCTGCGATCTTTTCCTATGGCACCGAATATTCAATTAGCGAATAACAAATAGAATATTTATTATTTTATTATCTAACTGTGTCGTCTTATAGTCACGCCGCAGGCGAATTTGCAAGGAGACGCATAAGCTGCATTAAGGCAGGATATTGCAGTCGTCCGAATCCCGAATTTGCCAACTTTCCTTAAGCGTCTTCCATAAGAAAACACAGGGGCTTGTCATGAATTTTTCCGCACTACGTCGCAATCTGCTGGTGGGATCGCTGGGCCTGGCACTGAGCGCCGGCCTGATTGGCCAGGCGGTTGCCGGTGAGCAACTGCAAAAAATCAAAGACGCCGGCGTGATCAACGTTGGCCTGGAAGGCACCTACCCACCGTTCAGTTTCGTCGACGCCGACGGCAAACTGACCGGCTTCGAAGTCGAGTTCTCCGAAGCCCTGGCCAAAGAGCTGGGTGTCAAAGTCAAACTGCAACCGACCAAATGGGACGGCATCCTCGCCGCCCTGGAATCCAAGCGCCTGGACGCAGTGATCAACCAGGTAACCATCTCCGAAGAGCGCAAGAAGAAGTATGACTTCTCCGAGCCCTACACCGTTTCCGGTATTCAGGCGCTGGTGCTGACGAAGAAGGCCGCCGAGCTGAACATCAAGTCCGCCGCCGACCTGTCTGGCAAGAAAGTCGGCGTAGGCCTGGGCACCAACTACGAAGAGTGGGTGAAAGCCAATGTGCCGACCGCTGACATCCGCACCTACGAAGATGATCCGACCAAGTTCCAGGACCTGCGTGTCGGCCGTATCGACGCCATTCTGATCGACCGCCTCGCCGCGCTGGAATACGCCAAAAAGGCCAAGGACACCACCGCCGCCGGTGATGCGTTCTCCCGTCAGGAAGCCGGCATTGCCCTGCGCAAAGGCGAGCCTGAACTGCTGGCCGCGGTGAACAAGGCCATCGATAAGCTGCGCGCCGATGGCACCCTGAAAAAGCTCTCGGAAAAATACTTCAACGCAGACGTCACTCAATAATGGGAGAAGCTTTCCAACTCGCACTGGACTCCGCGCCCTTTCTGCTCAAGGGCGCGTACTACACGGTGATCCTCAGCCTCGGCGGGATGTTCTTCGGCCTGGTGATGGGCTTCGGCCTGGCGCTGATGCGCCTGTCGCGCTTCAAGCTGGTGAGCTGGATCGCCCGCATCTACGTGTCGTTCTTTCGCGGCACGCCGTTGCTGGTGCAACTGTTCGTGATCTATTACGGCTTGCCGCAATTGGGTCTGGAACTGGATCCGCTGCCGGCGGCCCTGATCGGCTTCTCGCTGAACATGGCCGCCTACGCCTGTGAAATCCTGCGTGCCGCGATCAGTTCCATCGAGCGTGGCCAGTGGGAAGCGGCTGCCAGTATCGGCATGACCCGCGCGCAGACCCTGCGCCGGGCCATCCTGCCGCAGGCGATGCGCACCGCATTGCCGCCGCTGGGCAACAGCTTCATTTCGCTGGTCAAGGACACCGCGCTGGCCGCCACCATCCAGGTGCCGGAACTGTTCCGCCAGGCACAGCTGATCACCGCCCGCACCTTCGAAATCTTCACCATGTATCTTGCCGCGGCACTGATCTACTGGGTCCTGGCCACGGTGCTTTCGCACCTGCAGAACCAGTTGGAAGCGCGGGTCAATCGGCACGACCAGGAGTCCTGACCCAATGATTGTCGTGGAAAAACTGACAAAGCAGTTCAAGGGTCAAGTCGTGCTCAACGGCATCGATCTTGAGGTCAAGGAAGGCGAGGTGGTCGCGATCATCGGCCCTAGCGGTTCGGGCAAGACCACCTTCCTGCGCTGCCTGAACTTTCTGGAAGAACCCACCAGCGGCCGGATCAAGGTCGGCGATATCGAGGTCGATACCAGCCGTCCCCTGAACCAGCAGCAGAGCCTGGTGCGGCGTTTGCGCCAGCATGTGGGCTTCGTTTTCCAGAACTTCAACCTGTTCCCCCATCGCACCGCTCTGGAAAACGTTATCGAAGGCCCGATCATCGTCAAGAAGATCCCGCACGCCGATGCCGTTGCCCTGGGTAAAAAGCTGTTGGCCAAGGTTGGCCTGGCGGGCAAGGAAGACGCTTACCCGCGTCGCCTCTCCGGTGGCCAGCAACAGCGCGTGGCGATTGCCCGGGCGCTGGCGATGGAACCGGAAGTGATCCTGTTCGATGAACCGACCTCGGCCCTCGACCCGGAGCTGGTGGGTGAGGTATTGGCGACCATCCGCGGCCTGGCCGAAGAGAAGCGCACCATGGTGATCGTCACCCACGAAATGGGCTTTGCCCGGGACGTGGCCAACCGTGTGGTGTTTTTCGACAAGGGCGTGATCGTCGAGCAAGGCGAAGCGAAGGCGTTGTTTGCCAACCCGAAAGAAGAACGAACCAAGCAATTCCTGAGTAAGTTCCTGAATAACGCCCACAACTAACAACCCTGCGCAACAACGGTAAACTTCCATGGATGGAAGTGACCCCTCCTCGAAATACGCCTCATTAATACCAAACTAAACTCATCTATTTAACATGCAAATCCTGTACGCGCGCACGCTACAAATACAATCATCACAACAATTAAACAGTGCCAATTCGATCAGATCCTCTATCGCAAGACCGAGCCGATGATTTGCACCAATTCACCCATACTCCTCCTCTTTCAGCAGACAAATTCGACGCAAAGACATGGTTTACTTACTTGGGATCGTAGGAGTTTTCTGAATAACCGCACACATCACTCATCACTAACAAATCTTATTGACACCTGATCTTCCTGACTCTTATCTAGTCTCCAGCCAGCGACACACATCACGCTTTAATCATTATTTAATCCCAAAGTAATTAATCGTTTTTTTGCGAGATTATTAGTTTTTGATATTCCAGAAACGGACTTCGTTGCAAGACTTCAAGGAGACTTCATGAACAGCACCTCGAACAAATCCGGGCTTGTGGCCCCGACCCTGGCGCAATCCAACAAGACCGGCATCAACGTCACTTGCGCGGCGCACCTGCTGATCGAGGTCGCGCCCTACCCCGCCATGGACGAAGGCGACCTGATCGAACTGTTCTGGGACAACTGCTACGTGGCCTCCCGCGTGCTGACGACCTGCAATGTCGGCCAACCGGTGCAACTGCGGGTGCCTGAAAGTTTTGTCGCCAACGGTACTTCGCGCATTCACTACCGGGTCATGCAGGTTGGCCGGGGCCCGACGATATCGGCCAGCCGAAACGTGCAGATCAAACTCGACTGTCCAGGCGGCCAACCCTCCGCGCTGTGCGGCGATGAAAACCAGTGCCTGGCACCGGTGGGCATTCCCGAGGCGATTCGTCGTCAGGGGGTCAATCCGAGCCAGGTCAAACGCGGTGTTCCCTTGACCATCGAGCCGTACCTGAACATGGCCGTCGACGACGAAATCACCCTGCGCTGGGGCGATGTGCGCATGGATCTGCCACGGCTCAAGTCCGCCGATGTGGGCCAGCCGATCCAGGTCTGGATACCGCCGGCCATCATCCTCGAAGCCGGCGAAGACCTGCGGCTGGAAGTGACGTACTGCATTCTCGACAGGGTGGGTAATAACTCCCGCTGGGCGCCGGCTCGCACGCTGAAGATCGGTTGTGCCAATTCTTATCTGAAAGTCCTCCCGAAAAAAGTGCTCAAGGCTGCCGAATCCCGCAAGCAATGAGTCCTGGCTTGAAATCAAAGGATCGCAGCCTGCGGCAGCTCCTACGCGCATCGTCGTCAACCCTGTAGGAGCTGCCGCAGGCTGCGATCTTTTGACCTTCTATGCATATTCCTAAAAGTTAGTTCATAAAATATTTATACGCGTTTAGGGTATATACACCGGACCACCGGACATCCTTGTTTTCATGCGCCGCCACAAGCAGCGCTTCCATAAGATGTGAGGTAGGTATGGTCCGGAACACAATCACCCCAGTGCAGATCGCCAGGGCATTGCGTGCAGCCAAGGAGCGGCACTGATGTCCAGTCTGGCAGATGCAATCGTCCAGAGTGACCTGGACATCGCCCCCCCGTTGTTGCCCGCACAAGTCTTGAGCAACGATGCTCAAGCCATCAAGGCGGCCCACGAACTGGCGCAAGTCGCCCGTCTGCAAGCGGCCAAACGTGACCGGCAGCGCAAGCTCCCGTGGTCTGAAATCGAACAGTTCACCCGCAGCGGCCTGGGCAGCATTTCCATCCCCCGCGAGTACGGAGGCCCGCAGGTTTCGTTCGTCACCCTGGCCGAGGTCTTCGCGATCATTTCCGCGGCAGACCCGGCGCTTGGGCAGATCCCGCAAAACCAGTTCGGCATTCTCAACCTGGTGCTCGGCAGCGCCACCGAAGCGCAGAAAAGGCAACTGTTCAAAAGCGTCCTCGATGGCTGGCGCATCGGCAATGCCGGGCCGGAACGCGGCAGCAAAAATACCCTGGAGCTGAAGGCGCGCATCACCGCTGACGGCGTCCTCAATGGCCAGAAGTTCTATTCCACGGGAGCACTGTTCGCCCATTGGGTCGCGGTCAAAGCGTTGAACGACGATGGCAAACAAGTGCTGGCATTCATCCGTCGCGGCACACCGGGCTTGCGCATCGTCGATGACTGGTCCGGTTTTGGTCAGCGCACCACCGCCAGCGGCACGATTTTGCTTAACAACGTGCAGGTCGATCCCGAACTGGTGGTGGATAACTGGCGGATCAACGACACGCCGAACATTCAGGGTGCCGTCTCGCAACTGATTCAAGCAGCCATCGACGCCGGTATCGCCCGAGGCGCCATCGACGACGCCATCGACTTCGTGAAAACCCGCGCCCGGCCGTGGATCGACGCCAAGGTCGAGCGAGCCAGCGATGACCTGTACGTGATCGCCGATATCGGCAAGTTGAAAATCGAACTGCACGCTGCCGAAGCGCTGCTGCGCAAAGCAGGGCAAGTACTCGATGACGTCAGCGCCGCACCATTCACCGCCGAGTCTGCCGCCCGCGCCTCGATTGCCGTGGCCGAAGCCAAAGTGCTGACCACCGAGATCTCGTTGCTGGCCAGCGAAAAGCTGCTCGAACTGGCCGGCAGCCGCGCGACCCTCGCCGAATTCAACCTCGACCGTCACTGGCGCAACGCCCGGGTGCACACCCTGCACGACCCGGTGCGCTGGAAGTATCACGCGGTTGGCGCCTATCGCCTCAATAGCACGCTGCCTAATCGCCATTCCTGGATCTGACGACCAGACATCTGGAGAAACACATGACAAGTTCTCAGCACGTCGCGGTCATTACCAGCGATGAACAAGCCCTGATAGTCGCCAGCGACCTGGCCGAAGATTTCAAACGCGACAGCGCCACACGCGACCGCGAGCGCCGTTTGCCACATCCGGAACTGGAGGTTTTTTCCCGCTCGGGTCTTTGGGGCATCAGCGTGCCAAAGGAATACGGCGGCGCCGGTGTATCCAACGTGACCCTGGCGAAAGTCATCGCTCTGATTGCCCGGGCCGATGGCTCCCTGGGGCAGATCCCGCAGAACCATTTCTATGCACTCGAAGTACTGCGGGTGAACGGCAGCCACGAGCAGAAGCAACGCCTGTACGCCGAAGTCTTGGCCGGCCAGCGCTTCGGCAATGCGTTGGCCGAACTCGGCACCAAAACCGCACACGATCGCGTCACCAGCCTGACTCGCGACGGCAGCGGCTATCGCATCAATGGTCGCAAGTTCTACGCCACGGGTGCGATTTACGCCCAGCGCATTCCCACCTCGGTGGTGGATGAAAACGGCGTGCAGCAACTGGCGTTCGTCCCGCGCAACAGCAAGGGCCTGACGGTGATCGACGACTGGAGCGGCTTCGGCCAGCGCACCACCGGCAGCGGTTCGGTGGTGTTCGAAGATGTCTTTGTTGCCGCCGAAGATGTGATCCCCTTTCAAAGCGCTTTCGAGCGCCCGACTCCGGTCGGTCCGCTGGCGCAGATACTTCATGCCGCCATCGACACCGGCATCGCCCGCGCCGCGTATGAAGATGCGCTGCACTTCGTGCGCACCAAAACCCGGCCGTGGATCGACGCCACCCACGAAAAAGCCACGGACGATCCACTGACGCTCAAGAGCTTCGGCCACCTGAGCATTCGCCTGCACGCTGCCGAGGCACTGCTGGAACGTGCCGGTGAATACCTCGACAAGGCCCAGGCCGACACCCATGCACAGACCGTCGCGGCCGCGTCGATTGCCGTTGCCGAAGCCCGCGCCCTCAGCACAGAAATCTCCCTGGCCGCCGGCAGCACGCTGTTCGAACTGGCCGGCAGCCAGGCGACCCTGATTGAACACGGCCTCGACCGCCACTGGCGCAACGCCCGGGTGCATACCCTGCACGACCCGGTACGCTGGAAGTACCATGCCGTTGGCAATTACTACCTCAATGATGAAAACCCGCCACTGCGGGGGACCATTTGATGACCGCCGCGAAAAAGAAAATCCTGCTCAACGCGTTCAACATGAATTGCATCGGGCACATCAACCACGGCCTGTGGACGCATCCGCGTGACACATCCACCCGCTACAACACGATCGAATACTGGACCGAACTGGCGCAGTTGCTGGAGCGCGGGTTGTTCGACGGCCTGTTCATCGCCGACATCGTCGGGGTCTACGACGTCTACCAGAACTCGGTGGACGTGCCGCTGAAAGAGTCGATCCAGTTGCCGGTCAACGATCCGCTGCTGCTGGTTTCAGCGATGGCGGCAGTGACGAAAAACCTCGGCTTCGGCCTGACTGCCAACCTCACCTACGAAGCGCCGTACCTGTTCGCCCGCCGCCTGTCGACCCTGGATCACCTGAGCCGTGGGCGGGTCGGCTGGAACATCGTCACCGGCTACCTCGACAGCGCCGCCAAGGCCATGGGCCTGAGCGAACAGGTCGAGCATGACCGCCGCTACGACCAGGCCGACGAGTACCTGGAGGTGCTCTACAAACTCCTGGAAGGCAGTTGGGAAAACGGCGCGGTACTCAACGATCCGCAGCAACGGATCTACGCGCAGCCGGACAAAGTGCACAAGGTCGAGCACAAGGGCGAGTTCTATCAGGTCGAGGGTTATCACCTCTGTGAGCCTTCGCCGCAGCGCACGCCGGTACTGTTCCAGGCCGGCAGCTCGGATCGCGGTTTGCTGTTCGCCGGGCGACATGCCGAGTGCGTGTTCATCAGTGGTCAGACCAAGGCATCGACCAAGGCCCAAGTGGACAAGGTGCGCGCCAGTGCCGTCGAAGCCGGGCGCAATCCCGAGGACATCAAGGTGTTCATGGGCCTGAACGTGATCGTTGGCGCCACCGAAGAGCTGGCCTGGGCCAAGCACGCCGAATACCTGAGCTACGCCAGTGCAGAGGCCGGCGTGGCGCACTTTTCGGCGTCCACCGGGATCGATTTTTCTCAATATGAAATCGACGAGCCGATCCAGTACGTGAAGAGCAACGCCATCCAGTCCGCCACCAAACACCTGCAAAACAACGACTGGACTCGGCGCAAATTGCTGGAGCAGCACGCTCTCGGCGGTCGTTACATCACGGTGGTTGGCTCGCCTGAGCAGGTAGCCGATGAACTGGAATCGTGGATCGCCGAGACGGGTCTGGATGGCTTCAACCTGACCCGCATTGTTACGCCGGAAAGCTATGTGGATTTCATTGATTTGGTGATTCCCGAGTTGCAACGGCGGGGCTCGTACAAGACCGCGTACGACAGCGGCACCTTGCGCGAAAAGCTGTTTCAGCGGGAGGCGCATTTGCCTGAGCAACATACCGGCTCGACCTATCGCCGCTAAAAAGCTTCGCTGGCAAGCCTGCTCCTACAGGGGATCGCAGGCCCTTGTAGGAGCAGGCTTGCCAGCGAAGAGGCCCGACCAAACACCACAAATTCTATGCACTGACTGGATTACTCATCATGAAAAAGCACTACCTCTCCCACCCAGTCAAAGCACTGGCCCTGGCCTTCGGTCTGTTCAGCTCGGTGACCTTCGCCGCCGACGCCCCCCTGAAAATTGGCACCACCGCCGCTTTCGCCATTCCCCTTGAAGCAGCTGTCGAAGAGGCCTCCAAACAAGGACTGAAAGTCGAACTGGTGGAGTTCACCGACTGGATCGCGCCGAACGTCAGCCTCGCCGCTGGCGACATCGACGTGAACTACTTCCAGCACATCCCGTTCCTGGAAAACGCCAAGGCTGCGTCAGGGTTCGACCTGGTGCCATTCGCGCCGGGGATCATCAACAACGTCGGCCTCTACTCGAAGAAATACAAAAGCTTCGACGAACTGCCGCAAGGCGCCAGCGTGGCCATCGCCAACGATCCGATCAACAGCGGTCGTGGCTTGCAGCTGCTGGCCAAGGCCGGCCTTATCACCCTCAAGCCCGGCGTCGGCTACAAGGCCACCGAAGAAGACATCATCGCCAACCCGAAGCACATCAAGATCCTCCAGGTCGAAGCCGTGCAACTGGTACGCGCCTATGACGATGCCGATCTGGTGCAGGGCTACCCGGCCTACATTCGCTTGTCGAAAACCTTCGATGCGGGCTCCGCGCTGCTGTTCGACGGCCTCGATCACAAGGAGTACGTGATTCAGTTCGTGATCCAGCCCAAGAGCAAAACCGACCCGCGCCTGATCAAGTTCGTCGACATCTACCAGCACTCACCCGCTGTGCGCGCCGCGTTGGATAAAGCCCACGGCAAGCTCTATCAAGCCGGCTGGGAAAGCTGAGCATGACCGCCGCCTTCCAACGGCGACTGGAGATTCCAGAGCCTCAACGTGCTGAACAAACCGAGCTGCATCCCGAGCTCAATCGTGCCCACGTCCGCTTCATCGGCCTGGGCAAAACCTACAACGGCCAGCAAGGGCCGGTGGCCGCCCTGCACGGTATCGACCTGGCGATCCAGCGCGGCGAAGTGTTCGGCATCATCGGCCGCAGCGGCGCCGGCAAGTCGTCGCTGATCCGCACCATCAACCGCCTGGAACAACCGAGCAGCGGTCGGGTGCTGATCGATCAGGTCGACATCGGCGAGTTCGAGGAAGACCGCCTGGTGGCGCTGCGTCGGCGCATCGGCATGATCTTCCAGCACTTCAATTTGATGTCGGCCAAGACCGTTTGGCAGAACGTCGAACTGCCGTTGAAAGTCGCTGGCGTGCCCAAGGAACAACGCGAGCAGAAAGTCCGTGAACTTCTGGAACTGGTGGGTTTGCAGGCCAAACACAAGGCTTACCCGGCGCAGTTGTCGGGCGGGCAGAAACAGCGCGTGGGCATTGCCCGGGCGCTGGTGCATGACCCGGAGATTCTGCTGTGTGATGAGGCCACCTCGGCGCTCGACCCGGAGACCACGCAGTCGATCCTCGGCCTGTTGCGCGAGATAAATCAGCGCCTGGGCCTGACCATTGTGCTGATCACCCACGAGATGGCAGTGATCCGTGAGATCTGTGATCGCGTGGTTGTCCTGGAACACGGGCGCATCGTCGAGCAAGGGCCGGTGTGGGAAGTGTTCGGCAATCCGCAGCACGAGGTCAGCAAGACATTGCTGGCGCCGTTGCAACACGCATTGCCGAAAGAGCTGCAAAACCGTCTGTTGGCGCAAGCGAAGTCCCACGATGCCGCTGTGGTCCTGCGTTTGCAGTTTACCGGCAGTCAACGTGACGAACCGGACCTGGCCGCGCTGTTCAGCGCCCTCGGTGGCCGCGTGCGGCTGTTGCAGGGTGGCGTGGAACGGATTCAGGGTCATGCGCTTGGGCAACTGCTGCTGGCGGTGACAGGCTCGACTCTCGGTGCCGAAGAGTTGCGTCAACGCGCCTCCCATTGGGCGCAACAGGTGGAGGTATTGGGCTATGTGGTTTGATCGCTTGCTGCAGGGTTTCATCGACACGTTCCTGATGGTCGGCGTCTCGTCGTTGATCGCGCTGTTGGCGGGCATTCCGCTGGCGGTCATTCTCGTCACCAGCTCCAGAGGCGGCATCTACGAAGCGCCAGCGTTGAACCGTGCTTTGGGCGCATTCGTGAATTTATTCCGCTCAGTCCCGTTTTTGATTCTGATGGTGGCGCTGATTCCGTTCACCCGATTGATCGTCGGTACCACCTATGGCGTATGGGCGGCCGTGGTGCCGCTGACCATCGCGGCTACACCGTTCTTTGCGCGCATTGCCGAAGTCAGCTTGCGCGAGGTCGACCATGGACTGATCGAAGCGGCGCAAGCCATGGGTTGCCGGCGCTGGCACATCGTCTGGCACGTGTTGTTGCCGGAAGCGCTGCCGGGGATTGTCGGCGGGTTCACGATTACGCTGGTGACCATGATCAACTCATCGGCCATGGCCGGGGCGATTGGTGCAGGCGGGTTGGGGGACATTGCCTACCGGTATGGGTATCAGCGGTTTGATAGCCAGATCATGCTGACGGTGATTGTGCTGCTGGTGGCGTTGGTGGCGGTGATTCAACTCGGTGGGGATCGGTTGGCGCGGGGGTTGAACAAGCGTTAAGAAGGCAGATTCGTTCGTTCGGCTGCTTGGGCGGAGGATCCTCTTTTTTTATGAGCTAACTGCGGACGTACCTTGACGTAAAAACTGGGAAAATCTGCCCCTTTATTAGTAGATCTCGTCACACTGATTGCGTCTAAGGCCAAAGCTTTTAGTATCTGTGCTGTATTTTTCCCATTCGGAGTCATAAAAAAAGCATTTTTTAGCTCTTCCGTGCCACTTTCAAATTTACTGGTCAGCTCAAGTGTCTGTTCATTTTTAACCTCATTCCGGACAATGATATTGGGATAATCAGAAATACCTAGTAAAGCCACCTGAACAAGCTGAACATCGCTCGCAAAAAAATCTTTGGTATTTGTACGTTTGTAGTTAGTCCGAAAAATCCAGGTGCCGGATGGAAGATATTCGTTGATAAATTCATCCACCAAAGCCGTTCCGCCTTCGTCTGGAATTACCATTCTGCCGGACTGAATCTTCGTATCGCTCAATGGTTGATGTCTGAGCATTTTATTCATTTTCTCTATACGAGCAGAATTCAACTCAAAATAAGTGGCAATTCGATCCGACAAGGATTCCGCCACGGGCAGCGCATTTGCAACAGCTAACTCGCCAACTGAAAACTCATTTGAAATTTGTTCTTCTTCGGAGTTGACTGCTATTCGTTCATTTTGATGTACATCGTCAGGATGTACGGGGACGAGTCCAAACTTTTCTCGCAGGGTGATTGGCGAGTTCCTAAGTGCTCGATAGAAATTCAAACCGTCGATTGCAGCAAGCGGATCCGGGCTTATCCAGCGTTGCAACCACGGCGCGTAATACCGGTAGCCATAGTAATAAAGCCCGGTCGCATCCCGCTCTTTACCCGAATAGCGAATAGTCTTGTACTGCGCCACCAGCGTACTTTTCCCCGCCCAGCACGCCGTGCCGCCAAAGGGGTAATAGTGTTCCTGGGTCAGTACGCCCGCCTCGTCATCCAGTTCCAGGGTGCTGGAGCCGAGGTGATCGCTAAGGCTGTAGTGCAAGTGATCGTCATGAGCACCTTGGGGCCAGTGCAGCGCCCGCACGTTGCTGCGTCCGGCTTCGACGCTGATGACGTGGTGTTCTTCGCCATCGGCCTGGCGGTGGATTTCCAGACCGGGGAGGTAACGGACTTCGGTGCGCAGGGTGCGGCCGCTGCTTTGGGCGAATCCCATTTTGCGCAAGCGGCGGCCGGGGTGGTCGTAGCGGTAGCATTCGTAGTCGTCGGGCTCGGTTTCGCGTTTGACCAAGGTGACCTGATGCAATTGATTGCGGATGTCCCAGACCATGGCTTGCCCGCGTTGCAGTTCCAACTGGTTGCCGCAGGCATCGAAACCCGAGGCGACTTCAGACTCGCCTGGCAGCGAACCGTCGCCCCGTTGCCCGAGGCTGCGGTTGCTTCGTTCCGAGGTAAACATCGAAAACCCGGGCGCGCCGCTGTGGTGGCGGGTGATCAAGTTCCCGGCCCGGTCGTACTCGAAGCACTGGGCGTAATTGCGCCGTTGGTTGGGGTCCAGCGGCGTGGGCAGCAGTGTCGGCAGAGCTGGACCATGGCTCGGCTGGCTGACCTCCCAGCCTTGGGCTTCGACCAATTGATAGAGGCTGTCGTAGCGGTAGCGGTTGATCGGCTCAATGCGCTGGTTGTTGAAATGGCTGACGGGCTGGGACAGGTCGTGCAGTTCGACGATGTTGCCCACCGGGTCGTAGACGTAGTGCAGATCCTGCAAGGGGTTCTGGTTACCGACCGCCACCGTCAGCCGAATCAGCCGTCCGTCATCGGCGGCGTACTCGGCGCGGGTCAGCACGCCATTGCCGGTAGTTTCACGTTCGACCTGATCCAGCGCGTTGTAATGAATGTCGCTGACCAGCCGTTGCGCTCGCCTGCCCTCGCCGGCCATGTGCAGCCAGGCCTCACTCAACTTACCGGCCACGTCGTAGCCAAAGGTTCTAACGTTGCTCATGGCATCGGTTTGCCGCTGAAGCTCGCCGCCGGGGTTGAAGGTGTGGCGGGTGATGAACGATTGATCTTCCAGCCACGCCTCTCGGTCATTGATATCCAAGGGCCAATCAGGGGTTTCGAGGTCAGCGAGAAAGCGTTGCTCTTCAACCAGTGTTGAACTGACGAGCCCGTAGTCGGCAGCCCATTGAGTGCCTGCCGGGTGGTCATGGCGGATCATCTGTCCGCACTGGTTGTGCGCTGCGTACGCGGGTTCGGAACCGCCATAGGTCAAGCGCTCCACCACGCGAGGTCGTTCCCCCACGGCCTGTTCCGTGACGGTGACGGGCCGCTGTTGTTCGTCGAACTCGGTGTGACGCTGACTGCCTCGTGCATCCCAGAATGAACAGGGCGAACCCGCCTGATCCAGCACACTCAACTGCCACCCGGCATCGACGCTGTCCGTCAACAACGGTTGCCCGTTCAAGCCGTAGAGCGTGGTCAGGTTCGGCATCGGCGCCGTGCCCCACAAACGTGGGTCCCACGACTCGAACAACCGCCCCGCCGCGTCGAAGCGTTGCCGGGTGATGCGTGGATCAATCACCGGGCTGTCGGGATGGCGGCAATAGCCGACGCTGCGAACCGTCAGGGCGCGTGGATCGATGACCGACAGCGTCGGTGTCGCGGTGTGGTGATGAGCGTTCACGGCATTGACGGTCCTTCGCTTTGACTGAGGAAAGACTGGGCTTTTTTTGGCCGGACCGAAACTGTAAGAAGTAACAGGTCGATGTCCGTGAAATGGCCATCGTCGGAACGCCGCCCGGAGCAGGCTCGCTCGCCACAGGTGATCACAGACTTCCAGAGGGAAGTTTTCGTACAGGAAAATCAGCGGTTTTGCAGGTCTGTTCCCTTTCTTTTGCAGGACATTTCCTAGATCATTTCGCTCGCTTGCGCCTGCCGAATTCCGTGGCTAGTCTCGGTCCGTCACTGCTCATCAGTGATCGGGTTTAGTCGCCCGGATCTTACCAGGCGTACAGCGCCACCTCATGTCAGGTGTTTTTTATTACCTGAAAGTTATGGTGGCTGTGCGCAGGGCACCCTTGGGTGCGCCGGGTTTCCTGGTGACCGGTCGACTAACCTGCGTGCAGCCGCCACCCCTGTTCGTTTAGTCGCGATATCGGTTGGCTCCAATTAATTCCAGGAGTTTTACCAATGAAGAAATCCGTTCCCGATCCGCCTCCCGAAAATCCCGACAACGAAACCAGCACTGAAGACCCGCTCAGGGATCGATCAGCGCTCTATCGCGCCATCGATTTCTACCTCACCGGTAAACAACCCGCACCAACCGATGAAATGCGTTTCTACAACGTCAGCAAAGACGTGAGTTTTGAAGACACCCAACTCTATGTCGCCGACCTGCTGCGATGCGCGTCAGTCACGGCGTATCAGTGTGGCGATCAACTCAAGGGCGCCGACCGGGCGATGGTGTACTCGATCTGGCATTTGCTGGAGATTGCCAAGGCGATGGTGGATCACTCCATTGAGTGTTTGGGGATGAAAAAGGGCTGACACTCTCTTTGTCTTTTAGATAGCCATCGCGGGCAAGCCCGCTCCCACAGGTATCGTGGCGTTTGAACCACCGCGCAATCCTGTGGGAGCGGGCTTGCCCGCGATGGGCTGCAAAGCAGCCCCAGATCTGATGGCGTATATTCGGCAGATCCCAATGACCTGCGCAGCCGACCATGAAGCAAACACCCGACGACCTCGAACAGATCACCGCCACGACCCTGGGCCACTACAACTCGACGGCGGAAAGTTTCCGAGAAGGCACGCGCGATCACGATGTCAGCCAGAACATCGATGCCCTGTTGCGGCATATTCAGGGTGAGGCGCCTTTCGACATTCTCGATTTTGGCTGCGGGCCGGGTCGCGATTTGCAGACCTTCACCCGTATGGGCCACAAGGCGGTCGGCCTCGACGGTTCGGAAAAATTCGCGCAGATGGCCCGTGAGGACAGCGGTTGCGAGGTGTGGCAGCAGGACTTCCTGAAGCTTGATCTGCCGGCCGAGCGTTTCGACGGGATTTTTGCCAACGCGGTGCTGTTTCATGTTCCGCGTCAGGAATTACCGCGGGTGTTGAAACAGTTGTGGGGAGCGCTGAAACCGGGTGGGGTGTTGTTCAGTTCCAATCCACGTGGCGAGAATCAGGAAGGCTGGAACGGACCGCGTTATGGGTCGTACCACGACCTGGCGGCCTGGCAGCAATTGTTGATCGAGGCGGGGTTTGTGGAGCTGGAGCATTACTACCGGCCGGCAGGGCTGCCGCGGGAGCAGCAGCCTTGGTTGGCGAGTGTCTGGCGGCGCGCTGACTAAAGCGCAGATCAAAAGATCGCAGCCTTCGGCAGCTCCTACAGTAGGTGGGATGTAGGAGCTGCCGAAGGCTGCGATCTTTTGCTTTTGTTGCCAGAGCAGATGTCTTCGCGAGCAAGTCGGATCGCCGCACCGCCGCTCCCACAGGGTTCAGCGCAATCCCTGTGGGAGCGGGCTTGCCCGCGAATAGAGCGCGAAGCGCTCGCCCTTACTGCGCCTCTTTCTTCGGCTCGCGAATCTTGTACCAGGCCACATACAGCGCCGGCAAAAACAGCAGCGTCAACAAGGTGGCGATGACGATCCCGCCGATCATTGCGTAGGCCATCGGCCCCCAGAACACTTCCCGGGCAATCGGGATCATCCCCATGCTCGCCGCCGCCGCGGTCAGCAGGATCGGCCGACGTCGATGCTCGGTGGCCTGCACCACCGCATCCCACGGCGCGTAGCCCTTCTGCTCGTACTCTTCGATCTGGGTCACCAGGATCACCGAGTTACGGATGATGATACCGATCAACGCCAGAATCCCGAGGATCGCCACGAAGCCCATTGGCGTACCGGTAGGCACCAGCGCGATCACCACGCCGATCAGCCCCAGCGGCGCGACGCTGGCCACCAGGAACAGCTTCTGCACGCTGTGCAACTGGATCATCAGGAAGGTCGCCATCAAGAACAGCATCAGCGGCACAACCTTGGCAATCGGCCCCTGGGCCTTGCCGCTTTCCTCCACCGTACCACCGGTGGCGACCTTGTAACCCGCCGGCAGTTTGGCAGCGAAAGCGTCGATGGACGGCTTGAGGATTTTCACCAGGTCCGTCGGCTGGATCTCGTCGCGTATCGCCGCCTTGATGGTGATGGTCGGCAGGCGATCCCTACGCCATACCAACGGCTGCTCCAGTTCGTAGCGCACCGTGGCGAACGCCAGCAACGGAATCGACGTGCCGCTAGGCGTGACGATTTGCAGGTTCTGCAGGGTTTCCGGCGTACCGCGTTCGGAATCTACCGCGCGACCGACCACGTTGATCAGGTAGATGTCGTCGTCGACCTGGGTCACCGCCTGGCCACTGACGATGCCGTTCATCAGGTTGGCCACATCCTCGGAAGACAACCCCAACTGCCGCGCCTTGTCCTGGGCGATGTCGATGCGCAGGACTTTGCCCGGTTCGTTCCAGTCGTAGATGATCTCGCCAACGTGCGGGTTCTTGTCCAGCTCGGTGGCCAGATCGATGGCATGGCGGCGCACCTGATCGACGTCTTTGCCGCTGACCCGGTACTGGATCGGACGCCCTACCGGCGGGCCCATTTCCAGTGCCTGGACATAACTGCCGATGCCGACGAAGTCGTTGCGCAAGCGCTCGCGAAGCTTCTGCATCATGGCCTCACGGGTATGGCCTTTGCTGACGATCACCAACTGCGCGTAGAACGGGTTTTGCAGTTGTTGGTCCAGTGGCAGATAGAAACGGATCGCGCCCTGACCGACATAGGTGCTCCAGCGCACGATGTCCGGATCGTCCTTGAGCGTGGCCTCGAGTCGATCGACGGCCCGGCGGGTTTCGTCGAGCGAGGCGTTTTGCGGCAGGTTCAGGTCCACCAGGATTTCAGGACGATCCGAAGACGGGAAGAACTGGTTCTGCACGTAGCGCATGCTGAACAGCGCCAGCACAAAACACAGCACCGTAATGCCAATGGCCCACCAGCGATTGCGCATGCACCACAGCAGCCCGCCGTTGAACGCCTTGCCGATGCGCCCGGGTTCGCCTTCGTGGGGCTTCACGTTGGTGCTGAGGATGTGCACGCCGATCACCGGCGCAAACAGCACCGCCACCACCCACGACACCAGCATCGCACAGGCAATCACCGCAAACAGGGTGTAGGTGTATTCACCGGCGGAGCTGGCGTTCAAGCCGATCGGCACGAAGCCCGCCACCGTCACCAGCGTACCGGTAAGCATCGGGAACGCCGTGGAGGTGTAGGCGAAGGTCGCCGCCTGCTCCTTGGTCTCGCCCAACTCCAGACGGGTAACCATCATTTCCACGGTGATCATCGCATCGTCCACCAGCAGGCCGAGGGCGATGATCAGTGCACCAAGGGAAATCCGCTGCATGGTGATGCCGCTGTATTCCATGAACACGAACACCATCGCCAGCACCAACGGGATCGAGCACGCCACCACCAGCCCGGCGCGCACACCGAGGCTGACGAAGCTGACCAGCAGCACGATCACCACTGCTTCAAACAACGCGCTGGTAAAGCCGCCGACGGCTTCCTCCACCACCACGGCCTGGTCGGAGACGTTGTAAATGCCGACACCGACCGGCAGGTCGGCGGTCAACTCGTCGATACGGGTGTGCAAAGCCTTGCCGAATGCCTGGACGTTGCCACCCTTCTGCATGGCGATCGCCAGGCCAATGGCCTGTTTGCCGTTGTAGCGGAATTCCGGCGAGGCCGGATCGACGTAGCCACGGCTGATTTCGGCAATGTCGGCCAGACGATAGTAACGGTCGTTGAGCTTGAGGTTGACCTCGGCCAGGTCTTTCTCCGAAGCGAACTTCCCTGAAGTGCGCACCGATATCCGCTCCGGCCCGGCCTCGATGACACCCGCCGGGGTCACGGCGTTCTGGGTTTGCAGGCTCTGCACCACCTGACGCTCATCGATGCCCAGCGCTGCGAGTTTGCGCGTGGAGAAGTTCAGGTACAGCACTTCGTCCTGCTGGCCGACCATTTCGATCTTGCCCAACCCCGGCACACCGCGAATTTCCATGCGCGCCTGTTCCACGTAGTCGCGCAACTGACGCAGCGTCAGGCCGTCGGCGGTGAAGGCGTAGATCGAGCCGAAGACGTCACCGAACTCATCGTTGAATGACGGCCCCTGTATGCCTTGCGGGAACTGGTATTTGATGTCGTTGATCTTCTTGCGCACCTGGTACCAGATCTCCGGGATGTCCTTGGCACTGGTGGTGTCGCGCAGGTACACGTACACCGTCGATTCGCCGGGGCGCGTGTAGCTTTTCACGTAGTCGAGGGAGTCGAGCTCTTCGAGCTTTTTCTCGATCCGGTCAGTGATCTGTTTGAGGGTTTCCTCCTGGGTCGCCCCCGGCCATTTGCTCTGGATCACCATGGTTTTGATGGTGAACGAAGGGTCTTCTTCGCGCCCCAGGTTGAAGTACGAGAACACACCCATCAGCAACGCAACGAACATCAGATACCAGATGAACGACTGATGCTTGAGGGCCCATTCCGAGAGGTTGAAAGGCCCTTTCATTGACTGTCCTCGTCGATTTTCACTTGTTGCCCCGGTTTGAGGCTGTTCACACCGGCACTGACCACTCGCTCGCCGTTCTTCACGCCGTCGGCCAGCACCACAGTGCTTTCGGTGCGGCTGATCACGGTGACGTCACGGGGAGAGACGGTTTTACTCTGTGCATCGATCACCCAGATGCGTGGCTTGCCATCGACCTCCTGCAGCGCGGTGAGCGGCAACTCGATGCGCGGCTTGATCGCCGAGCTCAGGGTGACGCTGATGGCCGTACCCAAGCGGAAGCCCTGTGGCGTTTCGGCCAGGGTCAGGCGGGCACGACGGGTGCGTGTGGCGCTTTGGGCCTGAGGTTCGATTTCACGGATGATGGCGGTGGTATTGATGCTCGGATCGAGTTGCGCGGCGACCAGGAACACCACATCGCTGGGCAGTTGATCGACCAGGGTATCGGGCAGGTCGATCACCGCTTCCTTGATGTCCGGCTGCGCCAGGGTCACCACTTGCTGACCGGCCGTCACCACTTGCCCGGCCTCGGCGCTCCACGCGGTGACCACGGCTTTATGGTCGACACGCAACTCGGTGTAGCCCAGTTGGTCCTTGCTCTGGTTGACGGCTGCCCGGGCCTGATCGAGGGAGGCCTGGGTGGTTTTCAGGTCCGTGTTGGCCTCATCGAGTTGCGCTTGCGCGCCGACCCCGCGGTCAAACAAGGCTTGCTGACGCTGGGCAGTGGCCTTGGCGTTGATCAGTTGCGCCTGGATTTTCGCCAGATCGCCCTGGGCCGAGCGCAATTGGTTCTGCTGATCTGAAGGATCGAGGGTGGCGAGCAATGTGCCCTTCTCGACTTCGGTGCCGACATCGACGTTACGACTGGCGATTCGCCCGCCCACGCGGAACCCGGTATTGCTTTCATAGCGAGCCTGGATACTGCCGGCGAAGCGGCCCAGATCCTCTTCGCTCAAGGCCTGGACCTTGATCGATAGCACCGGTCGTACCGGCGCCGGCGGCGGTTCGCTCTTGGAACAGGCGCTCAGCACCAGCCCGATGGACAACGCCCATAAAGGCTTCATGGCTTTGCTCCCCACGTCAGGTCCTTGTAAGTGTTTTCGGCAATCTCGACTTCCATGTCCGGGTGCAACAGTTGCCCGCCCGCGATGATGACTTTGTCCCCGTCCTTCAACCCGCCACTGATGATGACCTTGCCCGTCAGGTAGCGGCTGACCGTCACCGAATGCAATTGCGCCTTGCCCTTGTCGTCGACAATCCAGACAGCAGGATTGCTGATGTTTTTGGTCAGCGCCGACCACGGCAACTCGATAACCGACTTGCCCGACCCCTTGCCCGTGGCACTCACCACCGAGCCCAATTGCATGCCGTCGGGCAGGCTGTCGAGACCGACCTTGACCTGCACGGTGCCGGATTGCGCCGACACCGACGGGGTGACTTCACGTACAGTGCCAGTGGTTTTGATTGCCGGGTTGTCGAGCAGACTCAGGACGATGGTTTGATCCTTCGGCTTCTCGGCCAGCAGCGATTCATAAACGTTGAACACCGCATCGCGGTCGCCGTCCCGGGCCAGTCTGAAGATCGGCATCGTCGCCTGCACCACCTGGCCGACTTCCGCCTGACGCTCGGTAATGATCCCCGGCGCATCGGCAATCAGCGCCGTATAGCTCAACTGATCCCTGGCATTGGCCAACTGCGCCTGGGCCGCGCTCAGGGCGCTCTGGCTGCTGTGCAAGGCGGCCTGAGCAGAGTCATATTCGCTCTGGCTGGTGTAGCCCTTGGGCAAGAGTTTTTGCTGACGTACGAACGCCAGCTCGCTCTGCTTCACCCGCGCCTGTTCGGCGACCACTTGTGCCTGGGCCGAGTCGACATTGGTCTGCAGATCCTTGGGATCGAGCCGGGCGAGCACTTGCTTGGCGGTCACACGATCACCGACGTCAACCGAGCGCTGGATGATCTTGCCACCGACGCGGAAAGACAGCTCCGTCTGTACCCGCGCCTGGATATCACCGGTGAGGGTGACCGAGGCCGCGTAATCCGCTGGCTTGACGACCTGCACGAACACCCGTGGCAGGTATTCCTGTACGGGCTTTTTCTCCTCGCAAGCCGTTAGCAGGGTGACGACACTCAAGGCCATGACTACTTTCAATCCGGGAACCGCCATGCAAACTCCTTGGCCTTTTTATGGACAACTCGACAGAGAGCTTAGAACAGGATTTCAACGGCGCACGCTCCCTTTATGAAGAAACAATTCATAACGTTTTCCCCCAAAAACACGTGTCATAGACGCCTGCACGTACCTGAAAATGAGCCCGCTCGATCTCGCCTCAGGAACCCATATGCTCAAGACCCTCGCGGTGGCCAATTACCGCTCGATCAACAAATTGGTGATCCCCTTGGGCCGGCTGAATCTGATCACCGGCCCTAATGGCAGCGGTAAATCCAACCTTTACCGTGCACTGCGCCTGCTGGCGGAAACCGCTCAGGGCGGCGTGGTCAATGCGCTGGCCCGCGAAGGTGGGCTGAATTCGACCTTCTGGGCGGGCCCGGAAACCATCACCCGGCGTATGCGCAATAGCGAAGTGCCCGTCGAGGCCACGGTGCGCCAGGGCGTCAAACGCCTGCGGCTGGGGTTTGCCGGGGAAGATTTTGGCTACTCGATCAGCCTGGGCCTGCCCGATTCCAATGGCCATTTCATGCTCCCCGGGCACAGTTCGCCCATACCGTCACGCTTCGGCCTCGACCCGCAGATCAAGCGCGAATGCCTCTGGGCTGGAGCGTTCTATCGTCCGGCCAGTCTGCTGGTCGATCGTGATGGCCCAATGATCCGCGCCCGCGCCGATCGCAAGTGGGATGTGCTGGCGCAGCACACGCCGATGTTCGACAGTCTGTTCGATCAGGTCGGCAGCTTGCGCAGTTCGCCGGAAGTGCTGGAGATGCGCGAGTTCATCCGCCGCTGGCGCTTTTACGATCACTTTCGCAGCGACACCGACGCCCCGGTGCGCCAGCCGCAACTGGGCACCCGCACGCCGGTGCTGCACCACGACGGACGCGACCTGGCGGCGGCCTTGCAAACGATCATCGAAATCGGCGATCCCGAGGCATTGCGAGCCGCGATCAGCGACGCGTTTCCTGGCGCCAGGCTGGCTATCGAACCGCTGCCGGGCGGGCGCTTCGCCATCGAGTTTCATCAGGAGGGGTTGTTGCGGCCGTTGTCTGCGGCGGAGTTGTCGGACGGGACGTTGCGCTATTTGCTGCTGGTCGCCGCACTGCTGACACCACGGCCACCGACACTCATGGTGTTGAACGAGCCGGAAACCAGCCTGCATCCGGATCTGCTGCCGGCGCTGGCGCGCTTGATCATCCGCGCCTCCGGGCAGTGCCAGGTGTGGGTGGTGTCCCATGCCCGGCGATTGATTTCGGCATTGCAGCAAGACCCCGACTGCAACTGCATCGTGCTGGAGAAAGATCTTGGCCAGACCGCAATTGTCGGCCAGCGCATGCTGGATGAACCGGCATGGTATTGGCCGGATTGAACGACGCGTGATTTGCCGGGACGCCAGTCTGAGCAATCCATCGCCCCCAAAAAAACGCCGACGCTAAATCAGCCGTCGGCGTTTGAAACCTTAAAGGGGTTTGCTTCGCGAATCAGAACGCCGGCAGTACCGCGCCGCTGTACTTCTTCTCGATGAATGCTTTCACTTGCGGGCTGGTCAGGGCCTTGGCCAGTTTCTGGATGGCAACGCTGTCCTTGTTGTCCGGACGGGCCACCAGGAAGTTCACGTAAGGCGAATCGGCACCTTCGATTACCAGGGCGTCTTTAGCCGGGTTCAGACCCGCTTCCAGTGCGTAGTTGGTGTTGATCATGTCCAGGTCAACCTGATCCAGCACACGCGGCAACATCGCGGACTCAAGCTCCTTGAACTTGAAGTTGTGCGGGTTCTTGGCGATGTCTTTCGGGGTCGACACGGCGTTTTTCGGGTCTTTCAACTCGATCAGGCCAGCCTTCTGCAGCAGGATCAGGGCACGGCCGCTGTTGCTGCCTTCGTTCGGGATGGCAATGGTCGCGCCATCTTTGAGCTCAGCCAGGGTTTTGACTTTCTTCGAGTAGCCGCCGAAAGGTTCAACGTGCACGCCAATCACGGTTTCAAGGTGAGTGCCTTTGCCTTCGTTGAAGCTCTTCAGGTACGGCAGGGTCTGGAAGTAGTTGGCGTCCAGACGCTTCTGGTCGACCTGCACGTTCGGCTGAACGTAGTCGGTGAAGACTTTGATTTCCAGGTCCACGCCTTCTTTGGCGAGGGTTGGCTTGATCAGCTCGAGAATCTCGGCGTGTGGGACCGGGGTCGCGGCAACCACCAGTTTCTCGCCAGCCTGGGCCAGGCCCGCGGTCAGGGCAGCCGCCAGTGCGGTGAACAACAGAACCTTTTTCATGCAGTGTCCTTATCGAAAATCACAGTCGCTTGTGGCGACGGCTTGAAAACGAGAGTGCCAGTGAAGTGCTATCGCTGGTGTGAAGCGGACAATACCGAGATTTTTTATTCCCGGACAATAACTTTTATTCGCTTTGATATTCCATTTTGAAAGCATTCAAATCTCTGGTCATCATTGCTCAAGTGCCACGCAACGTAGCGATCCGCTCGCCAATCTCATGGGTGAATGACTCCAGAGCGTCCGCTGCATCGCTTCGAAACTTCTGAGCACTGAAATCCTCAGCCAGTGATGGCCAGTGATCTTGAAGAAATTCGTCGACTTTGGCGGCGTACTTTTGCGAATTCGCGACCATGAATGCTGATGTAGAAGCGATACTCACCCCACTGGTTACCGTTTTTGCCGTCAACACGTTGTTGAGCCGGCTCTGCAATTTGACTGTACTTCTCAATGCCTCATTTGCCGTGGAAACAGCACCGTATAGACGCTGCCCCACCGCCACGCGCGCGCCCCCTCGCTGTGCAGTCACCACGTCCGCCAGGGAGCCCACACTTTTCGTCAACGCAAAGCCAATGCCTTTACTGCCAATTTTTGCAACCGCGGTGGCCCCGAGCGACACCACTCCCAGCGCTATCGACGAGTAGGTCAATAGCTGGGCGCCAACGGTATCCGGGGCCAGCTCATCGACAACCGCCGAGGCAATTGAAACCGTCGCGGAAATGACCTCCAGTGTTAACAAGGCGAAGGCGTTAGCCGAGATCGGCACGAGTGGTGCGGTTGCGCCCACGGTAACGACTGTCAGGGCAATCGCGGCGGCGGCCAGGGCGGCGGTCACACCGATTTTCACCCACCCCAAGGTCGAGATATGCCCGGTGGGATCCTTGAGATTGACCGGATCTCCCAGACAATAGGCATAGGCATTGATGCCACCTTCCTCAAAGGGGCTCCAACTGTCGGGGTTGTGAAATCGCATCAATCGGGGGTTGTAGGCCCGATAACCCCTGCCGAGCAGATAGCACCCGGTTGACGGGTCCAGTCGCTCACCCTGAAACCCCAGCAGGGCGCCAAGTCCGCTCGATGCGGGGCGATCACCATAAGGAAGACAAGACAAAACAGATTCGTCTTGAGATCCAAGGCGCGCAAGGGCCGTGCCCTGACCATCAGTGACAAACAAGACAACGTCGTCACCTTGCTGCTCGGCCAAGGACTTGCCGTCGCCTGACAACAGACTGCGTCGGTGGTTACCGGCCACTTCGCTGCACAGTGCATGCTCGCTATAGAAAAGCCTGATCAGCTCTCCGGATTCGGCAGCCACCGCATGCAATTGATCTTCGCCGTCGAATTGATAATGCGCACGACCGCCAGCGCTGGCCACACTTTCGAGCCGACTCAGCGTGTCATATCTGAACGTGCGCCCTTGGTTATCGTTGAGCAGATTACCGTTGGCATCGTATTCGAAGCTCACTTGCCCGGGTTGATAGTGCGCGTGACTGTGAGTCAGTGAACTCAACTGGGTTTTATCAGGGCGATCGTAGGAAAACCTGCACAGGTTCACCTCCCCATCGAACCCCGTACGCACCGTCAACAGGTTATCGAGGTAGTCGTAGGTGAATTCCTGAAAATCAATGCGTTTTCCCCAGGCATCGATCGGTGCCTGCGTGCCCTCACAGTCATAGCGCTTCAGGCGCCCGCGCCTGTCGTAGGCGAAGGTTTCTGTACGTGATTGCGTACCGGACACCAACGATCGCTGTTGAAGTTTGTCATCGACCCCAAACACTTGAAGGATTTCCAGGCGAGATCCGTCGCCGAACTGCGAAATACGCTGGATCTCACGACCGAACTCATCGTGAATCAAGGTGGTCGTCAGCGAACGTTTCGAGGCGGTGTCCTCGACACTCAATGTCAGCAACTGGCCCCGGGCACCGTAGGTGTACTTCGCCAGAACCGGTCCCTGCTTAATTTCTACGGGCCGCGCCGCAGTGTCATAGACATAAGTAGTTTCTACATCGTTAACATCGGTAAAGCTGATGGGCAGCCCATTCAATGAACGGGTAGTGGCGGTGCCGAAGCGGCCTTCTCTGGAGATCCACTCCTGGGACTTCTCTTTGCCCGACCTGGCGTACTCAACCCGGCGCTGGATGGCAGGGCTGGAGGTTTCGACGAGTTGCCCGGTCAATGGATCAAATCGATATCTGGCTGATTGAGCGTGGCTGCCCATCCGCGCGGTCACGGCCCCGTTGAGCATGGGATCAAGAGTGAACCTGAAAATATCGCCCGCCGCCGTCACTTGCTGCACAGCTTGAGCGCCACCACCTTCATAGGTCCTTTTTTCGGTTCTGCCGCCGACGGTCGTACGGGTGACACGTAATAAACCGTCATGAGTCCGGGTGCCCAACACGTAGTCATCGGCACTGATTTCGAT
The DNA here is from genome assembly GCF_056402295.1 of Pseudomonas sp. P4_B3. Classification (NCBI taxonomy): domain Bacteria; kingdom Pseudomonadati; phylum Pseudomonadota; class Gammaproteobacteria; order Pseudomonadales; family Pseudomonadaceae; genus Pseudomonas; species Pseudomonas sp. P4_B3. Next base: position 211,042 of record NZ_JBFUHR010000010.1, read on the forward strand.
CGGATGATCACCCGTGCTCAGAGGGTCATACTTTTTTTTTATCGAAGTACCATCCGGCAGAACCGTCTCGATCAGACGACCGAAAAGGTCATAACGCAAGCGCGTTTCGAATCCTGCCTCGTTGGTTTGCGTCAGGCAACGCCCAAGTCCGTCATAGGAAAAAGTCGCGGTAATAGTGACCACATCTTCGGAATCGATGCGTTCTTCCCGATCTGGCTTACCGAACACGTTCAATACAGAACGGGTTTTTCCAGCGCCGTCGCACCAGCATGTTCGAGTCAATGAAACCGGGTCAAACACATCGTTCACCGCGACACCATCAGGACCTACCGTTCTGCATACGCGCCCCCAGCCGTCGTGGCTGTAGGTCGTGGTTGACGCAGTGGCCTTGTCATCGCACCAATCCTGGCTGACTTCGCTCACCAGTCGACCAAAATTGTCGTAGTGGGCCTCATAGCTCAAACGCATTGGCTTTTCGGGTGAATCGACATCCTGAACTTTGACTTTGGTCGTGCGCCCGACCCCGTCGAGCCAAATCTTGCTCAGCACACCCCGTATGTTAGTGATGCCGATGGTTGCGCCGTCCTCTGACTGGCTTTCGCCGTAGAATTCAGTGATGCGTGACGCGATATCCGTTCCATCGAATGCCGCTGTCTCGCGAACGACACGGTTCAGATTGTCGTACTTCTTCAACAACTCACTGCCGCCCCCATCCCGAAGCTTGACTTCCTGTCCGATAAATCGGTCATGCCAGACTTTGCGATCATGCCTTTCGCTACCCACGTACAATTGTTGACGGGTTTCTACCCAATCCCCATCAATTGAATATTTGAATTCGAGACGGCGGTTGCCGTTGTGCTCGGCTTGCGAGCGACTCTTGAGGCGTCCGTAAAACGTATCGCTGGCATCATCGATGTACTCGAATCGAGTATCCACGCATGGCTTTTCATTCTCCCCTTCAAACAGCTTTTCGCTTTGAGGCAACAAGAACCGGTGACCGTCTTCGCGCATGGAGGGCAAGTCAATGTAGGAAAAACGGACAATGACCGTCGGCGCCGGGGCAAAATCAGGTGAAGGCGTGACCGATCGCTCCTTCAATGCCGTGACGAAACCCAGTGGGTTGGGGGGGCAACCCTCGGCACCTTCTGCCGGATAATAGACGTATTCCTCCCGGGCTCCGCTCGGATTTATCTGCGTTAGCAGATTGCCGGATTCATCATAGGTCGTATGGGTGGTTTCGGTTCGGGGCGCGGCGTTCGTAGAAGTATCGAAATAACTGACGACAGATGTTTTCTGCAGTTGAAAATGGGCGGGCTGATCGGAGAAGTCCAGACTGTCAATATCGTGATAGATAATCGTTCTTTGCTGCACCTTCCCGTCGGAAGCGGACTTTTCCGAGATCATCAGGTGGAAGCGGTTGTAGGTTCTTTCGATGCGACTCAGTTCAACTGTCTTGTCGCCCACACCCGTAACCAGGCATTCGGTACAGGAGTAGGTATAAGGCCCTTTGTGCCCATGCAGATGGTCCCCATCCTGCGCCCAACGAAGTCCCGATTGATAGCCGAGGAAGTTTTTGTCGGAGTATTCATAGGCACGGGTGATCGTCGGCAACCCTGTACCCGGCACCAGAACACTGCGCAGCACAGCCGGCAAAGCATTGATTGGTGCCCCGAGCGGTAACCGATGCTTCTGAGGAGCGTACTCAATACTCTCGACACTGCCACCCGGCGCGCGGACATCCGTCATGACCAGAAAACCATTGAGTAATTGGTAATCGAATGACCATGCAAGGTGCTCGGCGGGACCGTGATCAAGGGTTATCTGCCGGAGCCATCCATCGCGAACCCGCAAAACAAACTTCAAGCGTCTTTGCGGATGATCAGGCCATACGGTAATGCTGGCGGGTTGATCTTTCGTTTCATAACTCAGGGCCACGACACGGTGTTGCTGATCGTGAATTTCGTGCAGGACGCGGCGGCCCCGTACCAACATGTATTTCAGACTGATCGAGCGCCCTTCGTTGGAGTGAACCTGTTCGGGCATCCATTCGTCATACGTTTCATCCGGCCTGACCAACCTCTCGATCAGACCGTTTTTATGGCTGACAACCAGATTGTCGCCGTCGAGCGTGACCAGGGTGTCTTGAAGCTTTTTATCCTTGACGACGAGCCGCCCTCGGCTGATGTAGACACGATAAGAAACTCCGCTTGCAAGGGTCAGTTTACGGGTCTTCCGATTGTAGGAGCTCAAACCCAATGACCAACCGCGTCCCCAACCGAGATCTGTTGTGCGGAAACTATCGAATGAAATACTAAAGGATACCTGCGGACCGTTGATATTGTTAGCCACCCACCCCGCGAGATTAATGCTGGTACTATAAGAGCCGGTACGGACATCAACTCCAGACTGGATAAACTCAGAAAAATTGAATGCGTTGGACTCCACTTCTGGCACTGCTGTACTCATCATCATTCCTTGACTTTGCAGACACAGTAAAATTAAACAACTTCGATCATCGAAGGATTTCGGGTGTTCATTGCGACGTCGACTTCATGCCTGTTCCCATACATATCCCGAACAAACATCTTCACCAACAAATGATCATATCGAACCTGGGACGTTCCGCCATTTCTGGCAAAGTGCATCAAGAAAGTGACTTTGCCTTGCTCATCATGGTAGATCGCAAGTTGATCGGCTGTTTCCCACAATACCGCTGCGCCATGATCAGCCTTGAGCCCTTTAAAATAGCCAACGGCGTAATACCCGAGATAGTCGGGATGCTCACTGCGTGCCTGCAACACGCCGGTAATCGAGCAATTGACGAATTTTATATGGTGCTGATCCACTAACAGGTCCAGAACATATCGATCAACCTTGGCAACGTTCTCTGTCAGTTCACAGTTGCCGGATAGGTGTTTGACCCTGAACTGTTCTTTTCGATAGATCGGCGGTGGAACGGTCCTCAGGCTTATTTCACCGAATTCCGAGGTTTCTTCCGAATAGAACGCCTCCCCGTCCGAACGGGTAATGGCTGCAATCAGCTTGATGGGCTCGGGAGAGTTGCTGCTGACGTAGAACTCCTTGAGAAAGATGGCTTTCCCCCGCACAACCGGGCCATGCAGTTCACCCGTGTGAGGAAACGGCTCGTAGGGTAAGCGTCGTTCCAGCGTGCACTTCCACGCCCGTTCCTCGCCGTCTCGAATGTTGTCTATCGGCAGGGCTATGCCGGAATAGGCATCCAGCAGTTGAATGCTGTCGAACTCGCTTTGGGAAATTCCTACTACCTTTTCCCCATCGCCTACAGCTTGCACAACTACCATCAATTTCAACTGCTGATACCCATTGGCGTAAATTGTATCTCCGCCCGAAGTCGAGAAGACTTGAAATCGTTTGAGGTCTATCCACTCAGGAGAATCAGCCTCTTGAAAAGACAAGGGTGCCATCCCCGGATCAGCGGGCATATGACCCTCGACAAGAGGATTGATATCTTCCAACTCATCGTCGGCACCAGGGGCTATCGCAGCATTATTTTCAACAAGCCTCACAGAAAAATCCTTTTTCATATGATATTTAACAATGACGGATATCAATGTATCCAAGAGAAGTTAAAAGATATATCAAACCCCATCGGCCTGCAAAACGCAAAATTGTCACAACCACACTGCAAATATTACAAAATATAAAACAAGGATCAGCCCCCACAAAAAAACCAAGCAACAATCAATTGCCTGGTTTCGTTATAAATATAATCAATGAGTTTATATATTGATGCTTGTGAAATGTTTTTTCAGCGCCCGGACTTCAGCGACATCTCCTTGTTGAACAAGTTGATCTATCCATCCTTGTATAAGAACCGCAGATGGCCGGGCAACCGACAGATTCAAATGTTCCGGCAATATTTCGTCACCCGTACTGACCAGCAATGCAAAGTGAATGACGTTCTCCAGCTCCCTGGTATTGCCCGGCCAACTGTGCCGTTCCAACACTTGTTGCGCCTCCTCGCTGATCAGCGGTACCGGCAGGTCCAGGCGTTGGCTGTAGATGCCGAGGAAGTACTCCGCCAGCGAGAGGATATCCCCCACCCTCTCACGCAACGCCGGCAATTCGAGCGGGCCTTCGCTGAGGTAGTGATAGAGCCGTTCATGGAATTTTCCGGCGGCAACCGCCTGGGCCAGATCGATGCTGGTGGCCGCTACCAGCCGCACATCCACCGGGCTCGGCTGCTGGGCACCGACGCGGGTGACTTCGTGGTTTTCCAGTGCGGCAAGCAGCTTGATCTGGATCGGCAGCGGCAGGTCGCCGATTTCGTCCAGGTACAGCGTGCCGCCGTTAGCCGAACCGAACCACCCGGCACGACTGCTCGCCGAGCCGCTGTAACTGCCCGCCGCATAGCCGAACAACTCGGCGTCGGCGTAAGTCGGGCTGATGGCGCCGCAGTTGACCGAGACGAATAACCCGCCGCGATCACTGGCGCGATGGATATGCCGCGCCAGCAATTCCTTGCCGGTGCCGGTTTCGCCACGGATCAGCACTGACACTGAACGCGTGGCCAGTTGCTCCAGGTCTTCACGCAATTGCCGCGAACGCGGATCGACAAACACTAGCGCCTTGGCGCGGATGCTCAGGGGACTTTTTTCGGCATCGGGAAAGGTCAGCAGCGGCTGACCGAAGGTTTCAAAGCTCATGGCAGACTCCCGCCCAAAACCGCCGGGAGACGGGGGCGTTAAATAAAGAAAGTGTTCAAGCGCGACGCAGGGCGTGGTGTTCCATGCGGTTCTGCAAGCGATAGAGATAGGCAAAACCCTGCTCCCAGCGCTGGTGACCGGACTTGACGTTGATATGCCCCGCCCCCGCCAGAATCCCCGCCTCGGCCCCCCAATGACGCGCCAGTTCCAGGGCACGCGGTGCACTGACGGCGCTGTCGTTGTCGGAGCTGACAACCTGGCTCGGGAATGGCAGCAGGTCCGTCGGAATCGGCGCGAAGTTACGCAAGGCCGGCACGCAGGCCGGGCGTTCGACATCTGCCGGCGCGACGAGCAAGGCACCGCGTACTTGACGCAAAAACTGCACGGGGGCGCTCGCTGCCCAATGGGCGACGGTGATGCAACCCAGGCTGTGGGCGATCAGGATGACCGGCGTGCTGTCGGCGGCAATCGCCTCGGCCAGCGCCGCGACCCAGTCTTCGCGACGTGGCGTCAGCCAGTCGGCCTGCTCCACCCGCGCACTGTTCGGCAGGCTGTTCTGCCAGTGGCTTTGCCAATGATCTTCCGGCGATCCTTGCCAGCCCGGCACAATCAGGTAGCGAATTGATTCGTTGCGCATGGGGGAGCTCTCCTGCTGCGTGTCTGTTCTCGGTCGAGTATAGGGAGAGGATTTATATTCGTTAAGGAATAAGAAGCTATTTATTAAGACCAACATAGAATATACAACCATCTCTGTAGGAGCTGCCGCAGGCTGCGATCTTTTGATTTTAAAAAAACAAGATCAAAGGATCGCAGCCTGCGGCAGCTCCTACAGGGGTCAATTCTGTTTCGGGAATAAAAAAAGGGCCGCTCCCTGCCAAGGAGACGGCCCCGGAAAACGAAAATCCGTTAACGCGCAGTAATCACCGACAGTTTGGTAATCCCTGCCCGCTCAATCGACGCCATGGCCCGCGCCACCTCGCCGTAATTCACACCATTGTCGGCCTGCAACTGCACGCGCACCTCGGGGTCCTTGGCCTTCACCGACTTGAGGTTGAACTCCAGCAAGTCCGGTTGTATCTCGTCCTTGTTGATAAACAGTTTGCCGGCACCGTCGATGCTCACCACCAACGGATCTTTCTGCTCCACCGGCGCCACCGCTTCGGTCTTGGGCAGGTTGATCGGAATTGCGTTGGTCAGCAGCGGCGCGGTGACGATGAACACCACCAGCAACACCAGCATCACATCCACCAGTGGCGTCACGTTGATCTCGCTCAGCACCTCATCAGAGTCTTGCGTGGAGAAAGCCATATCAGGACGCCTCCTTCACTTTCTGCGCATTGTCCTGGGCTGCCACCTTGTGCGCCTTCGGGTGGATCAGCACACGGAACGAACTCTTCTGCGCCAGGCTGTAGAAGTCATGGGCGAAGTCATCCAGGTCCGCCGCCGTCAGTTTCAAACGGCGCAAAAAATAGTTGTACACCAGCACCGCCGGCACCGCGACGGCGATCCCCACACCGGTGGCGACCAGTGCCGCGCCAATCGGTCCGGCAACCGTTTCCAGGCTTGCCGAGCCCGCCGCACTGATGCCTCTCAACGCTTCCATGATTCCCCACACCGTGCCGAACAAACCAATGAACGGCGAGGTACTGCCAATGCTCGCGAGCACCGCCAACCCGGTTTCCAGCGACCGGCGCTCGCGCACGATCTGCTGACGCAAGGCCCGCTCCAGGCGATCCTGATGGTTGATCGCCTGACTCAAATCCGCCGCTTGCGGCGCCTCGCCCACCTGGATGGCCGCATAACCGGCCTGCGCGACACGGGCCGCGGCACCGGGCCGTGTTTCGCTCAGTTCGGCCGCCGAGTCGAGGCTCGACGCAGCCCAGAACTGTTGATGAAACTTTCGATCCTGTGCCTTGAGGCGACCGAACTGCACGCCCTTGAGCAATGCCAGACCCCAGGTCACGACGGAAAAAACCACCAGCAGCCAGATCACCGCGCTTTCGATGGATTCAAGTGGAGATGCCAGTAAAGTCATGGTGTATTCCTCGTATAAACGTTTCGCGCGAATTTGGTTTCGGTTTAATGAATCTTGAAATCGATGGGCACGCTGACCCAGCCGTCCCGGGCGACATCACCTTGCTTGGCCGGCACGAAACTCCAGCGTTTCACCGCGTTCAGCGCGGCCTCGTCGAGTGCATCACGACCGCTGCTTTTCTGGATCTGGATCTCGCCGGGCTTGCCGCTGGCCAGCACGTGCACGCGCAACAACACCGTGCCTTCCCAGCCGCGACGCTGGGCCAGCGACGGGTATTCCGGCACCGGGTTTTTCAAGTAGCCGGCCGTTGCGGAGGCCGGTGTCACAGGCGCGGGCGCCGGCAGTGCAGGTGATGCCGGGGCGGCGACGGGCGTTGCCGGTGTCACAGGCGCGGGTGGTTGCTCAACCGCCTTGGGCGCCGGTTTCGGTATCGGTTTGGCCACCGGTTTAGGCTTGGGAACCGGCTTCGGTGGCGGTGGTTTCACGGCCAGTTCGTCTTCCACGGGCGGAGGCGGCTCAACCACTGGCGGCACGGGTTGTGGTGGCAGTGGTTCGACCACCGGTGGCGCCGGCCGCGAGAACTCGATGGTCATCGGCGGAATTTCCGGCGGCACGATCGGCAGCACTGGGGTCGGTTGCTGATTGACCCAATAAATCACCGCGCCATGCACCAGCAGCGCCAGCACGCCGAGCAGGATCGTTTCCCTTCGGCTCAAAATGCCCTTGGGCGAACGCTGCAAACGCAACTGGCCCAAGGGCACGCGGTGCGGTCGGCCGAGGTCGACCAACTCGCCACCAGGTGCCTGACGCCACAACACTTCATGCGCACTGGCAGCGGTCTGGACATTGCCCATTGCTGACCCCCCCTTCTTAGAAGTCGTATCGACCGGTCACGCCCAGCGTTCGTGGCGTGCCGAGCAGGCCTTCATAACCGCCATTCGCAGCCGTCCACAGCGTCGTGTAGTAGGTTTTGTCGAAAGCGTTTTTCAGCCATAACGAAACGTCCCACTGCCCCTGGTTGAAGTCGCCGCGAAGGCCGGTGGACAGGTTGACCACTGCATAACTCGGGATCTGCCCGAAGTCGGAATCTTCCACCGTGCCCACCGCTTTGGAGCGGAACGCATAGCTGGCAGTGACGTACTCTTCGAAGCCGTTGCTCAGGTTCCACTTGTATTCGCCGTTAGCGTTGCCGATCCATTTCGAAGCGCCCACCACTTGATGCCCGCTGAGGTCGCAGGATGCCGGAGCGCCCGGCGCTAGGCTGACTTCCGGTGGGCAGGGTGCATCTTTGTACGAGAGGTAGCTCACGTCGTTGTACGAGCCATTGATGTTCAGCGTCAGGCCGCGCAACGCAAGCAGGGTGCTTTCGAATTCCACGCCACGGGAGCGCACCGAGCCGGCGTTGGTCAGGAACTGCACGCGGTTGACTTCGTCGAAGGCGTTGGTCTGATAGCCGTTGACCTGGGTCCAGAACACGTTGGCATTCAGTTGCAGGCGACGGTCCCACAGGGTGCTCTTGAAACCGAGTTCGGCGTTGTTGGCGCGCTCGGTGCCAATCAGCAGCGAATCGGCGCCGGCCACCGGCGCGGTGCCGACAGCCAGATTGACCCCGCCGGATTTTTCGCCGTGGGACAACGTGGCGTAGGTGAGCAGGTCGTCGGTGAGGCGGTAGCTGAGGTTCAACAGGCCCGAGGGACTGGAACTGTACTGGTTAAGATCACCGGAATCGAAGCCCCCCGCACGAGCGCGTCGTGCCGCGGCCGCCGCACCGGTGACCGCGGCACCACCGGCCGGCGCATCACGGGTCACCCTGGCGTTTTTCTCTTCATAGGTGCCGCGCAACCCGGCGGTGAAATCCAGGCGCTCGGTCAGGTGCCAGGTGCCTTGGGCGAACAGCGCGAAGCTGTTGGTTTCGATATGACCGTTGCCGACACTGTCGATGTTGTTCAGCGCCCCGTTCGGCGTGCCGTTCCAGATGTCCGCTTGCGGGCCGTAAAAGGTGAAGGATTTGTTGTCCAGGTCGGAACCGAAGTAATAGGCGCCGAGCACGTAATCGAAGAATCCACCGGTAGGCGAGGCCAGGCGAAACTCTTGGGAATACTGCTTATCCTCCACCGAAACGCCGGCGTTGTGGAAGACGGATACGTTCAGGCCATCATCATTGCGTGGGGTGAAATTCCACCAGCGATAGGCGCTGATGGAGGTCAGGGTGAAGTCGCTCGGCAGCGTCCAGTTGGCCTCGACCGACGTGCCGCCCTGGTGCACGGTGACGTGCTGGTCGCTGTTCAGATTGACCTTGCGGTGCGTGCCGTCAACCAGTGTCGCACCCGCCGCATTGGCCCGACGCTGGTAAAGGTTGGTGCCATTGATGGTCGGCCCGGTGCTGAACAACACGCGGGTGCCGGCGCTGGAATCTTCTTCGTTGTAGTCGCCGATCCAGCGCAGGTTGAATGACTCGTTGGGTTTGAACAGCAACTGGCCACGGAAGCCATCGCGGGAGCCGCCGTTCAAATCGTGGCCGTCGAATTCGTTCTTGATATCACCGTCGCTGCGGGTGCGGTACGCAGAAAAGCGTCCGGCCAGTTCGTCATTGAGCGGGCCGGAAATCGTGCCCTTGGTCTGGAAGTATCCGTCCTCGCCGACCGAAGATTCGATGCTGCGCTCCGGGGTAAAAGTCGGCGCACGGGTGCTGATGTTGATCACGCCCGCCGTGGTGTTCTTGCCGAACAAAGTGCCTTGCGGACCGCGCAGCACTTCGAGCTGCTCGATGTCCATCAGGTCGAACACGGCCATGCCCGGCCGACCGAGATAAACATTGTCGATGTACAGCCCGACACTGCCCTCCAGGCCATCGCTGGCCGGGTTGTTGCCCAGGCCTCGAATCGACACGCTGGACTGACGCGCATGCATGTAGGCGACGTTGACGCTGGGCACCAGTTGCTGCAAATCCTGGATGCGATAGACCCGCTGGATTTCCAGGGTCTGGCCGCTGACCACGCTCATGGGCGTCGGCACATCCTGCGCGCTTTCTTCGCGGCGGCGGGTGGTTACGGTCACGGTTTCCAGTTGTGCATTGTCGGCCGTGGCGGTTTTTGCGGGGGTGGTTTCAGGGGTGGTGCTGTCGGCCGCATAGCCTTGGGTCCAACCGGCGCTTCCTGCCAGCAGCAGGGCCAGAGGCAGGCGTTTGAGCCGTTGGGGTGACGACGTTGGGGCGAGGTACAACGGACTCATAAGGCGGGGTTCCCGATCAAAAGAAATGCTTTATTGCTTGCCAGGCCGCCATCGCGAGCAGGCTCGCTCCCACAGGGGATCTCCAGTGTTCACACGGTCAGTGTGGGAGCGGGCTTGCCCGCGAAGGCGTCGGCTCAGACGCCGCCGATATCCGGCCCTTTCACGGTCTGACTGACCTGCCCATTCACACCCACCGGCACTTCTCCCTTGAGCGTCACCCGCCGCACGATCCGGTCTTGAGTCCCGTAGTCATCCACCGCGTAATGCTGAGTGGAGCGGTTGTCCCAGATCGCCACATCGCCAGCCTTCCAGCGCCAGCGCACGATGTTTTCCTGGCGGATCACATGGCTTTGCAGCAGTCCGAACAGATGCGCCGAATCGGCCTGGGAATAGCCCTTGATGCGTTTGACGAAATGCCCCAGCAACAGGCTCTTCTCACCGCTGATCGGGTGCACGCGGACCACCGGGTGTTCGGTTTCGTAGACGGTCGAAGTGAAGATCTTGCGATAGCGCTCCAGTTTCTCGGCCGAGACGTCTGGCCTGGTACCGGCGTAGTCGTATTCGTTGCTGTGCACGGCGACCAGTTTGTCGGCCAGCTCACGCAGCTCCACCGACAACCCGTCGTAGGCGGTGGCAGTGTTGGCCCACAGGGTGTCGCCGCCGAAAGCCGGGGCCACCACCGAGCGCAGGATCGAAGCTTTGGGGTAGGCCTCGACGAAGGTCACGTCAGTGTGCCAGGAGCTGGCTCGCTGGCCCTCGGCACCGTCCAGTTCCAACAGAAAACGCGTGCCCTCGCGCACCGGTACGGTCGGGTGTGCCACCGGCTCGCCGAGCAGGTGGGCGAACGCCTCCTGGCGCTGATCGTCGAGTTGGGTCTGCTCGCGGAAGAAGATCACTTTGTATTGCAGCAGCGCCTGTTGAATGGCTTCAACAGTGGCGGCATCCAGCTCGCCCGAAAGCTGTACGCCACGAATTTCGGCACCGATGCGACCAGCCACCGGGTGGATTTCAAGCGCGTGAACAGCGGGTTGTACTGCGAAAGCGGCATTGCTCATGGGTAGACCCTCATCAGACTGCTTGCGGTTGAACCGGCCGCGAAACACTGCTCTATCTATATTCAATTTAGATCTAATAGATATATACATGCTTCGTTGACGGAATAAGAGGTTGCATTTAAAACCTCAGTCAACCCTCGTCGCAAATGCCTTCGAGCTATTTTTAGGATGCCGGAAAAGCATATGGATCTTCGCCAGTTGCGTTACTTCATCGCCCTCGACGAACACCGCAGTTTCGTGCGCGCGGCCGAGGCCATGGGCATCACCCAGCCCGCCTTCAGCCGCAGCATTCAGGGGCTGGAGCACGAGTTCGGCTGCGTCCTGGTGGACCGCGGCAACAAGGATTTGCGCCCCACCCCCGAAGGCCTGGTGGTGCTGCAACATGCCCGCAGCCTGGTGCAAGGCGCGGCCCTCTTGAATGCCGAAGTGACGCAGATGACCAAGCTCGATGCCGGTGAGCTGCGTTTCGGCTGCGGCCCGGCACCGGCGGTGAAACTGGTGCCGGATGCAGTGGCGCAATTCATCAACGCGCACCCGAAAGTGCGCACCTGTTTCGAGGTGGATAACTGGGAAAAACTCAGCCGCGCCCTGAGCCGTGAAGAGATCGAATTCTTCATCGCCGACATCCGCCATTTCGAGTCCGATCCGAACTTCCAGACCCAGGCTTTGACGCCCAAGCGCGGCGTGTTTTTCTGCCGCCCCGGGCATCCACTGCTGGCCAAGGAGAGCCTGTCGACCAACGACATGTTCGATTACCCGCTGGCGACCACGATGATCCCGCCAGGCATTCGCAAACTGCTGGCGAACCTCAGTGGCCGGGTGGATTTTTCGCCGAGCATCGAGACCGAACATTTCCCGGCGCTGGTGAAAGTGGTGCTGCAATCGAATGCGATTGGTGTGGGCACCGAGGAGGCGTTTATCGAGGACATTGCCCAAGGTTCGCTGGTGCTACTGCATTGGCGCAACTTGCCGCATAACATCGAGAGCATGAATGCGCGATGCGGGATCGTCAGCCGCACGGGGTTTCGGTTGTCACCGGCGGCGCGGGCGATGATCGAGACGTTGGTGGCGGTGGACAGGCAGCAGATGGCCGTTGCTGTTTGAAGATCAAGAGATCGCAGCCTTCGGCAGCTCCTACACTGATCGATGTAGGAGCTGCCGAAGGCTGCGATCTTTTGAGATTTAAAGCCTGGCCGCAGCCAACTCCGGCGCCACCCAGTCACTGACCTTGAACGACTTGCGAATCAGCTTCTGCTGCGAAGCCAGATCCACGGCATCCTGCAACTTGCCAAGGAACACCGGGTCAAGCGTCGACGGGAAAACCTCACTCAGTTTCTGATCCTTCAAATCCTGAGAAAGAATCACCGGTGGATAACTCGCCAGCCCCGACACCAACTGAATGTAGGCGTCCTTGTTGCTGTCCTGGGTCAGCCACTCAACGGCCTGCTGTTGGGCCTTGAGCAGTTTCGCCACCGCCTCCGGATGTGCATCGACAAACTTCCCGGTCCCTATCAGCACCGCCTGCACGCTGCCGGCACCGCCCAGATCCTTGGTATTGAGCGGCAACTCGGCCAGCCCCTTGGCCTGTAACGCCGTGAGCCCGGAACCGCCCCACGAGGCATCGATCTGCTTCGCCGCCAGCGCCGCGACCGCCGCGTTGAAGTCGAGGTTGATGACTTTCACGTCCTTCTCGCTCAACCCCTGGCTGGCCAGCGCCGAATCGAAGGACAACTGGCTGGCGGTGCCACGGAAGATGGCCACGCGTTTGCCCTTGAGGTCCTGCAGGGTCTTGATCCCCGAACCCGGTACCACGCCGAGGTAATGCTTCACCCCGCGCGCAGAGGCACTGAGCAGTCGCGTATCCAGACCATTGGACTTGCCGATGATGGCCGCCAGATCGCCGAGGTAGGCCAGGTCAACCTGACCGTTGGCGAATGCCTCGTTGATCACCGGGCCTGCGCCCTTGAAGAAGCTCCACTGAATCTTGATGCCTTGATCGGCGAAAGCCTTTTCGAAGATCTGCTGATCGCGCAGCACATCCACGACACCGCCGCCACTGTGCTGGGTACCGGCACTCAGGTCCGGCACGGCAATGCGGATTTCCTTGAGTTCGCTAGCGTTGGCCGTGAAGGCCAGCAGACCCGCCAGGGCCGGTGCGGCGAACAGGCTGATGACACGTTTGAAGGGAAGGTTCATGGGTGCGGCTCCTTGGGGCAACGGGCGTTGAGGAGCCGAAAGTAGGCCGAAGTGGAACCAACACTTAAATACTATAAATTCACATTTTTAGACCATTTAGATCTATATCAACACTTCCGGGCCTCTTGCCCGGGTATGCAGGAACGGCATCGAAAATATTCTTCGAATGCATTGGATGCGGGTCGGCGGTGATGCCTTAAATGACCCTTATTATTTCTTAATAGTTTATTTTTATACATTTATAGATCAATAACGAATAACTGTAGGAGCTGGCTTGCCAGCGAATTCAGACAACCCGGTCTATCAGATACACCGCCTTCGCTGGCAAGCCAGCTCCTACAAGAGACCGTGTGTTTTTGATGACGCGTCCATTCCGACAACGGAGGTCACCTCATGACCCGTGTTTCACTTCTCGATCTGCCACTGGCCGCACCTCAGCTTGAAGGTCGACGACTCTGGCCGACGCTGAGCCAGCGGCTCTTGCCCTGGCTTTTGCCCCTCAGCCTGTTTGCATTGTGGTGGCTCGCCAGCCGCCAGCACTGGATGAGCGAGCAGATCCTGCCGGCACCGAGCCTGGTCTGGAACAGCGCGCTGGAATTGTCCCAAGGCGAGTTGTGGAGTCATTTGTGGATCAGCCTGCAACGCTTGTTCTGGGGGCTGCTGGCCGGTATCAGCGCTGGTGCTGTTTTGGGTGCGGCACTGGGTTTCAGTCGTCGACTGGAGCGCCTGGTGTTTCCGACCTTCGCCGGGTTGGCGCAAGTTCCGACCTTGGCCTGGATTCCATTGTTCATGGTGTTTTTCGGCATTGGCGAAGTGCTGAAACTGGTGGTGCTGATCAAGGCCATCGTGGTGCCAGTGACCTTGCATACACTGGTCGGTGTGCGCGATGCACAACCAAAGCTGCGCGAGGCCGCCGCCGTGTTGCGCTTGCCCAGGCATCTGTTGATCCGACGCTTGGTGCTGCCTGCCGCACTGCCGGCATTCATGGCCGGTGTACGCCTCGCGCTGGCTGCCGGTTGGACCTCGCTGCTGGCTGTCGAACTGCTCGCGTCCAGCGAAGGCATCGGTTACCTGATGGTCTGGGCGCGACAGCTGTTCATGCTCGACATCGTCTTCGTGTGCATCGTGGTGATCGGCCTGATCGGCGTGGCGATGGATCGCGGCATCGGTCTGCTGGACAGGAAACTGGTGCACTGGCCGCACCCGGCCACCGCCGAAATCCGTCGCGGGCCGCATTATCAAGGCTGGCAACGTCTGCAACCGTGGCTGCTGCCATTGGTGCTTCTGGCGTTGTGGCAACTGACCTCGGATCAGCAGTGGATTGACGCGAGCATTCTGGTCAGCCCGCTGGCCGTCCTGCAGACAACCCGGGATGGTTTGTTCGACGGCACTTTGATTGGCAGCATGGCCCTGAGCCTGGGCCGAACCCTTGGCGGGTTACTGCTCGGTGGCGGGCTCGGGTTTGCCTTGGGATTACTGCTCGGGCTGTCGCACACCAGTGAACGCGTGCTCGGCCCAACCCTCGCCGCCCTCCGCCAGATCGCCATATTCGCCTGGGTGCCGCTGCTCACCGCGTGGTTCGGTCTGGGGGAACTGGCCAAGTGGGTGTTCGTTGCCCTCGCCGCCTTTTTCCCGCTGTTTATCGCCACCCAACGCAGCGTCGCGCACCTGTCGCCGCAACTGAACGAAGCCGCGCAGGTGTTGCGCCTGGATCTGCGCCAGCGCCTCGGTCGACTGGTGCTACCGGGCGCGGCGCCGGGAATTTTCGCCGGGCTCAGGCTGAGCCTGATCTACGCCTGGCTCGGCACCATCGGCGCCGAATATTTCATGCCGTCCAACGGCGGCATCGGCAGCCAGATGATCGGCGCCCAACAACTGCTGCGCATGGACCTGATCATGGCCGGCATGCTGCTGGTGGGCCTGACCGGTGCCCTGCTCAACCTCATTGGCCAACGCCTGGAAATCCGCGTCACTCGCTGGAGACACGCATGAACGCATCAATTGTCAGCTTCAATCACGTGGGCAAAACCTTCGATGTCGACGGATTCGAACTGGAGGCCATTCGAGAATTCAACCTGGAGATTGCCGAGGGCGAGTTCGTCGCCATCGTCGGTTCCAGCGGTTGCGGCAAATCCACTTTGCTACGGCTGCTGGTGGGCCTCGACACACAATTTCGCGGGCAGATCCGTGTGGACGGCAAAGCCGTCACCGGCATCGGCGGCGAGCGCGGCATCGTCTTTCAGGAACACCGCTTGTTCCCGTGGCTGAGCGTGGCCGACAACATCGGCCTGGGCCTGGTCAACGAGCCATTGAGCTCTGTGCAAAAGCAAAAGCGCATCAGCGATTTCATCGAATTGGTGGGCTTGAGCGACTTCGCTCGCGCCTATCCGCACCAGCTCTCCGGCGGCATGGCGCAGCGCGTGGCCATTGCTCGCGGCCTGGTGGCCAGCCCACGGATTCTGCTGCTGGATGAGCCCTTCGGCGCCCTCGATGCGCTGACCCGCCAACAGATGCAGGACGAACTGCTGGCGATCCGCGCGCGGGCAAAAATCACCACGGTGCTGGTCACCCACGACGTCGAGGAAGCGATCTTCCTCGCCGACCGCGTGGTGGTGATGGAGCCGCGTCCGGGGCGGATCAAGCAAGTGGTCGACGTTGCCCTGCCCCATCCGCGCCAGCGCAGCAGTTTCGACTTCCACCAGCTGCGCGAAGAACTGCTGCACGAACTCACCAGCGACGATCACTACCAGCCCCCCGTGCCGGTGCAGGTCCGCGATCTGCCGCTGTCCTTCATAGCCTACTGAAAAAGGAAATGCTTGATGCCGCAACGTCCCAACTTTCTAGTGATCCTGGCCGATGACCTGGGCTTTTCCGACCTCGGCGCCTTCGGTGGCGAAATCAACACGCCGAACCTCGATGCATTGGCCAACAATGGCCTGCGCCTGACCGATTTTCACACCGCACCAACCTGCTCGCCGACCCGTTCGATGCTGCTCACCGGCACCGATCACCACATCGCCGGCATCGGCACCATGGCCGAAGCGTTGACCCCGGATCTGATCGGTAAACCCGGTTACGAAGGGCACTTGAACGACCGCGTGGTCGCCCTGCCCGAACTGCTGCGCGAGGCCGGCTACCAGACCTTGATGAGCGGCAAATGGCACTTGGGCCTGACCGCAGAGCTGGCGCCCCATGCCCGGGGTTTCGAGCGTTCGTTTTCGCTGTTGCCCGGCGCGGCCAACCACTACGGGTTCGAGCCGACCTACGATGAAACGACGCCACGGCTGCTGAAATCCACGCCGGCGCTGTACATCGAAGACGACACCTTCATTGATGAACTGCCCAAGGATTTCTACTCCTCCGACGCCTTTGGCGACAAGCTGCTGCAATACCTCAAGGAGCGCGACCAGACCCGGCCGTTCTTCGCCTATCTGCCGTTTTCCGCACCACACTGGCCATTGCAGGCGCCGGCCGAGGTGGTGGAGAAATACCATGGGCGCTATGACGCCGGCCCTGAAGTACTGCGCCTCGAGCGCCTGGAAAAACTCAAAAAACTGGGGCTGATCGAGGCCGATGTCGAGCCGCATCCGTTGATCCAGCTGACTGCACAATGGGATGCCCTGAGCGACGAGCAACGACAGATCTCCGCGCGGGCCATGGAGGTTTATGCGGCGATGGTCGAGCGCATGGACTGGAACATCGGGCGTGTCGTTGACTATCTGCGCCAGCAAGGGCAACTGGACAATACGTTCATCCTGTTCATGTCCGATAACGGCGCCGAAGGGGCATTGCTGGAGGCCTTCCCGAAATTCGGCCCGCAGTTGCTGACCTATCTCAACCAGCATTACGACAACAGCCTGGACAACATCGGCCGCGCCAACTCCTACGTCTGGTACGGGCCGAACTGGGCGCAAGTGGCGACCGCGCCATCGCGGCTGTTCAAGGCCTTCACCACCGAAGGCGGGATTCGCGTGCCGGCGCTGGTGCATTACCCGCAACTGCCGCTCAAGGGACAGATCAGCCACGGTTTCGGCACGGTGATGGACATCACGCCGACCATTCTCGACCTCGCCGGTGTGCGCCATCCGGGCAAGCAGTGGCATGGCAAACCCGTTGCGGAAGTTCGCGGCAAGTCGTGGCTGGGGTTTCTGTCGGGCGAGACGGCGCAAGTGCATGACGAGCAGACTGTCACCGGGTGGGAACTGTTCGGTCGGCGAGCGATTCGACAGGGGCAATGGAAGGCGGTGTACATTCCGGGACCGGTGGGGCCGGCGACCTGGCAGCTGTATGACCTGGGTAGTGATCCGGGGGAGATTCATGACCTGGCGTCGAGCCACCCGCACAAGCTTGGTGCCTTGATCGAACATTGGCAGCGGTATGTGGATGAGACTGGGGTGATCCTGAGTGAGTCGCCGTTTCAACCGGATTGATTCAGCCTGAACCACCGCCATCGCTGGCAAGCCAGCTCCTACAGGTTATGCGCGGCCTTTGTAGGAGCTGGCTTGCCAGCGAAGAGGCCATCAGGCGCGCGCACCCTCCACAGCCTGCCCCTGAACTTCTTCCCGGCGCTCAAACCGGTTAGCCCGCGCAAACGTTCCGAAATCATTGAACCGCACACCCATCTCGCGCATCACCTTGTGCCCCACCGGCACGGTCAACTGGCGGATGTAAAACGGCTCCTTCACCACAAAGTGATGGATCCCGTGGCTGCTGCCGAAGTTGAAGCAGAACGCCTGCAACGGCCACAACCACCACGCGTTCAGTACTTGCGTTTGCTGCATCACGTTGCCCGGCTCCACGTCTCCGTAGTAATGCATGTTCGAGCTGATGAAGTGCAGGCAGAACGTGCGCAACACGTTCGGGCCGATGATCACGACTGCCGCGATGTCGATCACCTGCATCACCGACAACGTGGTCGCGGACCACTCGATCGGTGCGCCCATCAGATGCGCAACGCCGTTCGCTGCGTGGAAGCCGAGAAACACGTACCACGCACCCCAATGCATCAGCGCCAGCGGTGCGTAGACCTTCAGCGTGCGGTAAATGATGCTGAACTTCATGGCCAAGGTCTTGGCCCGCAGCATGCGGATTAACGACGACATGATGTTGTCGCCAATCATCAGAAACCGTGCGAATCCCCATGGCTCGCCATTGGTGATGGCGCGTTCTTCCATGTCGGCTTCGGAGCCGGAGACCTTGTGGTGATTGAGGTGCAGGTGTCGGCGAATCCACGGATTGATGGTGCTCGGCCGCGCCAACCACACCAGGCCCATCATCAGGTTGTGCGGCACTTTCTGCTTGCGGAAGTACATGCTATGGATCAGGTCGTGTTCCAGCTCATGGGTCAACGAGGCGAAAAACGCATTGAGCAACAGGCACGCCCACCAGGCGATGTACCCGGTTATGTAGAGCGCGGCCGAACCGACCATACCGGCCAGGGCGAAGGCCAGAATGCCCGCGCCCATGGCGTCCTGATGCCTGAGAATCGGATAGCGCTCGCGCAACTCGACGCCTTTGGCCAGTACCACTTCACGGATATGCGCTGATCGCTGTGATGCATTCAGTCGCTGGGGGCTTGCAGAAGTACCGCTCATGCTTCCATCCTCTGGTTATTGATGGTTGCATCCTGCCTTGCGGACATTCGCAATGCGGTAGCCAAGAACGCCAACCTGTTGACCGGAAGCGCCAATCAGCATGACTGAACCGACCTCCCTCGCCAGCTGGACCCGCGCCCTGCGCAAGCAACTCGATGCCCTGGGCATCGACAGCACCGCCCTGTGCCAGCAAGCGGGGCTCGACCCGCAACTGATGGACGACCCGAACGCGCGCTACCCGCTGTCGGGCACCACGCACCTGTGGAGTCTGGCGGTGCAGGCCAGCGGTGACCCGGCGATTGGTTTGCGGGTTTCGCGTTTCGTCAGCCCGACCACCTTCCATGCGCTGGGTTATGCGCTGGTCGCCAGCGGCAGCCTGCGGGAAGTGTTCGAGCGCATCGTGCGCTATCACCAGGTGGTCAGCGATGCCCTGGAACTGGAACTGACCCGCACCGAAGATCACTACTGTTTCCGCCTGAAAATCCCTGCCGGCAACCCGGCTCCGGCCTTCGAGGCCATCGATGCGTTCATGGCGATTTACGTGCGCACCTGCCGCAATCGCCTGGGCCGCGACTATGCACCGCTGGCGACCTACCTGCGCCGTCCGGAGCCGGCAGACGCGCATCAATGGCATAAAGTCTTTCGCTCGCCCGTGCACTTCGGCGCCGACGAGGATCGACTGGAATTCGCCCTCGTCGACTTCGACAGCCACCTGGATGACGCCAACCCGGAACTGGCCGAACACAATGAAACGGTGCTCAAGCGCACCCTGGCACAACTCCAGCCGCTGACGTGGGAACGCAAGGTCCGCGATGCAATTGAAGAACAACTGCCCGAAGGCGAACCCAGCGCCGAACACATCGCCAAGGCCCTGCACCTGAGCCTGCGCAGCCTGCAACGGCACCTGGCCGATGAAGGCTGCCGGTTCGATACGCTGCTCAACGAAAGCCGTGAGAACCTGGCGTTGCTGCACCTGCGCGATCCGCAATGCTCGTTGAGCGAAATCAGTTATCTGCTCGGGTTTGCCGACACCAGCAGCTTCAGTCGTGCGTTCAAGCGCTGGACCGGGATGACACCGGGGCAGTTTCGGGATGGGTTGCGCTGATCTAGCCTTTGACCAGACTGCGTACCATACCCTCGTTCCACTGCTCCAGCATTGCCTCTCCAATCTCGGCAAAGGCACTGTTTGCCTTTATGTGTTGGCCCATCTCGCCCATCGCCATTTCCATCCCATGGATGACTTGTTGCAGCAATTCGTTGCAGCGCCCCTCGGTCAAATTGCAGGCGGAGCGACCAAATCGCATCAGCATTTTGTACTTGGGCCACGCCTTCGATCCGCCCAATAACAACGCCATGCTATCGGTCTTGATGTAGATCGAAGTGGTGATGATGTCGTAGGCAGGTGCCAGGCTGATTGGCGCATCGACACCACAATCTTCGTAGAGAACGCCAAAATTCTTGAGGTGCGCGTCGCCATTTTTCAGACCCGATGAAAGCGCGACGATTTTGAAAAACGACTCAAGTGCCTGATTGAGCAAAGGAGGAGAAACAAAGGCCTTGATCTGCTTGGCCGCACCTTCGTATGAACCATCGTATTTGGCTTTTGAAGGCCACGCATTGAGCACGCAGAAGTCCTCGAACCCCAAGTAACCTTTTTCATTCAGGTCGAAGCGTTCAACGATCAGAAATTTACCGTGTTCACTGAGCTGAAACTTCGGTACCTCAAGCCCCGAATGTAACGCCGCCCGCATGCAGAAGTATTCATTGGCAGCGAGTTCCGGGTATTGCTCTGGACGAAAGGCTTTGACCAGATGCGTCGCCCCCCGATGGGACAGCCGATCGATGGTTGACGCGCTGTCACGCACCAGTACCTTCGGCTGTACACCGGAAACGCCTGAATACTGGCCATAGGTCTGCAAGAGGTCCTCGAACAAACCTTGCGCACCATCATGTACAAGAAGGTCCGCCAGGCTGGTTTCAGGTGGCTGGTCGCCCGGATCCTGCGCCTTTGAAATGCCGACTCTTCCGAGCTGGTGCGGGCCGACGATGGCCAGCATCGAAAAATCGTCAAACCCTCGAACGGCCTTGCTGAAGCGTCGTGTCAATTCATCGCGCAGGGCTCCCTCAGGCAGATTCATTTCAAAAACCGGTGGGACACCTGGTTCCCACGCGTAACTCTCCAGACGCACCGGCATGGTCAACGAGACGGCGTTTTGTTCGGGCGCGTTTTCGGCGTAGGCAAACACGGTGTCGATGGGAGGCTGGCCACGACCGAGGATTCCGACCGCACTGTTGGAAACGCTGATAGCCAGTCGATCCTTTTCCTGCGGCTCATCCATGGAAATCCACCTTTTTCAGGGTATCCAGCGTCGGCCGCTTCGATTGTCGCGGCACGGCGGTCAGCTCATAACCGAAGCCGTTGAGTATCGCCTCGACCTTGCGCAGACCAATTTCGGAAATGGTGTTGTTTTCGATGCCGGAGATTGTTGCACGGCTCATTCCGTACTTCTGTGCCACGTCTTGCTGAGAGAGTTTTCTCTCCTTGCGCAAGGTTCGGATCAGTTCGCCAAGGTTTTCCATATCATCACCATGCATTACATACAGTGCATATATTGTCAAATTAACAACTATGCATTGTATTTAGTGCAGATTTTGATCGAAGTCCAGCTACATTTGCTGACGCCCTAATCAGGCATCAAACCATCGCCAACACCCGCAACCGCGCGGCATCGATAATTTCGATTTCGCCGTAACTCAGCCCGATGATTCCCTGCCCCTGCAAATCCTTGAGGATCTGGTTGGTGGTCTGGCGCGACAGCGACAGCATCGATGCCAACTGCTCCTGGGGCAGTTGCAGGACGCGACGCGGGGGGGCGGTCTCGCCATAACCTTCGGCGATCATCAACAAGCGGTGCGCCAGCCGTGCCGGGGCCGGCAACAGGCTCAACTGTTCGAGGTTGATGAAGGTCATGCGCAATTTCTGGCTCATCAGCAACGCCAGTTGCCGCCAGTGCTGCGGATGCTCGTCGAGCAGTGCCAGCAACGTATTTTGGGGAATATTCAGCAGTGTGCACTGGCCGACGCCGTAGGCATCGTGGGTGCGTGGCTGGCCATCGAACAGGCAGATTTCGCCGAACCAGTGCGGCGGCTCCACCAGGCTCAACAAGGCTTCCTTGCCCTGCTCGCTCACGGCACCGACGCGCACCGCGCCTT
The DNA here is from genome assembly GCF_056402295.1 of Pseudomonas sp. P4_B3. NCBI lineage: Bacteria > Pseudomonadati > Pseudomonadota > Gammaproteobacteria > Pseudomonadales > Pseudomonadaceae > Pseudomonas > Pseudomonas sp. P4_B3. The sequence goes on from NZ_JBFUHR010000010.1 coordinate 233,051, forward strand.
CAAGTACCGCGTACAGGCCACAGGGCGGATCACCGCGCTTGAACAGCCGCTGGCCCGGCGACAGGCGCCGCAACCTGGCCGCCGACAGCAGACTATCCTGTAGGGAATCAGGCAAATGGCTGAACCACTGACCGCTCATCAGGCGTGGACGCCAGACCTGCATATCCATGAAAACTCCTAGAGATTATCGCCTGGCTGACAGAGCGGGAAATGAACCCGGGGCATGATCAATCACCCCACAGGAGAACAACAATGAAAAGCCTCGTCGACCACCTCAGTCAATACGCTGCCTACCATCGTGACCCGCGCAACATCGCATCGCACTTTATCGGTATCCCGCTGATCGTGGTGGCCGTTGCGGTGTTGCTGTCGCGGCCGCAGTGGTCGCTGGGCGGCGTGTGGCTGTCACCGGCGGTGCTTGTCTCGCTGGCATCGGCGTGGTTTTACCTGCGCCTGGAGTTGCGCCTGGGCGTGTTGATGACCGTGTTGCTCGGGCTGAGTGTCTGGGCCGGTCATGCGCTGGCGCAGCAAAGCACATTCGTCTGGCTCGCCAGCGGCATCGGCATGTTTGTGGTGGGCTGGGCGATTCAGTTTGTCGGGCATCACTACGAAGGACGCAAACCGGCCTTTGTCGATGATGTGATGGGGCTGATTGTCGGGCCGTTGTTTGTGGTGGCGGAGCTGGCGTTCATGCTGGGGATGCGGCATGAGCTCAAAGAGCAGATCGAGGCGCGGGCGGGTGGTGTGCGGGTCAATCGCAAAAATGCAGCGGCTTAAACCGCTTTAAAAGATCGCAGCCTGCGGCAGCTCCTACAACGGCTTGACGTCGGTCACAACATTGTAGCCAACCGAAATCTCTGTAGGAGCTGCCGCAGGCTGCGATCTTTTGACCTTAGATGTTGGCAACCTTCTGCCAGACCTTCGGCTTGAAGAACAGCGTCTCGCCCTTCGCCAGACCGATCAGGCTGTCGTGATCCTTCACCACTTCGGCTTCGATCAGATCGCTCTGCCCTTCGACCTTCAGGGTCACCCGGGTCGTCGCCCCCAGTGGCCGAATGTCCCGCACTTCAGCCGCGTGATGGTCTTCCAGTTCATGGCGCGACAGCGACACCTCGTGCGGACGGAACAGCACGTGTTTATCCTCGCCCAGATGCAGACGGTTCGAATCACCGAGGAAGTGATAAACGAAATCGCTGGCCGGGTTTTCGTAGACGTCGCCCGGTGAGCCGATCTGCTCGATCACTCCCTTGTTCATCACCACGATGCGGTCGGCGACTTCCATCGCTTCTTCCTGGTCATGGGTCACGAACACCGAGGTCAGGTTGATATCTTCGTGCAGACGCGCCAACCAGCGGCGCAGTTCTTTACGGACCTTGGCATCGAGGGCGCCGAAGGGTTCGTCGAGCAGCAGCACTTTCGGCTCCACCGCCAGCGCTCGGGCCAACGCAATGCGCTGGCGCTGACCGCCGGAGAGTTGTTCCGGGTAGCGATCCGACAGCCAGTCCAGCTGCACCATGTTCAACAGTTCGTGAACTTTGGTGGCGATCTGGCTTTCGCTCGGGCGCTGGTTTTTCGGCTTCATGCGCAAGCCGAACGCGACGTTGTCGAACACCGTCATGTGACGGAACAGGGCGTAGTGCTGGAACACGAAACCGACGTTGCGATCCCGTACGTCGTGGCCGGAAACGTCTTCACCGTGGAACACGATGTTGCCCTGGTCCGGGGTTTCCAGGCCGGCGATGATCCGCAGCAGCGTGGTCTTGCCGCAACCGGACGGGCCGAGCAGTGCGACGAGTTCGCCGCTCTGGATGTCCAGGCTGATGTTGTCCAGCGCCTTGAAGGCATGGAAGTTCTTGCTGACGTTACGCACTTCGATCGACATGAATTATTCCTCCGCGGCGCTGGCGCGCAGGCGGTTAATACGGTTTTCGCTCCACTGCTTGAGCAGCAGGATGAAGAGCGCCAGGATCAGCAACAGGCTCGCCACGGCGAACGCGGCCACGTGGTTGTATTCGTTGTAGAGGATCTCGACGTGCAACGGCAGGGTGTTGGTCACCCCGCGAATGTGCCCGGAAACCACCGACACCGCACCGAACTCCCCCATGGCCCGCGCGGTACACAACACCACGCCGTAGATCAGGCCCCATTTGATGTTGGGCACAGTGACGTGCCAGAACATCTGCCAGCCGTTGGCTCCGAGCAGGCGCGCGGCCTCCTCTTCCTGGGTGCCTTGCTCCTGCATCAGCGGGATCAGCTCCCGCGCCACGAACGGCACGGTGACGAAAATCGTCGCCAGCACGATGCCCGGCAGGGCGAAAACGATCTGGATGTCGTGGTCCGAAAGCCAAGGGCCAAACAGGCCCTGGGCGCCGAACATCAGCACGTACACCAGACCGGCAATCACCGGCGACACCGAGAACGGCAGGTCGATCAGGGTCACCAGCATGCTCTTGCCGCGGAACGAGTACTTGCTCACGCACCAGGCGGCGCTGACGCCGAACACCAGGTTCAGCGGCACCGAAATCAGCACGGCGATGACCGTGAGTTTCAGTGCCGACAGCGCGTCCGGTTCAAAGATCGCTGTGAAAAACGCCCCGAGGCCGAGCTTCAGCCCTTGGGACACCACGATGAACAGCGGCAGCAGCAGGAACAGCGCAAAAATCAGCCAGCCAAGGCCAATCAGGATTCGCCGCGAAGTCGCACTGCCACGGCGGGCAGCGTTCGAGGAAGCGGCAGCAATAGACGATTGGGACATGGGTGCGCCTCCTTATGGGGTTTCGATGCGCCGCTGCAACAAGTTGATCAGCAGCAACAGGACGAAGGAAACCACCAGCATCAGTACACCAATGGAGGTAGCGCCGGTGTAATCGTATTGGTCGAGCTTGACCATGATCAGCAGCGGCAGAATCTCGGTTTTCATCGGCATGTTGCCGGCGATGAATATCACCGAACCATACTCGCCGACCCCGCGGGCAAAGGCCAAAGCGAAACCGGTAAGCCATGCCGGAAGCAGTGCCGGCAGCAGGATATGGCGGAAAACCTGCAAGGGTTTTGCACCCAGGCACGCCGCCGCTTCTTCCACTTCACGAGGAATATCCGCCAATACTGGCTGTACGGTACGTACCACGAATGGAAGTGTCACGAAAGTGAGGGCAAGGGTGATGCCCAGGGGGGTGTAGGCGATCTTGAAACCCAGATCCGCTGCAAACTGACCCACCAGGCCGGTAGGCGTGTACAACGCCGTCAGCGCAATACCGGCGACCGCCGTGGGCAACGCGAACGGCAAGTCGATCATTGCATCGATCACTTTTCGTCCAGGGAAGGTATAGCGCACTAATACCCAGGCCAGCAGCGTGCCGATGATGCCGTTGATGATCGCGGCACACAGGGCGGTGCCGAAGCTGAGCTTCAGCGCCGCCAGCACCCGTGGTGCCGAGATGATTGCCCAGAACTGATCCCAGGTGAGTTGAGCGGCATGCACGAACATCGCCGCCAGTGGTATGAGCACAATCAGGCTGAGGTACACCAAGGTGTAGCCCAGCGTCAGCCCGAAGCCGGGTATGACGGGGGAGATACGACGCGACATAAAAGTCCTTGGTTGAGAACGCACTGAGCCCCGGAGGTGAATCCGGGGCTCGTTGATGGCTATTTAATATTACTGCGCCTGATAGATCTGGTCGAACACGCCCCCGTCATTGAAGAATTTCGGCTGTGCGGCTTTCCAGCCGCCGAAGTCCTTGTCGATGCTCACCAGTTCCAGTTTCGGGAACTGCTGGGCGTACTTGGCCGCCACGTCCTTGTCACGTGGACGATAGAAGTTCTTCGCCGCGATTTCCTGGCCGGCCGGGCTGTACAGGTGCTTGAGGTAGGCTTCGGCGATCTGCTCGTTGCCCTTTTTCTCGGCGTTCTTGTCGACCACCGCCACCGGTGGCTCGGCGAGAATCGACAGCGAAGGCACGACGATGTCGAACTTGTCGGCGCCGCCCTCTTCTTTCAGGGCCAGAAAGGCTTCGTTTTCCCAGGCCAGCAATACGTCGCCCTGACCGTTGTTGACGAAGGTAATGGTCGAGCCGCGAGCGCCGGTGTCCAGCACTGGCACGTGCTTGAACAGGGTCTGTACGTATTCCTTGGCCTTGGCTTCGTCGCCGCCATTGGCTTTGAGGCCATAGGCCCAGGCCGCGAGGAAGTTCCAGCGTGCACCGCCGGAGGTTTTCGGGTTCGGCGTGATCACCGAGACGTCATTCTTGACCAGGTCGCCCCAGTCCTTGATGCCTTTGGGGTTGCCCTTGCGCACCAGGAACACGATGGTCGAGGTGTACGGCGTGCTGGCGTCCGGCAGGCGTTTTTGCCAGTCGGCTGGCAGGGTTTTGCCGAGTTTGGCGATTTCGTCGATGTCACCGGCCAGGGCCAGGGTCACGACGTCGGCACGCAGGCCATCGATCACCGCCCGACCTTGCTTGCCCGAACCGCCGTGGGATTGCTGGACCTTCACGGTGTCGCCGGCGTGATCTTTCTGCCAGAACTTGATGAACTCAGCGTTGTAGTCCTGGTACAGCTCGCGGGTCGGGTCGTACGACACGTTGAGCAACTCGTAATCCTTGGCTACCGCGGAACCGGCAAAAAGGGCGCTGGCCAGGGCGGCCAAAGCGAAGTGGCGAATCGACGACATGGTGAAAGCTCCTGGAATTCTTGGTTTGTTGGCTTTTTTATGGATTTCTGGAATCGCGTTGCCAGTTCAAAGATCGCAGCCTGCGGCAGCTCCTACAGGTGATCGCGTGCTTCTGTAGGAGCTGCCGCAGGCTGCGATCTTCTTCAGCCCGTCTTGTTGCCCGGCTGCTGCAAACGGAATTTTTCTTTGCGCTCGATCTGCACCACCTGGGCGTTGTGCACGGTGATTTCCACGGCGCCAAAGCGCAGGTCGCGCAGGGCACTCTGGATTTCACGCAGGATGGTGGCTTCGTCTTGACCGTCGACGCTACGCAGGGATGCGCTCATATTGCTGCTCCTTCAACTGAGAGGTTGCCTCGCAGTGTCGGCACTGCTTGCGGCGTGAGAGCAATACTAGAGAGGTATAGATATTCTTAAAAAGACTATTTGAGAATGTTTATATAACCAAAAGAGATTACTTGAAGGGACAAGGGCTTGAGGTGAACAGCCCTCTTTCAGGCACACCAAAAAACCCTGTGGGAGCGAGCCTGCTCGCGATGAGGGAGTGTCAGTCACCAGAGATGTCGACTGATATTCCGCTATCGCGAGCAGGCTCGCTCCCACAGGTTTTGTGTAAATCAGGTGATGACCGGGGCATGAGTCCAATCGAGCTGCGTCGCCGGCACCGGCCGCCCGAACCAGTAGCCCTGACCCAGATCGCAATCGTGCTCGAGCAGAAACGCCGCTTGCTCAGCCTGTTCGACCCCTTCGGCATGCACCCGCATGCCCATGCTCTGGGCCAGGGCAATGATCACCCGTGAAATCGCCGCATCGTCCTCATCCCACGGCAATCCGGCGACGAAGCCCTGGTCAATTTTCAGCTTCTGCACAGGCAGACGCTTGAGCCGCAGCAGCGATGAATAACCCGTGCCGAAGTCGTCGATGGCCAGGCGCACCCCCAACTCGCGCAGGCGATGCATTTGCTCCAGCGCGACTTCCGGGTCCTCCATCACCGCGCTTTCGGTCACTTCCAGCTCGAGAAACGCCGGCTCCAGCCCGGTTTCGCGCAGGACCTGCGCCACCTGCTGATACAACTCACGACGGGCGAACAGACGCGAAGAAACGTTGACCGCGACGAACGACAGCACCACCCCGCCCTGCTGCCACTGGCACATCTGCCGACATGCCTGCGCCATGACCCAGGCATCGATTTCAGCAATCAGACCGGTTCGTTCGGCGACCGGAATGAATTCCGCCGGCGACACCAGGCCCCGCTGCGGGTGCTGCCAACGCACCAGCGCCTCGACGCCAATCAGGCGACGGGTCTTGAGGTCGTGAACCGGTTGGTAATAAACCCGCAGCTCTTGCCGATCCAGGGCGCGGCGCAATTCGAAGGCGATCTCGACCCGTTGCTGGGCGTGGGCCGTCAGCTCTTCGGTGTACAGGGCATAATCATTGCGTCCCGTGCTCTTGGCCTTGAACAGTGCAGAGTCGGCATTACGCAGCAGTTGCTCGACGCTCAAGGCATCGCCGGGGAACAGGCTGATGCCGATGCTGGTGTTGGCGCGGTCGGTGAACAACAGGCGGTTCGGCAGGCCGGTCAGCGGATCGTGGTGCGCCAGGTGCATGCGGTCGGCATCGCGCTCACGCAATTTGTCGCCGCCCCCCAAGCACCGCAGCAGCCGCGCTCGGGCAATGAAGATCAAACCGGCGCTGAACAGCCCCCAGACATAACCGTTGATCAGTTGCCATCGCAGTCGCTCGGCAGAGCTATCGAAGAAACTGTTTAATAAATAGCCACTGACCTGCAGCCAAACCGCAGAAAGCAACAGATAGAGCAGCGCTGCGCGCAAGGCATCGCGATAGGTGGCAGACATCCGGCGATCCATGTCCCTACAAAAAGGTTGGAATGATGGTTTAAAGACACATCCAGCCACTCTTATCTGAAAGGGCGACTGGTTTTCTGCGTGGGCTTAGTGATAATGCAACGGCTGTTTTTTCTTTATCGAGGGCCCTACAGCCTATGTGGTACGAAGGTTTTCTTGGCTTGTCGCCCTGGTCGCTGGTGGCAGTCACCCTGCTGATGACCCATGTCACAATCATCGCCGTCACGGTCTATCTGCATCGTTACTCGGCCCATCGCTCCCTGGAGCTGAATGGGGGCCTCAAGCATTTCTTCCGTTTCTGGCTGTGGCTGACCACGGCGCAGAACACCCGCGAGTGGACCGCCATCCACCGCAAGCATCACGCCAAATGCGAAACCGTCGATGACCCGCACAGCCCGGTCATCAAGGGTTTGTCCACGGTGCTGCGCAAAGGCGCCGAGCTGTACCGCGCCGAAGCGGAAAACCCCGAGACCCTGCGCATCTACGGCAAGAACTGCCCCGAAGACTGGATCGAGCGCAACCTCTACAGCCGCTACCCGCTGCTGGGCATCGCGATCATGGGCGTTATCGACCTGCTGCTGTTCGGCACCATCGGCATCACCATCTGGGCCATCCAGATGATGTGGATCCCGGTGTGGGCCGCCGGCGTGGTCAATGGCCTGGGCCATGCCATCGGCTACCGCAACTTCGAATGCCGCGATGCGGCGACCAACCTGGTGCCTTGGGGCATCCTGATTGGCGGCGAAGAACTGCATAACAACCATCACACCTACCCTAACTCGGCAAAACTGTCGGTGAAGAAGTGGGAATTCGACCTGGGCTGGGCGTGGATTCAAGTCTTCAGTTTCCTGCGCCTGGCCAAGGTCCAGCGGGTTGCGCCGATTGCCCATCGCGTCGAAGGCAAGGGCAACCTGGACATGGACACCGCCATGGCGATCCTCAACAACCGCTTCCAGATCATGGCCCAGTACCGCAAATTGGTGATCGGCCCGCTGGTCAAGCAAGAGTTGGAAAAGGTCGATCACTCGGTACGTCACCAGTTCCACCGAGCCAAACGCCTGCTTTCGCGGGAGACCAGCCTGCTGGATGACAAACACCATGTACGCATCCAGAACATGCTCGAGCACAGCCAGGCGCTGAAGGTAATTTACGAGAAACGCCTGGCCCTGCAGCAGATCTGGGTCAAGACCAGCTCAAATGGTCACGACATGCTGGCGGCCATCAAGGACTGGGTACACGAAGCTGAAGCCAGCGGGATTCAGTCCCTGCGTGACTTCGCCGACCAGTTGAAAACCTACTCCCTGCGTCCTGCCGCTGTCTGATTGCAGCGCGCAGCCGCAAAACCTGTGGGAGCGAGCCTGCTCGCTCCCACATTGGTTTATCGCCTGACTGAAAAAATCGCGTCGCCAGTACCGCCCGGCGGGAGCCAGCTCACTCGCCACAAAAGGCGGGAACTTCATCTGAAAAGCCCTATCTCAAAGACACTTCGCCATCCCCGGCGGGCTTGATGTTGGCCGCGATCGCACGCGGCATGCCCTTTGAGATTTGTGTCGATGGACGAAAAAAACCTGCAAGACTCATCTCCGTCCCATTGGCCCGAGGCCGCGCAGACCCTGATGGCGCTCATGCACGCCCAAGGCGAAGTCGCACGCCTGAGCGAACGCGAACAGCTGTTCAACACCCTGCTGATGAGCGTCAACGCGGTGCTGTGGGCATTCGATTGGGAAACCCGCCGGGTGCTTTACGTCAGCCCGGCCTATGAGCGGATCTTTGGCCGTTCGGCCGATCTACTGCTGGCCGACTGCGATCAATGGCGCGACAGCATCTATCCCGACGACCTGGACTATGCCGAACGCAGCCTGGCCGAAGTGCTGGACAAAGGCGCCGTCGAAGACCGCGAGTATCGAATCATTGCCGCCGACGGACAGGTGCGCTGGCTCAGCGATAAATGCTACATCAACCGCCAGGCCGAGCCGGGGCAACCGGTGATCATCGTCGGCATTGCCGAAGACATCACCGACAAGAAGCGGATGGAAAGCGAGCTGCACCGCCTGGCCACCACCGACGCCCTGACCCAGAGCAGCAATCGCCGGCATTTCTTCGAATGCGCCCACCGCGAGTTCGCACACGCCCGGCAACGAGGCGAGCCGCTGTCGTTCCTGATGCTGGACATCGATGACTTCAAAATAATCAACGACACCTACGGTCACCAGGAAGGCGACAACGTGTTGCAACGCATCGCCGATAGCGGCCGCGCAGCGTTGCGCCGTGGCGACCTGTTCGGGCGCATTGGCGGTGAGGAATTCGCAGCGGTATTTCCCGGCTGTACGCCGCAGATGGCCCTGCAAGTGGCTGAACGCTTGCAACAGCAGATTCAGCGATTGCGTTTCACCCATGAAGGCCAGACGTTCGGCATCACCGTCAGCCAGGGCCTGACCAGCCTGACCGCCGCGGACGAAAACGTGGAAAACCTGTTTTCCCGCGCGGATGCCGCGATGTACCAGGCCAAGCGCGAGGGCAAGAACCGGATTGTCACTGCCTAAGGCCCTGTAGGAGCTGGCTTGCCAGCGAAGGCGGTGTATCTGACACACCTCGTTGCCTGGATTCGCTGGCAAGCCAGCTCCTACGGGTTTTTCGTCGGTCTTATTTTTTGCGCAGGCGCATCAACTCCGGCAAGCCAATCTTGAGCAACCGCGCCGTCCGGCTCTTCGCCAGTTCCTCGATGCCCTCATGCTCAGTCAGGCGCGCCATCTGCGCCGCCATGTTCATCACCAGCGCTTCGCGGGAATAAACCCCGCCACCGAGCTGGTAGGCCGCCGCAATCAGCTCCCGCAACTCCAGTGGCAGGCGCCAGCGCGTGCGCAGGGCCGAACCATAGGCCGCGCCAAATTCAACCAGCGCTTCGCCCACTTCCTCCAGCTCGTCCAGTTCACCACCGGCCTGCTTCCATTCCTGCAAACAGCGCAGCAACGCCAGATCGCCGAGACGGTGCAACATGCCGGCGCAATAGCAGCGCTCCTGATCCAGATCGAGCAAGCGCGCCAGGGTTCGCGCGTATTCGGCGGTATGCAGGGACAGATCCCAGTATCGCTCGGCATAGTCGGCCAGTTGCGGATCGCTGAGCCGGGCACTGCGCTTGAGCGCCAGCCCGAGAATCAGGTTCATGCTCTGCCCGGTGCCCAGGCGATGCAGCGCCTGGGACAGGGTTTGCACAGCGGCGCCGTGGTGCTGGGCCGCGCTGCTGGCAGCGGCGATCAACACGGCCGTGACCTGCGGATCGGTGCGGACTTCGTCTTCCAGCACCGTCAGGTCGAGGCCATTGGGATTGAGGCTGCGTTTGACCGCCACTTGCACGTCGGTCATCAGCGGCGCGCCGTCGGCCAATTCCCGGCGACGCTCCAGAAACACCGACAGCGTCATGCCCGGTGCCAGCGACGGCACTTCGCACGAGACTTCTTCGCCAGCATTCAGCAGCAACCCCTGCAACCGATGGGTCAGGCTTTCCATATTCAGGGGCTTGGTCAAGTAAGCGGCCGGTGCCAGCGGCAAGACCTCGCGCACGCTGGCACTGTCGTTGCGGCTGCTCATCAGAATGAACGGCAGCGGCGGATTGCGTTTGCGCTGTCGTATATTGCGCAGGACATTCAGGCCATCGACACCGGGCAACTCCCAGTCGGCGATCACCAGGTCATAGGGGTTGGCAGCCAATAGCTCCAGCGCTTGCTGGCCATCGGCGCACAAATCCAGCCGCGCATCGCAGCGTACGTTCAACAACACTTCCTTGAGCAAATCCCGGGACCAGGGGTCGGCCTCGGCGATCAGGACTCTTGGAACGGCGGGTAAAATGACGGTTGTCATACAGCTCTCCCTGGCGATGCAGGAACCTTAGCCAATGCTGACCATTCGATACAGCGCTAATGGGTTTCCAGGGACATGAAAAAACCCGCCGAAGCGGGTTTTTTGTGGATCAGGTCACACTGGGTGATCAGAGCTCGGAGAAGCACTCTTCGATGATCGCCAGGCCTTTGTCCAGTTGCTCGTCCGGCGAAGTCAGCGGTACCAGGACGCGAAGAACGTTGCCGTAGGTGCCGCAGGACAGCAGGATCAGACCCTTGTCGCGAGCCTTGGCCACAACGGATGCCACGGCTGCAGCGTTCGGCTTGTGGCTGTCGCCGTTTTCGAACAGCTCGACAGCGATCATCGCTCCCAGGGCACGGACTTCGCCGATCACCGGGTACTTGGCCTGGATGGCCTTCAGGCCGGTTACCAGACGCTCGCCAACAGCCTTGCAACGATCCAGCAGGTGCTCTTCTTCGAACACTTCCATTACGGCCAGGGCCGCGGCGCAAGCGATCGGGCTACCGGCGTAGGTGCCGCCCAGGCCGCCTGGAGCGATGGCGTCCATGTATTCGGCCTTGCCGCACACACCGGCCAGCGGGAAGCCGCCAGCGATGGATTTGGCGAAGGTGGTCAGGTCGGCAGCAACGCCCATCTGTTCCATGGCGAAGAAAGTACCGGTACGGCCAGCGCCAGTCTGTACTTCGTCAGCGATCAGCAGGATGCCGTGCTGGTCGCACAGGGCACGCAAACGCTTCATGAACTCTTTAGGCGCGACGTAGAAACCGCCTTCGCCCTGAACCGGCTCGATGATGATCGCGGCGATGTCTTTCGGCTCGGCGTCGTTCTTGAAGATGCGTTCGATGGAAGCGATCGAATCGTCGATGCTCACACCGTGCAGCTCATTCGGGTACAGCGCGCGGAAGATGCCGCCTGGCATCAGGCCCATGCCGGCCGAGTAAGGCACGACTTTACCGGTCAGGCCCAGGGTCATCATGGTGCGACCGTGGTAGGCGCCGGTGAACGCGATCACGCCGGCACGGCCAGTGGCGGCACGGGCGATCTTGATGGAGTTTTCCACGGCTTCGGAGCCGGTGGTCACCAGCAGGGTTTTCTTGTCGAAATCACCTGGCACCTTGGCGTTGATTTTTTCGCACACTTCCACGTACGGCTCGTAGGCCAGAACCTGGAAGCAAGTGTGGGTCAGCTTGTTCAGCTGTTCGGTCACGGCCGCGATGATTTTCGGGTGCACGTGGCCGGTGTTCAGCACGGCGATACCGCCGGCGAAGTCGATGAATTCACGACCTTCAACGTCGGTTACGGTCGCGTTCTTCGCGGATTCGGCGAAGATCGGGTGAATCTGGCCAACACCACGTGGAACAGCAGCGGTACGGCGGGCCATCAAAGAAGCGTTAGTCTTGCTCATACATTCCTCATTCACCGCTCATCGGGCGGCGTGGTTCAAGGATAAAGCGACGGGGAGCAACGGCGGCAGCATGCGATGATCGACTGCCACAGCGTTCCCGGCCACCGAGAAAATTCCGGTTTGAAGCGGCGCAAAGGGACAGCGCTCTCGTGCCCTTTGCGCTTGAAGCAATGTTCTTCCTGGCTTAGATGCCCAGGCAGAGGTATTTGATTTCCAGGTAATCTTCGATGCCGTACTTGGAGCCTTCACGGCCCAGGCCCGAGGCCTTGATGCCGCCGAACGGCGCGACTTCGTTGGAGATCAACCCGGTGTTGACGCCGACCATGCCGTATTCCAGGGCTTCAGCCACACGGAACACACGGCCCAGGTCGCGGGCATAGAAGTACGAGGCCAGACCGAACTCGGTGTCGTTGGACATCGCGATCACATCGGCTTCGTCTTTGAAGCGGAACAGTGGAGCCAATGGACCGAAGGTTTCTTCCTTGGCCACGGCAGCGTTATTCGGCACGTTGGTCAGAATGGTCGGCTCGAAGAAGTTACCTTCCATCGACTTGCCGCCGGACAGCACGGTGGCGCCTTTGGAAACGGCGTCGGCAATGTGCTCTTGCACCTTGGCCACGGCTTTTTCGTCGATCAGCGGGCCAGTGGTGGTGCCTGCTTCCAGACCGTTACCGATCTTGAGCTTGGCCACAGCCACTTTCAGCTTCTCGGCGAACGCGTCGTAGACCGAATCCTGAATGTACAGGCGGTTGGCGCAGACGCAGGTCTGACCGTTGTTGCGATACTTGGAAATGATCGCGCCTTCGACGGCCTTATCCAGGTCCGCGTCGTCGAACACGATGAACGGAGCGTTGCCGCCCAGTTCCAGGGACACTTTCTTGATGTCCTTGGCGCATTCCGACATCAGTTGACGACCGATTTCGGTCGAACCGGTGAAGGACAGCTTGCGCACGATCGGGTTGCTGGTCAGCTCGCTGCCGATGTCGCCGGCGCTACCGGAAACAACGCTGAACACGCCAGCCGGGATGCCGGCACGCTGGGCCAGTTCGGCCAGGGCGAAGGCGGAAAACGGAGTTTGCGAAGCAGGCTTGAGCACCATGGTGCAACCGGCGGCCAGGGCCGGGCCGGCTTTACGGGTGATCATTGCAGCCGGGAAGTTCCACGGGGTGATGGCAGCGGTCACGCCGATTGGCTGCTTGATCACGATCAGGCGCTTGTCTGGCTGGTGGCCCGGAATCACGTCACCGTAGATGCGCTTGGCCTCTTCGGCGAACCACTCGATGAAGGAAGCGGCGTAAACGATTTCACCCTTGGCTTCGGCCAATGGCTTGCCTTGCTCCAGGGTCATCAGGCGAGCCAGGTCGTCCTGGTTCTCGATGATCAGCTCGAACCAGCGACGCAGCTTGGTCGCACGTTCTTTGGCGGTCAGTGCACGCCAGGCCGGCAGCGCTTTGTCAGCAGCTTCGATCGCACGGCGGGTTTCGGCAGCACCCATTTTCGGCACGGTGCCCAGAATTTCGCCCGTTGCCGGGTTGTTGACCTTGATCGTCTGACCATTGTCCGCATCAACCCACGCGCCATCGATGAAGGCTTGCTGGCGGAACAACTGGGTGTCTTTAAGCTGCATGTCGGCTTTCCTTAACAGCACCGCGCACGCGCGGAGCAAATTATGATTGTAGAAAGGCGCCTCGATAGGCTGCCGTCAGGGAAATCATTCACCGGGCTGAAGCACATAAATAGCGCACTGATTCAAATCGTGCGGTTCAGCACCCAGACAAGAGCGTTTGAAATCTCAAACGAATCCTAGGATCAAAGGGGGTAAAGGACAATAGCCTGTTCGAAAAAAAGAACGAAAACGACGCTTTTGCCTATTTTTTCTGATCAACGTAGCAAACGTCCGTTACGCTTGTAATAAACGCAGGCGAATCAGCAGCATGGACGCCCGCAGTGCATATGAGTATCATGGCGCCCGCATTGCACCAGTAGCTCAGCTGGATAGAGTACTGCCCTCCGAAGGCAGGGGTCGTGGGTTCGAATCCCGCCTGGTGCACCATACGCTGTAACGAGAAAGCCTCAGGTCTTATGGGTCTGGGGCTTTTTTGTGGGTGTTTGAAGGCTAAGCGCCTAATGATCAATGCTGTTTTTTTCAAACAGCCGGCCAATGTCTCTCGCGCTATGCAGCACACGTTCGACCTTGATCCCGTCGTCCACCAAACAGTAGAAAACCAGATATCGGCCATGGGGAAGCATTCGCAATCCCTTGGCGCAATCGTCTCTTGAAACACCCAAACTCGGTTGTTCGATCAATCGTGTGCACTGCATGCGTAGCTCGCCCACAAACGTCCGGGCTCGTTCAGGGTTGTCTCGAGCGATAAAACGAGCGACTTGCAGTAGATCGTCCCGTGCCAATGCAGAGAAAAGCAATTGCCTCATGGACGGTTTTGCTCTGCGGCTACCTCATCAATCAGCGCATCAAGCTCGGCAAACACGGTATCGGCAGCAATGGCCGGACGCGGATCGTTGCGGCTGGCAGCAATGGCTTCACGAAGTTCGGCAGCCTGCAGCCGATCCAGCAGCTGTTGATAGGCCGCGTGCGGTAAAAGATAGGCGGCAGGGCGATTGTGGTTGAGCACGGCAACAGGCTCGGAACCCGCTTGCTCGATTACAGTGCTCGGGCTGCGCTTGAGCTCGGTGATACTGACCGAACGGCTGGCAAGTAGCTGCTCCATGACGGCTCCAAAGGTACGAAAAAAAGTACCTTATAGTGTTCCATTCCCTGCATGAGGGTCAACGAATCTCCGACAGGTGCTGCCCTGGCCCACAAAAAAACCGCCGAAGCGGTTTTTTTCATTCTGTGGTCCAGTCAAACTCGTCGTACTCATCATCGTCCTCGTCGTCCTCGAAGAACTCCTCTTCAAGGTCGTCGTCTTCAACAATGTCCTCTTCCGGCTGGTTCAGCAGAAAATCCTTGCGACTCTCGGTAATTGCTCGCCGCAGTTCCTCACCCTTTTGCGGGCAGTTGAGCATTTGGGCGATGCGGTCGATTTTTTTTGCCACGGCATCCTCCAACGCATCGGCTATAGCCTGATAGTGCGCGCTTTCGGGGGTGGATGCCAAATCCCCGGAATGCCGCGCACTTCAGTTTTCTGCAAATCTGCTGAGGCGATCAGCCTTAGCGGTGATAGCGCCGCACCACGCTGCTGTTTCTCAGGACGTGGCCTTTGATTTTTTCCAACAGCTGCGCACGGGTCAGGCCGGCGGGCAAGGCGTCCGGGGCCAGGTCCAGGGCGTAGATCTGGATGATGTAGTGGTGCGCGCTGTCGCCAACGGGCGGGCAAGGGCCAATGTAGCCGGTGGTTGCCTTGCTGTTGGTACCGCTGACGCCCTCGAGGCCTGGTTTGGTCCCGGCACCGGCCGGGATCTGGTGGGTAGCGGCCTTGATGCCGTAATGCACCCAATTATCGACGCCCTGGCCTTTCTGGCCGTCCGGGTCGTGCATGACGATGGCGTAGCTTTGGGTGGCTGCCGGGCCGGCGTTCCAGTTCAATGCCGGGGAAATGTTATGTCCGCCACAGCCCGCGGAATCGCCGGCAGCGGCGGACGTGAACAGGCGGTCATCGGAAACACCGGGAATGTTCAGTGTGAAACGTTCCTGGGCCTGCGCCGGGAACTGCACGCAAAGGGCGACTGCCAAGGCCGCGAGCCAAGTGTTGATTGAGGTCAATCGGGTCATACCGGAGCACCTTGTGCGTGTTGGGCCGTCGTCGGCGTGCAAACTATAGCCGGACCGTTCACGCCGTGGCAGGGGGCAATTGGCTGAACCTCGCGATAAGCGCCAGACTCATAAGTGAAACGTCTGTCTGGAGAGCAATCATGACTCTGCATCGCGTTGCGCGTGTCGCCAATGTGCCCGAAGACCGGGGTCTGGAAGTGCAGGTCCTGGACAGCAAGATTCTGCTGTTGCGGGCCGGTGAACAACTGCGCGCTTATCAGGCCGAATGCCCGCATGCCGGCGCCCCGCTGGCTGACGGTGCGGTATGCAACGGGCGCCTGACCTGCCCGTGGCACAAGGCGCAGTTTCGGATCGAGGATGGCGGGCTGTGTGAACCGCCAGCCCTGGACAGTCTCAAGCGCTATCCCCTCGAAGTCCGTGACGGCGACATCTGGGTCGGCGACCAGCCGTTGCCGGACGCCCACACGCCACCGGCCGACGATCCACGAACCTTCATCATTGTCGGCGCTGGCGCGGCAGGCACGGCGGCGGCAGCGTGTTTGCGCGAGAAAGGTTTCGGCGGCCGGTTACTGTTGATCGACCGCGAAGCCGAAGCTGGATACGACCGTACCGCGCTGAGCAAATACGTGATCGCCGGGGAGATGCCGCTGGACGAAGTCCCGCCGCTGCGCGACGAGGATTTTTACCGCGAGCAGCGGATCGAGCGCCTGCGAGGCGAAGTGGCAAGCCTGGATGCGCCAAACAGGACGCTGCGGCTGACTGACGGCCAAACACTGACATACGACGCCGCGCTGTTGGCCACCGGCGGCGTGCCCAACCCGCTGACGCTGCCGGGCGCCGACCTGCCGCAAGTGTTCGTCTTACGCTCCAAAGCCCATGCGCAACAGATTCTGGACAGCGCCAGCGCCGGCCAGCGAGTCGTGATCATCGGCGACAGTTTCATTGCCATGGAGTCCGCCTCGTCCCTGCGCCAGCTTGGCCTGAATGTGACAGTGCTGGCCCGCCACGAAGTGCCGTTTGCCAAGCAGTTCGGTGACACGGTCGGCAAGGCCATTCGCGCGCGGCATGAAGCCAATGGCGTCGTGTTTCACACCCAGGGCAATGCGGTACAGATCGAAGGAACGGACAAGGTCGAAGCCGTGCGCCTGGACAACGGCCAACGCCTGGCGGCCGATCTGGTGCTGGTCGGCATTGGCGTCACACCCGCCACTGCCGCCTTCACCGGGCTGCCGAAAGAGCAGGATCACTCGCTGCGTGTCGACGGCGCAATGCGCGTGGCCGACGGCCTCTGGGCGGCTGGCGATATCGCCACGTTCCCGCTGAACAACCAATACCTGCGCATCGAACACTGGCGACTGGCCCAGCAGCAAGCGCGGATCGCCGCGGCGAATATGCTGGGTGGTGACGAGCATTACCTCGACGTGCCATTTTTCTGGACCTGGCATTTCGGTAAAACCTACGACTACCTCGGTCACGCCGAGAACTGGGACGAAGTCGAGTTCAAGGGCGACCCTTGCGATCCGCCCTTCATTGGCCTGTTTGGAAAAAACGGCGTGGTGTCGGCGGCGGTCGCCTGCGAGATGGACCGGGCCATGGCGATGCTCGCCGAGCGGATGAAACAGCCGTTGCCATGGGAAGAGGCATGGCGACTGATCCGTGATGTTCCCTAGGGATGCCGGACAGCAAAACGCCCGGCGTCTGCACGATGCAAAGGCCGGGCGTTGCCGGGTACACGACCACCGTTATTCGGTGGCATTAGCCCCCGCGAACTTGCTCATCACAAAACCGGCAAACTCTTCGACGGTCATTTTCTGGCCGTTGAAGTCCACCTGATCGTTGGCGTAATGCAAGTTGGTGACGATGTTGTTGCCGTCCAGTTTTGCCAGTTGGCTGCCGACCGCCATGCTGCTGAACATGTCTGCGGTGGCCGTGGCCTGGTCGGCAATCAGCTTGGCATCGGTCTGACCGTCGATTTGCGATTGCACGGTAAGCACATCGACCAGCATGGGCTTGGACACTTGCAGTTTGAAGTCCAGCAGCGCAATCAGCTGCCTGACCAACTGATCGGTCGGCAGATCGATGGCTTGCGGCTTGGTCAGGTCGAGCACCATATTGGCGCGGCTCTCACCGTTGACGGTGTTGAACGACAGGTTTTCCAGGGCCACTTGCGGACCGGCCGCCAGCAGTTTTTCCAGGCTGGACTTGAGCAGTGCTTCTTCGGCTTCGGTCAGTTTCAGCTCCGGTGCCGGCAGCCCGGCCGCCGTCGCTTCCGCTGCCGCCCTTTCATACGGCTGCAGTTTGCTCTGATAAACCTGCATCAACGACAGGGTGGCCGGAATGTCGAGGTTCTTCAGGCTCATGGCCAGCGCACCGGAACCGATGGTCTTGCCGTTCAGGGACACTTCGCCGACCTTGTAATCGGCACGCCCGGAGGCGTTGCTGCCCGATTCTCCGGTCAGGTTTTTCATCTCGAATTTCTTGAAGTCCAGCACCGACTGCTTGGCGCCAAAGGTCGATTTGCCGCTGGCCAGTTCAAGGACGTTCTCGCCGGTGTAGAAACCGTAGGTACTTTTTGTCAGGTTGCTGGCCAGGGTCAGGCCGTTCAATTCAACCTGCACCGGTGCCTGGTCTTCGGACACGGTGGTCACTTTCAGGCTGTCCATGTAACCGTTGGCCTTGACCTTCTGCGCCTGGGCGCTGGCATCGACGTCCATGCTCAAGCCGGAGAACTTCATGCTCGACTTGTCATCCAGCGCCATTTCCAGCGGCTGCAACTCGAAGGTGCCATTGGTAGCGTTGTCATAGCCGATGTTGACCACGCCGGTCAGCGGGGATTTGTCCTTGGCGGCGGCAAACCACTTCTCGGTGGACGGGGTCTTTTCCAGTTCATAGTGATTGGTCGCCAAGACTGGCAACCACTTCAGCGACATCAGCCGCGAGAACGGCAACGGGCCGTGTTCGATATGATCGACAAACAGCAACTCGACCGGCGCTTCGCCGAACATTTCGCCTTCGCCCTTGAGGCGGTAGTGCGCGGTGCTGCTGAATACATGACGTTCCAGCGATACCAGCTCCAGCGACGCTGTGCCGTTGGAACCGACCATGGCCGCCTGCAATTCCTTGTTGGCATTGGCAATCGAGGTGTTCAACACACCTTCGAGCCTGGTGCCGGTGAACCAGGCTCCGCCTGCGCTGATGGCACCGATTGCGACAACGATTCCCAGTAGCACGCCTGCTGATTTATTCATGTATGACCCGTTCAATGTCCGTTGTTGAAAGTGAGGTCGTCTTCCCTGAACCCATGACGGATTGCAGCTCGACTGTGCTGAAAGTGGAATGCAGGTTAGCACCGGGCGCGACGAACGGCCCAATGATTAAAGGTGAAAGAGTGTCTTGGGGTAGTTCGCACGGTTCAAGATTTTCGGCGGTCATACTATTGCGTTCGCTGGCAAGCCAGCTCCTACAGGGATCACCTTGAACCGTAGGAGCTGGCTTGCCAGCGAAGGCGTCAGTCTTGCCACCACTAAATCAGGAATACTGGACCTCGATCTCATCAAGCTGATGATCGAAGCTTTTGAGCCGCGCAGTCCAGGTGTACACCAGCACTTCGAAGTCGCGGTTGATCACCGCCCCGCCCGTCACTTCCGCACGCGGGTCGCAGACATCCAGTTGATAACGTTCGCGGGCCATGGCCGTGGCGACATCGGCCAGCTCCCGAGCATTGCTGAGCCAGTGCCGACCGTCGTCAGCCACCTGCCGGTCCAGCGCCAGGCATTGTTTTTTAAGGCTCTCGAGGCTTTTTTCCAGTGGCGTGCCGGTCAATTCGCCCATGACTTCCTGAAACGTGCGCCCCGGTTGCCAGTAACTGCCCCAGAAATAACGGTCGAACACCGTTTCGACACGACGCAATGCCACCTTGGTGTCCCAGATCAGGACCAGGGTCTTGCCTTGTTCGAGTTGTCTTTTCTTGATGCGTTGATTCTGGACCGAGGCCCAGGCCACCACCGCAATGGACATCACGGCAATCAGCGCGACGGCACTGTCGAGGAACGCCAGAGCCTTGTCGATCTGGTGGGCCAGCATGATGCCGTAGAAATAGGTGGCCGACAGCAGCACTAATGCCACGATGGCGCACCAGAAGCCGAGAGCATAAGGGTTTTTCATTCTTGGTTTCCCCCTGACCTGCGCGTGCCTTGTGCGAAGAAAGGGCGCTTTGCACGGGCGCCCGTCCAACACTTCAAAGCATAGCAACGGCCTCAGGGTTTGCCGGAGTTCGACGCTTGCGTTCGTCCGCTTTCCCAACCGCCGCCCAAGGCGAGGAACAAATCGATCTGACTGGCGGCAACCTGGGTGTTGGCAGCAGCCAATTGCGCCGTGACGTCGATGTAGGTGCGGGTGGCTTGCAGGTCGGCCAGGAACGAGGCGCGTCCGGCCTGGAAGAAGCGGTGGGTCTGGTCGGCCGCCAGTTTCGCCGATTGCTCGGCGTCCGCCAAGGCATCGCGACGTTGCAATAACGCGGTGTATTGGGCGAGGCCGGTCTGGGTTTCACGAATGGCGTTGAGCACCACCCCATCGAAATGCGCCAGCGTCGCCTGGGTCACCGCCTCGGCCTCGCGGATGCGCGCCCGGGCGCCGTTGGTCGGCACCTTCCAGGTCAGCGACGGGCCGAAGCCCCAGCGGTTGGTAGACGGGTCGCCGAGATCGTCCAGGATACCGACGGTACCGATGGTCGCACCGATGCTGATGTTCGGGTACAGCTCGCCAGTGGCGACGCCGATACCGGCCGTCGCGGCCGCCAGCCGACGTTCGGCCTGCCGCACATCGGGACGACGCTTGAGCAATGCTGCGCCATCGCCGACCGGGATCAATTGCGCGATTTTCGGCAGCTCGTCGCAGGTGGCGGTGCCGGCCGGCAGTTGATCCACCGGTTTGGCCAGCAACATCGACAAGCGGTACAGCCCGGCCTGACGCGCGGCCTCATAACGCGGCATGTCGGCGCGCAGGGATTTGAATTGGGTTTGCGAGCGGGTGACCTGGGTTTCATCGCCACGTCCGGCATCGCGCAGGCGCTGGATCAGCGTGGTGCTCTGGGCTTGCAGATCGAGGGAATGCTGGGCGATTTCCCGCTCTTCATTGGCCGCACACACTTGTGTGTAGGCGCGAACTACATCGGCCACCACGGTGATGCGTGCAGTATCGGCGGCGGCCTGCGTCGCATCGGCATTGGCCTTGGCCGCTTCGATGCCACGTTGCAAAGTGCCGAACAAGTCGAACTGGTACGACGCGCTGATGCCGATATCACCGATGTTGGCCACTGGCACTTTTTCCGGCAGCAGGAACGCCTGGCCGGACTCCTGCAAGCGCTGGGCCCCCATCTGCACGCCGCCGCTCCAGCCGCCCGCCGCTTGCGCCTCATCGACCTGAGCGCGAGACCGCGACAGACTGGCCGCCGCCACGCGCAAATCGGTGTTGGAGGCCATGGCCTGCTGCACCAGCTGGTCGAGTCGCGGGTCCTTATACAGGCGCCACCAATCGGCCGGCACCGGTGCGGAAACCACCGTTTTGCCGTCGACCGCCAGATCGCCCTGGAAGTCTGGACGATGGACCGCCGCCTCTTCGGGCAAATGATAATCCGGCCCGACCATCTGACACGCCGACAGCAGCAAACCTAATCCGGCGACCGCCAAACCCGAGGCCTTGCTCATTGCGCCGGCTCCCGTTGTTGGTCGTCGATGATCGATACCGTGGCGGTGCGCCCGGCGATCATGCGGAAGTCTTCCGGCACGTCATCGAAGGCGATGCGCACCGGAATCCGCTGGGCCAGCCGCACCCAGCTGAATGCCGGGTTGACGTTGGGCAACAGGTTGTTGCCGCTGGTGCGGTCGCGGTCTTCGATACCGGCAACGATGCTCTCCACATGCCCGCGCAGGCGCGCATTGTCGCCAATCACCCGGATGTCGACGCTCTGACCGATATGGATGCCGTTCAGTTTGGTTTCTTCGAAATAACCATCGATGTGGAACGAGTTGCTGTCGACTACTGACAACACTGGTCGCCCGGCACTGACGAACTCCTGGGCCCGCGGCGCGCGGTCGTTGACGTAACCGTCCACCGGGCTGCGGATCACCGAGCGGTCGAGGTTGAGCTGCGCACTGTCCACCGCCACCTGGGCTTCCATCAACGCCACTTGGGCGCGGGCCACTTTCGATTGGCTTTCTTCCAGTTGCTCACCCGGCACCAGGTTGCCAAGACCCTTGTTCCGCTTGGCCTCGCGCTGGGCCTGGGCCAGGGTTTCTTCGCGGTCGGCGACTGCTGCTTTCGCCTGGCGCAGGGCCAGCTTGAAGCGGTCAGGATCGATGCTGAACAGCACCTGGCCGCGCTTGACCAACTGGTTGTCGCGCACCTCCACTTGCTGGATCAGCCCGGACACGTCCGGCGCTATTTGCACGATGTCGGCACGGATGTGCCCGTCGCGGGTCCAGGGCGCGAACATGTAATACATCACCATGCGCCAGACCACGACAACGGCGAAGCTCACGATCAGCAGGGTCAACACCACGCGACCCAGGGTTAGAAACGGTTTTTTCATGTCATCAGGTATCGACTGAGTGAGTCCACGGCGCCAAGCAGCAGGGCGTAGAGGGCCACGTTGAACAATGCCCGGTGCCAGACCAGACGGTAAAAGTGCAGGCGCGTCAGCACCCCGTGCACCAACAGGTACAACACATACGTAATGCCCATCAGCACCAGCAGCGTGGGCAGGAACACCCCGCTCATATCCAGGTCACCGATCATAAAGGTGCTCCATCAATGCCATGGGGAAGCGGTTCTTCGGGCTCGGCGGCACCAACGAATTCGACGCCGGGCAACAATGCCAGGCGCAGGCCGCTCAGGGCGTGCAGCAAATGCCGACGGGTTTCATCATCGCCGGCACCGCTGAGGGCACGACGCGTGCGGTCGAGGGTCATCAGCAACGGGCTCGGTGCCTGCAAGCGCTCACCGGCCTTGAGACAGGCCTTGAAGTACTCGCCAACCTCGGCCACCACCTGGCGCAGCAGCACCTGCGGCACACCGAGGACCCGCGGCGTATACGCGAGCAGGTCCAACAGATTCAGCGCCACCCGCACTTCCCGCAGCGCCACGCCGGAGTCCTGGCCGGTCATGGCCAGGCGCGGCAGATGCTGCATCAGCCGATCGAGCATCCGTATGCCCAGAAGCCGATGCTCGGACAACGTCGCCGGCTCGGAGAGGCTGACGATGTCACGCCAGCTGAAACGGGTCAGGCGCTTGGCTGCCAGTTCGGCACCGAACGGCCGGGCGATCAGGGTCCAGATGAATGCGAACAGCAAACCCATGGGGCCGGCCAGATTGGAGTTGGCGAAACTGAGGAAGTCCGCGTCGTAAGCGCCCTGAATGCTGATGAAGGACGAGGTGTTGACCAGGGTCAGCAGCATGCCCAGGTAAAACTGCGGCTTGACCGTCAGGGTGCCGACGCAAATGAAAGGCACGGCAAACGCCAGCACCAGCATCGGAAAGTCATGCAGGTTGGGCAGCACCAGAAACAGATAAAGGCTGGCGAACACCACCGACATCGCCGTCCAGAAAAAGAACCGGTAAATCTGCGGCGCCGGGTCGTCCATCGAGGCAAAGAAGCTGCACGCCACCGCCGCCAGGATCACGGCGCTGCCGCCATCGGTCCAGCCGAGCAGAATCCACAACACCGAAGCGACGATTATCGCGGTGACGGTGGAAGCAGCGGAATAGAACATCAGGCCGCGATCCAGAAAAGGGGATAGCCGTCCCAGCCGCCAGTGCCGATACATCGCGCGCCAGCTGTCCTGGCTTTCGCACTGAATGGCGTATTGCAGGCTGCGGCAGTCTTGCCACAAATCGATCCACTCGCCGAGACGGTAAATGGCGTTGGAGAACAGCAGTTGCTTGCGGTCATCCAGCGCTTCGGGAGCCGGTTGCAGGGCCTCAAGTTGATACTTAAGGGCTTGCCAGCGGACGAGATCGGCATCCTTGTGTTCGAGCCATTCGGTGGTGGCCGTCAGCAATGGCGCGAACTTGTCCACAAGCTCGGGGGTGCGCCGTTCCAGGGCGTAAAGCGCGTCGTCGAGGGCATCGATCACTGGCAACAGGTGAATCATCCGTCCGCGCAATTCCTTGGTATTGCGCACTGTCTGCGGACGCGAGCCTTCGTGGGGCAACTGACCGATCATCAACTCCAGGGAGTTGAACGTGGCGACCATCGATGCCCGCAACGCGCTGACCTCTTCAGGCTGCACGTTGCGGCTGAGGAAGCGCAGGCTGTAGGTCGAGGCATCGGCAAACCATTTGCTCACCGAATCATTGAACACCGGCGCCAGGCGCCGGGGCCAGAACATCGCACCGACCACCGCCGCCACAGCGATGCCGAGTAAGATTTCTTCGGTCCGCGCTTCGGCCACGTCCCACACCCCCAGCGGGTTATTCACCACCGGCAGGGCGATCAACGGCAAGGTGTAACCGGCGAGCATCAACGCGTAGTTGTTGGCCGTGCGCAAATGCAGGGACAGAAACAGCAGCGTCCCGGTCCACAGCGCAATCACCACCACCAGCACGTAGGGGCTCTGCACGAACATTGGCACAAACAGAACCGCCGCCGCAGCGCCGATAAAGGTGCCAACCGCCCGGTACAACGCCTTGGAACTGGTAGGGCCGAGAAACGGACTGGAAACGATGTACACCGTGGCCATCGCCCAGTACGGACGCGGCATTTGCATGAGCAGGGCGATGTACAGCGCGATCATCGATGCGGCGAAAGTGCGGACTCCGTAGAACCAGTCCCGCGCCGTGGGCATGCCAGAGAAAAATCCGTTCAAGAGTTGGCCACCGATGGCGGCGTGGCCGCTTCAAAAGCTCTCAGTACCCGCAGCGTAGCTTCCAGATCACTCGGGGCAATGCCTTCGAGTACTTCGTGGCGCAAGCGCACCAGTTCCACTTCGACCGCCTGCACCAGCTCCCGACCGGTTTCGGTCAGGCTCAGGCATTTGGCGCGGCGATCCTGTGCATCTTCGGTGCGGCAAACGTAGCCGCCATGACACAACTGATCGAGCAAGCGTACCAGCGACGGGCTCTCCATCCCTGCTGCCTGGGCCACCGTCACCTGGCGCACACCCTCGCCCAGACGCCCGATCATCAGCAGCGGAACGGCGCAGGCTTCGGAGATTCCATAGTTGGCCAGCGTGGTCTGGCAGATTTTGCGCCAATGCCTGGCGGCCACCACCATGGCGCTGCTGATGTTCATCTGGAGAACGTCGAGGTTATTCGGCACGAGGGAAAACACACACTGTTAGTTTGCTAACTATCAATATTGCATTGGAGGGGATTTTCCGTCAAGTTTTGAAACAAATTCGCTTCCATCCGTCGCGAAGCCATAGGGGGTGAACCAGCCACCGTACTGAAGATGTATATACTTTGTCAGTAAGACAACCGAGAAGGCAGCCATGTCGAAACAAGCCGTTTTTACAATGAAACTTGAGTCTGAATTGCGTGAACAGTTCATGGCAGAGGCAGAAGCCGCTCATCGCCCCGCCTCGCAAATCGTCCGGGAAATGATGCGTCAGTTTGTTCAAACCCAACGGGAGTCTCGCGAGTACGAAGCATTCCTGCAGCGCAAGGTCGACACCGCACGCGCTTCGATGCGCGCCGGCGACGGGCTGACAAATGATGAAATCGAGGCAGAGTTCGCTGCCAGGCGCAGGCGGGCCGAGCGACAGGAATGAAAATAATATGGACGAAAGAAGCAGCACAGGACCGTGCAGACATTTGGGATTACCTGCATGCCGTTAACCCAAAAGCAGCCATCGACATGGACTACCGGTTCAGCGATGCGCTATCCCGGCTTGCCCAATACCCGGAAAGCGGCCCTGCCGGGATCATTTCAGGCACTCGCGAGCTGATCCCACATCAGAGTTACCGCATTGTTTATGAACAGGGACTGGACGCCATCTGGATACTCGCCTTGGTCCATACCTCCCGACAGTGGCCGCCCGGACGATGACGATTCACACCCCCCGCCCCTTCCTCAACAGCACATCCAGCTGATCCACCACTTCGGCCCAGTCCGCGTCATCGAGTATCTCCTCACGCAGAAGCTCCGCCTGACTGGGGTTCCAGAAAAATGCATCCGCAAGGTGCAGCTCCGGTTTGAGCGGTGAATGGGTGGCGATGAATTTATCAATGCTTTCGGCATCGTCCGGCAGGCCAAGTTGCTTGAACAGGGATGGAAGGTTGTGGGTCGGGTTTTCCATGACGAACTCCTGATGACCAATTTAGGGACCGCTACGCGGTCATTCGCGGGCAAGCCCGCTCCCACAGGTTAATCGCAGTCCCTGTGGGAGCGGGCTTGCCCGCGAAGACGGCAGCATTGACGAAACAAAACTCAATGACTCAACTCCCGCACCTCGGCATGCGGCACCATTTTCAGAAACTCGGGCATGTCCATGCGCACCAGATTGACGTGGTTGCCGGCCTCCAGATAGATGTCTTTCTGCCGGGTCAGCATCGGATCGATCACCACCTCCAACCCATAGGACTCACCCAGCGCCGGTACGGCACCGCGTTCGCAATCATCGAACAGGTGCGCCAGGTTGCTTTCGCGGGAAACCTGCCACTCACCGCTGCTGCGGACTTTACTCAGGTCCAGGTGACGGCTGGCGGGCAGCACGGCCATCAGGTAATGCCCATGGTGATCGTCGAGGATCACCGATTTGGCCACCCGTTCGGCAGGAATACCTGCGACCCGTGCCGTTTCGAGGCTGCTGGCCGAGTGTGGGTGGCTGACGATGTCATACTCGCATTGAGCCTTTTCCAGGCTTCGCTGCACGGTTCTTGCCATACGCATGATGCACCTCGGTGTCCGCCATGACCGCCGGCGGACGATGGTTAAAGTTTTGCTTGCGTAGTAAAAGTCTAGGCCCGTCCGCGCGATCCGGCGGGAAATCCGCCCATCGGATGTCGACGGCAGTTGAGCAAAATTCATACCGGCCAAGGCTCAACTAAACTGTATGCAGAGCCACTCCACGACTCTCCCGGAGGGTCAAGTGAACACGCGTTGGTGTGCAGTTGCGTTGCTGTTGGCGTTGAGCGGATCGGCCTGCGCCGCCGACACGGTTGTGTTGCTGGTGCCCAACCCCATCGGGATCTGGCTGATCACCTTCGGCCTCGCGTTTCTGATCGCCGAGGCTGCCTTGCCCAATTACGGTGTGATCGGCCTGGGCGGCATCGTGATGTTCGTGATCGGCGCGGTGATCCTGACCAATACCGATGTGCCCGAGCCGCTAATGATCGGCCTGGGACTGGTCAGCGCGCTGTTGCTGATCTACCTGGTGTTTCACGCCCTGAAGACCCGACCGCGCCACACCGTCAGCGGTGATGCCGGGCTGGTCGGCAGCGAAACGCCGGTCACGTCAGTGCAGCTCGGCAACGCCTATGGCGGCTGGGTTCATCTGCAAGGAGAACGATGGCAAGTGCTCAGCGCGACGCCACTGCAACCCGGACAACGGGTACGGGTGGTGGGGCGCAAGGGTTTGCTGCTGCAAGTGGCCGCGGCTGACGCGGCGTCGGGCGGAGAATAGTCATGGGTTTGCAATTGGGTCTTGTCGCGCTACTGCTATTGCTCATCGCACTGGCGGGGGCGACGTTTCGAATCCTGCGCGAGTACGAGCGCGGCGTAGTGTTCCAGCTCGGGCGCTTCTGGCAGGTCAAGGGACCCGGCCTGATCCTGCTGATTCCGGTGGTCCAGCAAATGGTCAGGGTCGATTTGCGCACCGTGGTGCTGGACGTTCCGCCGCAAGACGTGATCACCCGCGACAACGTGTCGGTCAAGGTCAACGCGGTGCTGTATTTCCGTGTGCTCGATCCGCAAAAGGCCATCATCCAGGTCGAAGACTTTCTAATGGCCACCAGCCAATTGGCGCAAACCACGTTGCGGGCGGTGCTGGGTAAACACGAACTGGACGAACTGCTGGCCGAACGCGAACGGTTGAACCTGGACATCCAGCAAGTGCTCGACGCCCAGACCGACGCCTGGGGCATCAAGGTTGCCAACGTCGAGATCAAACATGTGGACCTCAACGAATCGATGATCCGCGCCATTGCCAAGCAGGCCGAGGCCGAACGGGAACGGCGAGCCAAGGTGATCCACGCCGAAGGCGAATTGCAGGCCTCGGAAAAACTCATGCAGGCCGCCGAAATGCTTGGCCGCCAACCGGGGGCCATGCAGCTGCGCTACATGCAGACCCTGAGTTCGATTGCCGGCGACAAGAGTTCGACCATCGTCTTTCCGCTGCCAATCGAGTTGCTCAAGGGCATGGCGGACTTGTCGTCGAAACCTTGAAGGTTGCGATGACGCCACTCATTGTCCGGTATTGCCGGACAGGTACAACCTCGCGGCAACACCACCAGCCTTCATCTGACGAGCGATCTGCCATTGCGCCGGCAACGGTGCGAACTCGTCAGGTACGTCGGCGGTACTGATCAGCCAGGTTCGTCCCGTGCCCTTTGGCAGGTCGCTCAAGTGGTCCAGATACACGTCTGGCATCGTCAAGGTACCGAAACCATAGTCGTTCGGCCGGCTCGAAGTGCCATCGGCCCGTGGCGGGGTGTAGAGCAGGGGCTGGGTACTGGTGCGGTTGTAGTAGACGTAACTCAAGTACCAGAGCATGTCACTGGTAACGATCCGGTCCCCCGGCTGAAAATGCAGATTGACGTCTTCCACCAGGACGTTGACCTGATCATGGACGTCCACCGTCGCGTTGTTTTTCAGGCCCACCAGTTCAACACCGACAAACAGGACCAGCACCGTCAGGGCCAGCACCCGGGAACCGGAGTACAAGCGGTCGATTGCCAATGCTGCCAACAGCGGCAGGCCAAGGGCATACGCGGTGAGGTAGCGCTCGATGAATATCGGCGAAAAAAACGACACCGCAAACACCAGCAGCATCGGGACAAAGGTGTAGATCGCGAGCAACGCGCTGCCACGGAACACACTGCGATCACGTGCCAGCGCCACCCACGCCAACACCGGCAAGGTCACCGGCAAGGCAATAAACACCAGGGGAGGCAGGGTTTCTCCGTCGTCCTGGGTCAGCAACGACCAGACCATCGACGGTAAGGAATCCAGGCTGACGGGCAGTTCCCAGCCAACATCGCCATTGGCCTTCAGTTGGTCCAGGTGCCGTAGCAGGTCGACAAACCCCGGCAGCCACGGCAGATACAGCGCCACGATAGCCACATTGGCCAGCCACCAGTCACCCCGCTGGATGTGCCGCAGACGATGCCCCGGCTGCACGCGGATGATCCCCAGGTACAACCAATGGCAGAGCACGCACAGGGCCGTGAAGTAATGGGTGTAAAACGCCGCGCTCATCAGCACGACATAGATCACCAGATAGCGCCGACGCTGTGGCTTGCGGATCCAGTACACCAGCGCAATGGTTGCCCCCAGCAACCACAGTCCCAGCAGCGAATACATTCGCACTTCCTGGCTGTAGCGCACCGCCGTGGGCAGCAGGGCCAGCAGGAGGCCGGCGAAGATCGCGGCACGGCGGGTGGCGAGCCGATCGACCAGCCACACACCGAGCCCGACCGAGGCAATCCCCGGCAGGACACTGAGGCAGCGGATCGACAATATGCCGTCGCCAAACATCGCGATCCAGCCGTGCAGCAGTATGAAATACAGCGGCGGGTGCACGTCGTAGGCGGCGTGCACCCAGATATCAGGTAATGAGTAACGGGCCAGCAGCAGGCTGGAACCCTCGTCGCCCCAAATCGCGGCAGCGGTCAGATCGTAAAAGCGCACCAGCGCGGCCAATACCAGAATCGGCACCAGCCAATGCTCTCGCGCCCAGCGGATCAACGGTTGCGCGCCCCTGGCGAAACCAGGATTGGCGTGCGGTCCCTGAGTGTCGCCCATCGGCGTTTCTCTGCGCGCCTCCATTGCCTCCCCTTGCGACGTTGAGTGAAGAGCCAGATTGTTTGTGCATCACTTTAGCCCTTCAAGCCGAGCAACGTCGATGCTGACCCGATAATGAAGCGATAGCCGGCGGCTGCACCGTCAGCGCTGCGCCGTCTCAACCAACGGATACACCGACTCCCACCCCCCTCCCAACGCCTTGTACAACCCGACGGCCGCCAGCGACACGCCGGTCGAACTCTCGACCCACTGCTCCTGCGTCGCCAGCAACGCCCCTTGCACGGTGAGTACGGTGACGAAATCCACCACGCCCTCGACGTACTGCTGTTGCGCGGTGTCCAGCGCAATGCGGTTCTGGCGCACGGCTTCGGCCAGGCTGTCGCGGCGCAACTGGCTGGCGTTGTAGGCGGTCAATTGGTCATCGATTTCATGCCAGGCGCGCAACACGGTTTGCTGATAGGCGATAGCGGCTTCCTGCTGCTGTGCTTCACGCAACTCGAGCACGCCACGCAAGCGGCCGCCGTCGAACAACGGCAAAGTGAATTGCGGGCCGATGCCGAACGAACGCGAACCCCAGGAGCCGAAATCGCTCAGTTGCATGGCCTGGGAACCGATGTTCCCCGACAGGGTGATTCGCGGATAGAAATCGCCCTTGGCCACGCCAATGCTGGCCGTGGCGGCATACAGCCGTGCTTCGGCCTGGCGAATGTCCGGCCGACGTGCAGCCAGTTGCGAGGGCAAGCCGATGGCGACCTGGCGCGGCGTTTGTGGCACCGGTGCGTCTGTGGATAACTCCGCCGCCAATGCCTGGGGCGGTTCGCCCATCAACAGACTCAAGGCGTTGATCAGTTGCCACTGGCGCTGCTCCAGTGCGGGCAGGCGCGATTCGATGGCCGCCACTTGTGCGGCGGCTTCGGCGACATCCAGGTCCGTCGCGACGCCGTCGGCCAGGCGCAACTGCGAGAGCTTCAGGCTATGGCGGGCAACGTCGAGATTCTGTTCGGTGACGAGCCGGGTGTTCTGCACACCGCGCAGTTGAATGTAGTCCTGGGCGGTTTCGGCCAGCACCGACAGCAGCACACCGCGCCGGTCGTTCTCGGCGACTTTCAGGTTGGCGTCGGCCGCTTCGGTTTCCCGACGCACACGACCCCAGAAATCCAGCTCCCAGGAGGCGGAAAAGCCGGCATCCCACAGGTTGAAGGCGGACTGACCGTTGTGTCCTGACGGGTCGTTCAGGCCTTCACTACTGTTACGGTTGCGTCCGTAACGGCCGCTGGCAGCCGTGTTGGGGTAGCGCTCGGCGGTGATGATCTGACGCACGGCACGACTTTGCTGCAAGCGGCTGCCGGCCAGTTTCAGGTCGAGGTTGTCGGTCAGGGCGCGCTGGCTCAGGGCCGAGAGTTTCGGGTCGTGGAACACCTCCCACCAGCGCTCGGCCATTGTTTCGGCGACGGCCTGGCTGGCGGCTGCCTTTGATGGTTTCGACCATTCGGCGATTTGCGTGGTGTCGGGCTTATGGAAATCGGGGCCGACGGTGCAGGCACTGAGGCTCATAACGAGCAAGGCACTCAAGGTAAGTTGCGACAGTTGGCCCCTTCGCGAGCAAGCTCGCTCCCACAATGGACTTTCTGTGATGCGAAAATCTTGTACATCGCACATAACCCTTGTGGGAGCGAGCTTGCTCGCGATGGCGTCCGCACCGTCAACACAGGTTTTCATCGCTGAGTCACCTCACGCGCAGACGCCGCATGGCTGCCGGTATCAATACTCGCCTCCACCGACATCCCCACCCGCAAGCGCTCGGCCAGCGACTGCCCCGGCTCAAGCACGATCTTCACCGGAATCCGCTGCACCACTTTGGTGAAGTTGCCGGTGGCGTTGTCCGGTTTGACCGCGGCGAACGTCACCCCGGTAGCCGGCGCAATGCTTTCGACACGACCTTTGAGTGCCGCACCGCCCAGACTGTCAACGCGCACTTGTACAGCCTGCCCCGGCTGCACATCCGTCAGCTGGGTTTCCTGGAAATTGGCCATCACATAAGCCTGCGCCAGCGGCACCACTGCGAGGATTTTGCTGCCCGGAGTGACGTAGGCGCCGACCCGCACCGCGCGTTCGCCGACCATACCGTCCTGTGGCGCGACAATCCTCGTATAGGACAACTCATAGCTGGCCATTTCCAGCTTCGCTTGCGCCCGTTTCAGACCGCCTTCGGCGGCATCGCGCTGGGCCGTGAGGATCTCCACCTGCTTGCGTTCCGCCGCCAGTACTGCAGTGGCGTTGGCCAGCCGCGCGGAGGCCTGGTCGATGCGCGTTTGCGCCTGCTGCGCATTTTGCACTGTGCCGGCGCCCACTCCGGCGAGGTGGTTGTAACGGTTCAACTCATGTTCGGCAAACGCCATTTCCGCCTTGGC
Organism: Pseudomonas sp. P4_B3; assembly: GCF_056402295.1. Classification (NCBI taxonomy): domain Bacteria; kingdom Pseudomonadati; phylum Pseudomonadota; class Gammaproteobacteria; order Pseudomonadales; family Pseudomonadaceae; genus Pseudomonas; species Pseudomonas sp. P4_B3. Next base: position 264,951 of record NZ_JBFUHR010000010.1, read on the forward strand.
CGAGACCACCGAGGATTGCGCCTGGGCAATCACCGACGCCTGGCGCTCCAGGGTCGCCCGGGCGTTTTGCAGTTGCGCCATGGCCACCAGCGTTTCGGCATCGGCGGCCTGGGTGGCTGCGCGCAAATCCCGGTCATCGATAAGTGCCAGCAACTGCCCGGCCTTGACCTGCTGGTTGTCCTCGACCAGCACTTGCTTGATAAACCCGGCGACCCGCGGCACGACCAGGGTGAAATCCGCCGAGACATAAGCATCGTTGGTGTTCTGTTGGGTGCGCTTGCCGAACAGGCCGGGCATCGCCAGGTACAGCAATACGCCGACGGCCACTGCGGCGGCCACGGCAACCGCGACTTTCTGCTTTGCTTGAGTGTTCATAAAAACCTTCTGTATCAGTGGAGCATTCAGGTCGGTGCGCGCGGCGGATAGATCCGCGTCGGCAGCCAGAAAATCAGCAGGATCAAGGTCACGGCGATACCGGCCATGCACAGGTAAAGATCAGAGGAAGTGAGCACCACCGCTTGCTCATGCAGACGATGAGCGAGGCTTGCGCTGTCGCGCTCGGCCAGCGGCGAGTTGCCGAGGCGGTCGACCAGCATGGTCGAATGAAAATGCAAACGTGCCGTGGTCAGTGCTTCGATCACCCCGGTGGCGATGACCGCCGACAGGCCTTTGACGGTGTTGAACCAGGCCGATGCGAACGGCCCCTCCATCGGGTTGATGCTGCCGGTGGACAGCATCAGCAGCGGCAACACCGCCATGGGCTGACCGAAAATCTGCAACCATTGCAGCACATAGAAATCGTCGCGAATCCACGCGGAGGTCAGTTGCGAGCCGCCGACGCACGACAGCGCCAGCATGCTCAGGCCGATGCCCAACACCCAGCGGCAATCGACCCAGCGAAAGTTGCACAGCGCCGCCACCAACGGCAGCGCAATCAATTGCGGCAGCGCCGCCAGCAGCATGATCGGCGCGGTCTGCACCGGACGATAACCCTGGACCTGCGCCAGGTAGCTGGACGGAATAATGATCACCGCCTGCAACACCACCAGCACACCCGCCAGGGTCAGCAGGGCGAAAGACAGGTTACGGATGCCGAGCATCTGCATCTTGAAAAACGGCATCGGCTGCGACCACTCGCTGCTCAAAAACAGCACCAGCAGCAACAGCCCGCCACCGAGCAATCCGCAGATCAGGTTCGACTCGAACCAGTCCAGGCGATTGCCCTGCAGAATGCCGATCACCAGCATGCAGATGGCGGGAAAGCCCAGCAACACACCACGCCAGTTGAAGGACTTGAAGCGTTCCAGACGCAGCGGGTCCCGGGGCAAGCCATACGCCACCGCGGCCATGGCAATCAGGCACGGCGCGATGATTTGCCAGAAGGTCCATTGCCAGCCGACATACTCGGTCCACAACCCGGCCAATGGCGTGCCCAGGCCCGGGCCGAACGTCGCCGTCAGGGCATAACCGGCCAGGCCATACAACTTCACATTGGCCGGCAAAAACCGCAGGGCCACGGTCATCAGCATCGGCGGCAATGCGCCGCCCGCCAGGCCTTGCAAGGTGCGCAGCAACAACAGGCTTTCGTAATTCGGGGCGAAGGGACACAACACGCCCAGCAGGGTGAACAGGCTGATGGCGCACAGGGTGAAACGCCGCAACGAGAACGTCACCGCACACCACGGTGCGAACGCCATGGCCGCCACCGAAGTCGCGGTGTAACAGGCGACCAGCCAGGTGCCTTCGTCGTAGCCGATGGCCAACGCACCACGGATGTCAGCCAGGGCGACTTTGGTCACCATCTCGTTCAGGCCCGACACCAGCACCGCCAGCAGCACGCCCACCAGGCCGATGATGATCCGCGGGCCGAAGACGGGTGGAGCGGCTGCCGGGCTGGCCGCAGCAACAGGTGCCGTGACCGTAAGGGAAGTCATGTACTGCAAGCTCCGTCGTGGAAAGACCGAAGCATTCTAGGACGCGTGATGCCTGACGAAAATCAACTTATTGACAGGTTATAAGTGCGCCACACGCAACGATACAACCCCCTGCCCCCTGTAGGAGCGAGCTTGCTCGCGATGAGGCCGGCAGCCTCAACATCTTTATTGGCTGACCTGCCGCTATCGCGAGCAAGCTCGCTCCCACAGGGTTTTGCGTTCACCTCAGTCCGATTGTGCGGCTAGCCACGTTTCATCGCAGCAGGTTTTCAGCGTTTCGCGCAACCAGCGATGTGCCGGGTCCTTGTCGAAACGCGGGTGCCAGGCCTGGGTCAACATCAGGGTCGGCAAAGGAATCGGCAGGTCGAACGACCGTAGCTTCAACCCCAGCCGCCGCACACTCAGCAAGGCTTCCTTGGGCACCGGCAGAATCAGGTCGGAATCGGGCAAGGCAAACATTGCCGCATGAAAGCTGGGCGCGATCACCGCCACCCGCCGCTCCAGCCCCAGGGCATTGAGTGCGGTATCGATCGGACCTCGGGCAATGCCGCGCCGGGACATGCTGATATGGGAATAACCGGCATAGCGCTCTGCCGTGATCTCTTCGTCCAGCAGCGGATGATCCTCACGCACCAGGCCAACGAAGTGGGTGGAAAACAGGTTCTGAATCTTCACTTCTGGGGTCAACGGCCGGGTGTTGCTGACGCTCAGATCGATCCGCCCTTCGCGCAACGCCTCATCATCGCCATCGCCTTCCGGGACGAAACGTAATTCGCAGTGCGGTGCCTGCCGGTCAAGGGTGTCGAACAGCTTGCCGCCGTAGACGCCGACAAAAAAATCGTTGGCGCGAATACTGAACCGCCGCCGCAGCGAGCTCAGTTCCACCGTATCGGCCGAACGAAACAGCAACCCGGCCTGCTCCACCACACTGCGCACCTGCTCACGCAACGCCAGCGCCTTGGGGGTCGGCACCAGGCCCCGGCCGGCGCGCACCAGAATCGGATCGCCAAGGGCTTCGCGGATACGTGTCAACGTCCGGCTCATGGCCGCCGGGCTCAGGTTCATCCGCCGCGCCGCGCCCACCACACTGCCCTCGTCGAGCAAGGCGTCAAGGGCGAACAACAGGTTCATGTCTGGCAATTGCATTGCGAGCACTCGTGTCTGATCAGGGTTGATTCAGACGCAATGCTAGCAAACATCACCGAACCATCCCCCACCGTTTCACCGTCACCCGCTCCAACGAATCAAACACCAGATTTTCCACCAGCAACCCAATCAGAATCACTACCGCCAACCCGGCAAACACCTTGTCGGTATACAGCTCATTGCGATTCTGAAAGATGTACCACCCCAACCCACCTTTGCCACTGGTAGCCCCAAACACCAACTCAGCAGCAATCAACGTACGCCAGGCAAACGCCCAGCCGATTTTCAGCCCGGCGAGAATCGACGGCAGCGCCGCCGGAATCAGAATGAACAGCACAAAGCGAATGCCCTTGAGGCCGTAGTTGCGCCCGGCCATGTGCAGGGTTTCCGAGACACCGAGGAAGCCAGCGTAAGTGTTCAGCGCCAGTGCCCAGAGCACCGAATGCACCAGCACGAAAATCAGGCTGTTCTGGCCCAATCCAAACCACAGCAGCGCCAGCGGCAGCAGGGCGATGGCTGGCAAGGGGTTGAACATCGAGGTCAGGGTACTGAGCAGATCTCGACCGAATTGTGTCGACACCGCCAACGTCGTCAGGGCAAACGCCAGGACGATGCCGATCAGGTACCCCTTGAGCAACACCACCAGTGATATCCACACCTTGCCCAGCAATTCACCGCTGAGCAGGCCGTCATACAGTGCGTGAGCGGTCTGTACAAAACTCGGCAACAGCAGGTCGTTGTTCTGATAGCGAGCAATGGCTTCCCACAGTACCGCGAGAAGAATCAGGATCAGGCTTTTGCGCAGCCAACCTTGCTGCCACAGTCTTTGGCCTAGGGGTAGCTCCCGCTCCAGCGGCACGCTGGTCAGTGGCTGCAAAACCGTTTCAAACTCTTCACGCGGGGATGATAAATGGCTCATCGGGCCCTCCTCTCAACTGGCTCAATAAGCGATGCGGATGTCGGCGAAATCCAGTTCCTGCTCGGCTTGCGGTGATTGACCTTCGTCGAACAATAGCCGGTGAATACGTCGCGCCGACTCCTGAAACGCCACACCGCCAAGGCTGTGCAAATCGTATTGGTGGCTGTGGACTTCCGCCCTCACCCGGCCCGGATGGGGTGACAGCAACAGAATGCGGTTACCCACCACCAGCGCCTCTTCGATAGAGTGCGTGACGAACAGCAGCGTGAAACGCACTTCCTCCCAGAGCAGCAGCAACTCTTCCTGCATCTTGCGTCGGGTCAGCGCATCGAGGGCGGCGAAGGGTTCGTCCATGAGGAGGATTTTCGGCTGCATCGCCAGTGCCCGGGCAATAGCAACCCGCGCCTTCATCCCGCCCGACAGGGTATGCGGATAAGCATCGGCAAACGCCGCCAGACCGACCTTCTCCAGATAGTGCAGCGCCCGCTCTTCGGCCTCTTTGCGCTTGAGGGTTTTCGAGGCCAGCAGCGGGAACATCACGTTCTGTTTCACGGTTTTCCACGGCGGCAGTTGATCGAACTCCTGGAACACCACGATCCGGTCCGGTCCCGGCGCATCGACGCGCTGACCTTGCAGACGGATCTCGCCTTCCACGGGCTGGATTAAGCCGGCGGCGGCCTTGAGCAACGTAGACTTGCCACAGCCGGACGGCCCAAGCAGGACAAAGCGGTCCGCCGGATCGATCTCGAAACTGACTTGATGGGTCGCCCGCACCACACGCTGCGGCGTGCGGTATTCGAGGCTGACGTTATCGACCGACAGCAGCGCCTGGGCTGCCGCGATCGGTTTGCTGACCGTGTGGCCTTGCAAAGGGGCGTTCATTTCGGTCAGCTCCCTTGCAGCGGCTTGGCGTCCTGGAAGAAGTAGTCCTTCCATGAATCCGGTTTGTTTTTGATCGCGCCGACGCGGTAGAGGAACTCGGCCAACGGGTAAGTGTTTTTCGGCGTGACGCTGAATTCGAACTGCGGGTTGTCGATGATTTTCAGCAATGCGGCGCGGTCGATTTTGGCCTTGGTAACGCGGATGTAAGTGTCCGCCGCCGCGCCTTTGTCGTTCTGGGCGAACGCGGCCGCTTCGGTCAGCGCATCAATGAATGCCTTGTAGGTTTTCGGGTTCTCGTCGCGGAATTTCTCGGTGGCGAACAGCACCGTCGGCGAGTTCGGACCGAGCAAGTCATAGGTGTTCAGCACCACGTGCACATTGGGATTGGCCAGTTCCTGATCCTGGAATGGCGGGTTGGAAAAGTGCCCGCTCAGCTCGGTGCCGCCGGCCACCAGCGCAGCCGTGGCATCAGGATGTGGAACGGCGATGGTGTACTTGTCGAGGCGATTGAAGTCCTTGTCACCCCACTGTTTGGCCGCCGCGTATTGCAGGAAGCGCGACTGCACCGACACGCCCACCGCCGGCACCGCGATGCGGTCCTTCTCGGTGAAGTCAGCGATGGTTTTAACCTTGGGGTTATTGCTCACCAGGTAGTACGGAAAGTTGCCCAGGGAAGCCACGGCCTTGACGTTCTGCTTGCCATGGGTGCGGTCCCAGATGGTCAGCAGCGGGCCGACGCCTGCGCCGGCAATGTCGATCGAGCCCGACAGCAACGCATCGTTGACCGCTGCACCGCCGGAGAGCTGGGTCCAGTCGACCTTGATGTCGATACCTTCCTGCTTGCCGTATTTCTCGATCAGGTTCTGATCGCGCACCACATTGAGCAGCAGGTAGACGATGCCGAACTGTTCGGCGATGCGGATTTCACCTTCGGCGTGGGCCACGGTCGGCGCCACCAGGCTGCCGGCGATCAGGCTGAAACCCAGGCCGATGGCTGCGGCCAGCGGCGCGAATGGAATACGTTTGGACATGATCAAATCTCCGACAAATCAGAAAGGCGTGTCGCCCTGGATGGTGGTGCGATACAGCTTGCGGCGCAGATGGCTGGGGCATCCAGCAGCGAGGTGGATCAGCGAACGGTTGTCCCAGAACACCAGGTCATGGGCTTGCCATTGATGGCGATAGATGTTTTGCGGCAGCACGCTGTGGGCATATAGCTCGGTCAGCAGTTGCTGGCTCTCGTCCTCCGGCAGACCAACAATACGGGTGGTGAACCCTTCGCTGACGAACAACGCCTTGCGACCGTTTTCCGGGTGGGTGCGCACCACCGGATGCACCACTTCGGCGACCTGGGCGAGTTGCTCCGGGGTCAGGGTCGGGCGCCAGTTGCCTTCGAATTTGGTCTCGCTGTAACGCGCCGTGTAGGAATGTGCCGCCGATCGACCTTCCACCGCTTTGCGCAGCGCGTCGGGCAGGCTGTCCCAGGCTTTGTGCATATCGGCGAACAGCGTGTCGCCGCCCTCCGCTGGCAGCTCTTGGGCATGCAGCATCGAGCCAAGGCTCGGCAGTTCTTTGTAGGAGAGATCTGAATGCCAGAACTTGCCGGCGTCGCCCAAGCCGATGTTCTGGCCGTTCTCGACGATGTTGGAAACGATGAGGATTTCCGGATGCCCTGCCAGCAGGAACTGCTTGAGCACGTGAATCTGCAACACACCAAAACGATGGCTGAAGTCGATGTGCTGTTCGGGGGTGATGCGCTGGTCGCGGAACACCACCACATGATGGTCCAGATGCGCGCGGTGAATGCGTGCGAAGTCCTGATCATTGATCGGACGGGACAGGTCGAGGCCGATGATTTCGGCCCCCACCGCACCGCTGAACGGGCGGATTTCAAAGAACTGTGGCGCGATGCTTGGCGAAGCTGAAGCTGCAGACATAAATCACTCCCACGCACGGCACGCTCAAAGGCGCGCGCGTCGATCAGAAACTCACGGAGATCCCGTGTTGGTTCGTGTCGTGCGGCGCGCCGATTGATCGGCAGGTACGCAGGAGATTGACTTTATAGATATAAGAATTGAAATTTAAATACCGTTAATGAATAACGATATGGCGATTGATCAGGAATGGTCGGGGATGATGAGTGACGTTTTATGTCACTTATTGATGTGGATTGAGTGTTTCCACTGACACCATCGTCGGAACGCCGCCCGGAGCAAGCTCGCTACCACAGGGGTTCTCCGTTGGGCACAAGATTGTGCTCCAGCAAAAATCCAATGTGGGAGATTCTATGTTTGGGGGGAACCCCAAGCATAGAATCTGGCCTGTATTCACTTTGGTTTTTCATCAGCGCGAACATCACTCTGGCCAGCTTGCGTGCCAGGATAACCAAGGCTTGAGTGCCTTTTAGGCCTCTGGTCAGATAGCTCTGGTAGTACGGTTTCCAGACCGGCGAAGTGACCAGCGTCCGGCTGACCCGGTCTTCCAAGGCCTTGCCGGTGGCCTGGGCCTTGTTCAGCTCGGTGCGTGCTTCGTTGAGTTGGGTCAGGGCTTCGCTACGGAATTTGCCACGGGTTTCATCGACCTTGCGCTGCATTTCCTTGATTGCCGATTCGGCTCGCGGAATCGCCAGGGTGGTGGCGTCGAGCCGACCATGGGTCTCCGCTTCGGCACGCCTTAGCCGCAGGACTTCCACCGGCGATACCGCGCCCTGGGCCACCAACGGCTCGGACATGCTGATTTCCTGACGCTGGAAGCCCAATTGCTGGCGATACTGCGCCTGCTTGGAGGTGCGGGCAATGACATCCTGCTCGGCGGCACTGGCAACGACACGCTGATGGGGTGGCCGTCACGTTTGCATCCACTGCCCGGTGACGATTTCGTCACCGGGCCACATACTGGCGTGCAGTTGACCTATGCTGCTGACAGCATGACGCTGGCTCAAATCCGAGGGGTGCTCAATGTTTTACGTGCAACGCGATGCGCAGGGTCTGTTGGTACGCGTGGAACCCGCCGCCTACGCCGAGGCCACGGAAACGCTGCCGGCCGACCATCATGAAATCCAGACCTGGTTTGCCAACGCGGCTGTGGAGAACAGCCTCAAGCAGCTCAAGCAAAGTGACCTGGAAATGATCCGGGTACTCGATGACTTGATTCAGGTGCTGACCCAGAAAGGCGTGATCCGCGTCACCGACCTGCCAACGGCGGCCCAGGCCAAGCTCATGGACCGTAACCTGGCCCGTGAAGCCTTGGGTGGCTTGAGCCAATTGATCGATGATGAAGAGACCGGGTTGATCTGATCATTGATCTTCAGTGACTGTTCCAACCTCATCGCGGGCAACCCAGCTCTAAAGAGTTACTTCCAGGGCCTGGGCTCGCCGAACAACTGGCCCTGCACACCGTACAGCCCCATCTCGCGAATCACCGACAACTCGCCTTCAGTCTCGACCCGCTCGGCAATCAGCGGCAAATCAATGCTGTGCGCCGCTCGCTGGATCGCCTCGATGAACAGGCGTTTGTCGCTCTCCAGATCAATCGACCGAATGTAGCTGCCATCGATCTTCAGGTACGCCAGCCCCAGCCGTGCCAGGTTGCCGATCATGCTGAAGCGGCCACCAAAACGTTGCAGGCTCAGGGAGAAGCCGAGTTCGCGCAGGCGCCGGGTCAACTGCTCGAGCACCGCCTGGTCAGGCAGTTGCTCTTCGCCAATCTCCAGGGTCAGGCGCGGGCCCAGGTTGGAATGCGCACGCAGTATCTCGAAGATTTTGTTTTGCGCCTGCGGGTCGCCCAGGGTCGCCGACGACAGATTCAGCGCCAGAGACTCCTCATGCTCGCTCATTTGCTCCAACACCCGTTCGAGCATCAGCCGATCCAGACGCGCAGTCCAGCCGAAGCGCTCCAGCCATGGCAGAAAATGCCCGGCGGGGATGGTCTGGCCGTGTTCGTCGAGCAGTCGCGACAGTACTTTGTAATGCAGTACCAGTTGCGTGTCCTGGGCGGCCACTACCGGTTGGAAATACAGCTCGAAACGTTGCTGAGTCAGCGCCTGGTCGAGCATGCGATGCCAGGCGTGGTGATCGTCGCCGACACTGGCCGAGAGGCTGTGTTCGATACAGGCCCAGTTCTGCTCGCCCTGACCTTCGGCCTGCGCCAGCGCCTGATCGCCGAGGCTGAGCACGGCTTGCGGCGAGTCGCGGTGAGCAAAAGGCGCCAGGCCGATAGACGCCACGGCAGCCACATCGGTGGCGCCGGTAGCGTGCAGACTGGCCAAGGCACTATCGAGGTTCTGTGCCAGTTGCAGCGCCTCTTCACGTACCAGCCCCGGCGCAAGCACGGCAAATTCGCCACCGCGGATACGGGTCACCAGGTTCTGGGTTTCCGGATATTTGGCGCACTCGCGAGACAGTTGCTCACCGACGGCCTTGAGCACTTCATCGGTGCGCTGGCCGCCGAGGCGCTGGTTGAGACCGGCCAGATCCTTGACCCGCAACAGCAGCAGGTAACCCGAACTGGCCTGCTCCGGGTTGCTCACCCGCGCATTCAGTTGCATCTCGAAATAACGCCGGTTCGCCAACCCGGTCAATGAGTCCTGATAGGACTCGACCCGTAGTTTTTCACTGCGCTCGGCCTGCTCCTGGAACAGCGCCTTGAGCTTCTCGACCATCTGGTTCATGGCCTGCACGACCCGGCGAAGTTCGGGGGTGCGCGGCAGTTCCGGCAGGCTGAGGAATTCCCGCCGGGCGATGGCGTGGGATTGTTGGACCATGTAATCCAGTGGCCTCAATTGCTGACGCAGCAACAGCGCGCCGAGTACCGCACTGACCGCGCCACATAGCAGCAACCAGCCCAGGCTGCCCAAAGCGCTTTGCCACAACTTGGCCAGCGCGAACATCGGGTGGCTGACCACCTCGACCCGGGCAGCCTGCTCCCAGCCGCGGCTGACGATCGCGTCACCACCGGCGGGTTCCAGGCCGATCAGTTTGACGAACCAGTCCGGAACGTTGTTCACCGCCGGGATACCCGTGCGCTCAACCAGGGTCTGGTCGGTCTTGAGATCGACCACGCGGATGCTCGCGTAGTAACCGCTGTCGAAAATCGAGCTGACCAGCAACTCGACCATCGCCGGGTCGTCGATATTCGGTGTCAGGGAAAGTGCCAGCGCCGTCGCGGCGTCCTGGGCATGGGAGCGCAACTGGTTGACGTACTGTGTGCGCGAGCTCTCCAGACTGACCATGAAACTGCCGGTGAAGGCGACCACCAGGAACAGACAGATAGCAATCAACAGCTGTTTGAACAAAGACATCTGAGCGTGTGCTCCTAGTTGGTCGTCTCGACCGGGAATCCTTCGGCCTGCATCTTTTTCAGCAGATCCTGCCAACGCGAAAGGCGTTTGGTATCGCCGACCTTTTTATTGCCCTTGGCGTCCGGCAGCCACACCCCTTCCGCATTGAAAGAGTAGACCGGCAGCAAATCCTTTCGCTGGCTGGCCGGCTTGATTGCATCAATCAGGCTGTCGAGCACCAGGGGCTCTGCTTCCGGACTTGAGTAGTAGGTCAGCACCATGTGCGCGCGATTCCGGGTCAGTGCCTTGACATAGGTAATGCGCAGCTTTTCACTGGCTACACCGAGGTGACGCAGGCTAAAGTACTTGGCAATCGCGTAGTCTTCACAGTCTCCGGCGCCTTTCCAAAGGGCTTCGATCGGGGTTTCCCAGTAATCGACTTCGTGCCACAGGTCGATGTCTTCGACGTATCGCAGTTGTTTATTGAAGAAGCGATTGACCACATTGAGTTGTTCCAACTCGCCGATCTGCTTCTGGCTGGCCAACAAGTGTTGCCAATCATTAATGCGCTGCTGACCTTCTCCCAAAGGTCCGTACAATGCCTGCGCCCGCCGGCTGATCAGGGAAAAGTCCCAATCGGCGCTCAAGCTGCCCAGCATCACGCCAGCCAGCAGCAATGCGCTGCACAGCCAGCGTAAAATCCGCGGGATCGTTAAACTTGCCGCCAATGCGAGGCATCCTGGATAGGCAGGAGGGAGTCATTTGAATGGTGCAGGTTAGACCGGAAAAAGACAATGGCACATTGCAATCACTGGCGGCGCGCTAAACTGCAAGAAAGGCACTCGTGAACTTGTTTGACAAGCCGTCAGTCAATTACTAGTGTCGCTTGGATCCAAAAAATTCCATCAATCAGGGTGCGTTTAGTGACACAAAAGCCCAACCCTCTCAGCAGTATCAAGGTCAACGGGCCGATTCCCGCTCATATGGCACGCTCGGTGATCGAAGAAACCCTGCGCGCAGCCATACTCGACGGGCGCATTCCTTGCGGTGCGGCCCTGCGCCAGCAAGACCTCGCCGACCTGTTCGGCGTCAGCCGCATGCCCGTACGCGAAGCCTTGCGCCAGCTCGAAGCTCAATCGTTGCTCAACGTGATTGCCCACAAGGGCGCCGTGGTCGCGCCGCTGGTCCAGGGCGACGCCGTGGAAACCTACGCGCTGCGCATCCTGCTGGAATCCGAAGCCCTGCGTCTCTCGGTGCCACTGCTCCAGGACAGAGATCTCGAACAGGCTGCCCGTTACATCGACGAACTCGAAACGCAAAACGACTACACCGAAATCGGACGGCTCAATCGCCTGTTCCACATGGCGCTTTACAGCCGGGCGCCCAATCGCCGGCTGTTGAAACTGGTCGAAGACGGCCTGATCGAAGAAGAGCGGTTCCTGCGTTTCAACCTGGAAGCCATGGGCCTGGGCAAATTGTCCCAGGACGACCACCGGGCACTGTTGCGGGCCGCCGAAGACCGGGACGTCGAACGCTCGATGAAACTGCTCGAACATCACCTGAACCGAGGGGTCGAGGTCATTACGCGCTACCTCAACAGCCCTGAAGTACAGACCAAAAACACGTCGAAGTAACCTGCAGTGGCAAGCCCGGGGAGGCACACCGAAAGGTTCGCCTCGCTTGCCGCACATTCCTCCGAATGTGCATGCGAATAATTTGATTACAACCCCCCCTGTGCTCATACCACACCACCCTCGCGACGCCATACCGCAACCCAATGCCTTGCCACCTTCAAACCTGACCATCGCAACGATTGCGTGATGCCTCAGTAATGGCGGCCGCCTTGATTTGCGCCCACTCTGGGTAACCAAGACAAAATAAAACGGGGGACTCGCCGTGCGAATGGCGTAGCCCCCGCCCCAAGAAGCGAAGGAAGGAGCCTCATTACGGGAACGGAAGGATCGGCATCACTCGCGACCTGCTTCCACCCCCTCAGACACCCCCAACGACGCCCGATAAAAAGTTACTTCGAGTGAGGCATTCACTCTTTATTCAATTCTGACTTATATAGATTGGAAGGAGTAACTACGCTCAAATAAAACCAATATAAAAAGTTTTATTGGAACTTGTCATCTTTCAAAAAGTTGAATATTAAAATAATAGCAAAACAACTTGATCAACACTTTATATGTGTATTAGTTTTTCTTCGCCGCCAGCCACAAGTGACAGCAATGCCTTGGTTACTCGGCATCTATAGCACTGAAAAAGATCAATTCGTTTGAGGTACCCGTTCGCCAGGAGAAAACTTCCAGCGAACTTCAGTGCTTGATTACTTCTCACCTCAGATCACTTACAGGCTCATCCATGAAACCAACTAAAGAACGTCTGCTTCAAAAAAAATCCGAACTTAGCGAACATCCGATTTTCTCTGAAATACATTCGCTTGCGGTCCTGCGACGCTTCATGGAAACCCACGTGTTTGCCGTATGGGACTTCATGTCGCTGACCAAGCGCCTGCAACAGGAGCTGACTTGCGTGCAACTGCCCTGGTTGCCGCCACAGGATCCCCAGGCAGCGCGGTTGATCAACGAGATCGTGCTGGGTGAGGAGTCGGATGACCGCCCGGCCCAAGGTCATTACAGCCACTTCGAGTTGTACCTGGATGCAATGCGCGAGGTCGGCGCCTGCACCGTTGCCATCGAACGCTTCGTGACCCTGCAGCAAGAAGGCGTGAGCTACGACGTGGCCTTGCAGAGCGTCAACGTCGATCCGGCGGCCGCAAATTTCGTTCGCCATACGCTACACACAGCACTGCATGCGCCGGGTCACAGTGTGGCGGCGGCGTTTCTGCACGGTCGCGAGAGCGTTATCCCGCGGATGTTCCAGCGCATCCTCGACGATTGGGGCATCGGCATCGAGCAGGCGCCGACCTTCCGTTACTACCTCGAACGACACATAGAAGTCGACTCCGAGGACCACGGCCCGGCAGCGGAAAAGCTCCTGTCGCGATTGGTCGATAGCGACCCGCAACGGCAGGAAGACGTGTACGCCAGCGCCATCGCTGCCGTGGAAAGTCGTATCGCCCTGTGGGACGGGTTGCGCCTGAGCATGAACGAATCCGTCACGGAGGTGAGCGCATGAACGCCGCCGACTACCAATCCTTCGCCGACGCCTGGGAAAGTCGCGCGACCATCCGCACTCGCCCGCGCCGCGTTCTGGAGAACGACGACAAACTGATCTACCCCTTGAGCCGCCAACCGCTGGTGCTGAGCGAAACCTTTCTGCGCGAATGCCCGGAACAGCGCGACTTCGCCCTGGTGCAGACGCTCTACAAGTTCATCAACGATGTGGTGATTTTCGAAACCGAGATCGTCGACAAAACCGCCCGCAGCATCGCCAAGAATCGCTTCGCGTTCGAGTTCCCGTTCGCCTGCCGCTACGACGCCATGACGGTCGTGGTGGACGAGGATTACCACGCACTGGTGGCGATGGATTTCATGCAACAGACCATCGCGTTGACCGGCATCCCCCCCATTGAATTGCCGGATGAGATCGAGCTGAGCCGGGCGATACCGGCGGCCGTGGCGCTAGCACCGGAGCACCTGCGCAGCGCTGTAGAGCTGATCTGCGTGGCCATCGCCGAAAACACCGTGACCGGTGATGTCGCTGCGTTCGCCAAGGACGACACGGTCAAGCAATCGATCAAGGGCCTGATGGCCGATCACCTGCTGGACGAGGGCCGTCACTCCGGTTTTTGGGCGCGACTGGTACGCATCTACTGGCATACCGCAAGTGCAGATGACCGCCAGTACATCGCGCAGATCCTGCCGGTATTCATTGGCCATTACCTGACCAACGACATCCAGAAATCCTTCGACTTCCGATTGATCGACGCACTGCAGATCAACGACGCGGCGCGTCACGCACTCAAGAGCGAAGTGTCGGCAATGGCCTTCCCGATCAATCGCCATCACCCGCTGGTGGCCAACATTGTGCGGTTTTTCCACAGCAGTTCGCTGCTCGATTCGCCGTGCGTACAAACCGCCCTCAGCGACTATCTGGTTTGACGAGGAGCCCATCATGAGACGTCTCGACATTTTGCTCACCGGAAAAAGCCAGGCCCTGACCGACCTGGCGCTGGAACTCGAACAACACGGTCACTCACTGACGCGGATCTGCGCGCTCGACGATATGCCTGGACAGGCTGATCTGCTGATCGACGATGGCACACCGTTTCAGTACATCGGGGATGCGCAACGACTGACATTGCAATTGGGTCTCGGCCTGCCACAGGCCTCCGGTCTGCCATCGCTGGACGTGTTGTGCTGCCACGGCTCAACGCTGCTGACCCGTGTACCCATTGCCGATGAACCGTCGGGTAACGGTCAGGTTTTGCGTATGCAGGCGATGACAGCACTGGTTGACCACGTGGCGCTGCTGGTCAGCCGCTACTCGCGCGATGCCGACTATTTTCGACATGCCGTACCCGCCGTACCCGCCCGCTTCGAGCGCATCGAGAGCCTGCGGTTCCTGGACAGCCTTGCGTTCGTGCATCGCCTCAATGGCACCGCCGACCCACGGCTGCAGCAACTGGCGCAAACGCCGATGATCGAAAGGCTGGAACAACAATTCATCCAGAGCGCCGACCACCCGGCCTTGAGCATCGCTGGCAATACCCTCGAGTATCGCCAGCTACACGCCCATAGCCGCGCCATCGAACAACGTTTGCGACCGCTGCTGGATCAGCATCAAGGCCCGGTAGTCATCGGAATCTGCCTGCCCAAATGCAGTGCGCTGTATGCGGGAATCCTGGCGATCCTGGGCAGTGGCGCGGTGTACTTGCCGCTGGAGCCGAGCCATCCGATGCAGCGTCAGCAGTACATCCTGTCGAACGCCGGCGCGGTGTTGTTGCTGCATGACGGCGAGCATCCCTTGGCGAGCGAGATGCCAGGGCTGGACATCAGCAGTATCGACGTCTATGACGCAGACCTCACTCAACCGTTGATGCGCCAACGCCCCGACCTCGATGCACCCTGCGTGGCGCTCTACACCTCGGGCACCACCGGCCATCCGAAGGGCGTGCTGCTCAGCCAGGCCAACCTCGCGCACTTCACCCACTGGTACGCCGACTATATGCAGTTGACCGGACAGAGCCGGGTGTTGCAGTTTTCTTCGTTGAGTTTCGACTCATCGCTGATCGACATCTTCCCGACCTTGTTACAAGGCGCCGAGCTGATCGTGCCCGGTGATGACCAACGCCGCGATCCGCTGCAACTTGTGGAACTGATTCGTCATCGACAACTGTCCCACGCCTTTTTACCGCCCGCCTTGTTGAGCATCCTGCCACTGGAGCAGTTGCAGTGCCTGGATCATGTGATGACCGGCGGCGATGTCTGCGAGCCGTGGGTCATCGAGCAACTGAGCCGTCAGGGCAAGCTCTACAACCTCTACGGGCCGACCGAAGCCACGGTGCTGATTACCGCGCGGCGGCTCCAGGCGGGCGACAACAACCGCTCGCTGGGTGCGCCGATCGCCAACAGCCAGGTGTTGATTCTCGATGATGACTTTCAACCGGTGGCCGAACAGACCGTCGGTGAGTTGTACATCGCCGGCCCGGGTGTGTGCCTGGGTTACCTGAACAACCCGCAGCAAACCGCCGAGCGCTATCTGGACCTGAACTTGCCTGACGGCCGGACCCTGCGCGTCTATCGCACCGGGGACATGGCGAAGTGGACGGCTGATGGGATCGAACTCTGCGGTCGGCGTGATAATCAGGTGAAGATTCGCGGCTTCAGGGTCGAGCCGGAAGAGATTGAGCGCTGTCTGCGCGACAGCCAGTTGTACCGCCAGGTTGCCGTGGTCATCGATAGCCAGCGACGGATTCTGGCCTTCCTTGCCCAACCTCAGGAAGACCTCCCCGGCACCGCTCGCCAAGCGTTGAAGGCCCACGCGACACAGCACCTGCCGGACTACATGCACCCCGTTGCATGGACCGAGCTGGCAAGCATGCCTTACGCCAGCAATGGCAAGGTCGACCGCAAGGCGTTGCTGGATCTGCCCGTGAGCGTCACCGATAACCCTTCACGGCGCCTGCCCGTCAACGCCGATGAGGCCCTGCTGCTGGACATCTGGGCCAAGTTGCTGGAGCTGCCGGCGAGCGACATTTCCACCGACGAAAGCTTCTTCAATCTGGGCGGGCACTCGATCCTGCTGTCGCGCATGCTCCTGCGACTGCGCGAGGAATTCGGGCGCAGCATATCGATCAACCGCTTTATCGAACTGCCCACCATCACCAAACTGGCGACTCTGGTGCGCGGCTCCGGCAGTGAAGAGGTACTGAGCGAACAGGCCCTGCGCGATGCCTTCCGCGAACTGGATATTCAGCCGTTGCCCATCAGCCGCATGGGCGATGTGCACAAGGTGATCGTCACCGGCGCCAACAGTTTTGTCGGTGTACATATCGTCGAGGCGTTGCTGGCCTGGGGGGCCAGCGAAGTCGCCTGCCTGGTTCGTGACGGCAATGGGCAATCGGCGGACGAACGCTTTGCCCAGGCGCTGCGGGAGAACCGTCTGGAGCATCTGGAGATGAGCCGGGTGAGGGTTTACGCGGCGGACATAACGCGGCCGCAACTCGGTTTGGCGCCCGAGGCTTACCAGCGACTGGATCGAGAATTTGGCGCACTGGTGCACAACGCGGCCAACGTCAATCACGTCCTCGATTACGAGTCGCTGGCGCGGGACAACGTCGAGCCGATTTTCGAATGTTTGCGCCTGTGCGAAGGGCGCAGCAAAAAAATCTTCAATTTCGTCTCGACGCTCTCAGCCTCCAGCACGATATCCGCCGAAGGCCGAGTGCTTGAGTTGCCAGCCGCCCCGACACCACCCATCTACATCAAGAACGGCTACAACCTGTCCAAATGGGTCGGCGAGCGAATCCTCGAACGGGCGCGGGGGCTTGGGGTTCGGGTCAATCTCTACCGTCCCGGCAACATCAGCTTCAACAGCCTCACGGGTGTGTGCCAGCCGCACAAGAACCGCCTGATGCTGATGCTCAAGGGCTCGATCCAGCTTGGCCAGGTGCCGGAATTCGCCTTGAACTTCGACCTGATGCCGGTGGACTTTCTCGCCCGATTCATCGCCTTCCACGCCAGTCGTTATCAACCGGAACAGGCTGTGTTCAACCTGCACAACCCCGAGCCCCTGAGCTGGGACAACTACGTGGCGTCCTTCCGCGAGGCAGGGCGTGAGTTCGCGATGGTCAGCGTCGCCGACTGGCAACAGCAACTGGGTCGGGTCGACAGCGACAACGCGTTGTTCGGCGTGCTGGGGTTCTACCTCAACGGCTTTGAGGAGGACATCGGCGACATCTCGATGATCGGGCACGACAACGCCCAGGCCGGCGTTCGGCTGATGGGTGCGCACTACCCGCAAAAGTCCCCGGCGCTGCTGCGTCGCGGCTGCGACTACCTCAAAGAAATCAACTTCATCTGACTCAACCCCAACGGAGCAAAACCATGAGTACTCTGCAACCCGATACACTGATCAAAAACCCTCAAGGCTGCCACGTGGTGTCCTCGGTGGACGTTCCCGCCGACGCTGCGCAGGTATGGGCCGTAGTCGGTAACTTTGCCCGCTTCGATCGCTTCATCCCGGCACTGTCGCACATCGAAATGACCGGTGAAGGCGTGTCATCGCTTCGTAAAAAGTTTTTCAAGGACGGCAACCTGGTGGTCGAACAACTCAACTCTCGGGACGACCAGGCACGGCACATGACCTGGACCACCCTCTACAACACCCTGGGTGTGGCCAATCTGTGGGCAGCGATGAGTGTTGAACCACTGTATGCGGGCAAGTCCCGAGCAACCTGGACCATCATTGCCGACCCGGCACAGGGTGGCGCCGAGGTACTGCCGGCATTCAAGGATTTCGTACAGGGTTTTGCCGATGATGCGATGAACAATGTACTGAAACTGTTTGCGTAAGACGTGAAAAAGCCCGTTGTGGAGAGGCTCCGCAACGGGCTTTTCAGTACCCCTGAAACGACGAAACCCCTGTCTGCGTTAGCAGACAGGGGTTTCGGAATTCGATCTTGACGATGACCTACTCTCACATGGGGAAACCCCACACTACCATCGGCGATGCATCGTTTCACTTCTGAGTTCGGGATGGGATCAGGTGGTTCCAATGCTCTATGGTCGTCAAGAAATTCTGTGACCAGCCCGTTAAAACTCCAACGCGCCAGTGAAAATTGGTGACTTCTACTAAAACAAAACCCCTACCTGCATGCGCAGATAGGGGTTTCGGAATTTAATCTTGACGATGACCTACTCTCACATGGGGAAACCCCACACTACCATCGGCGATGCATCGTTTCACTGCTGAGTTCGGGATGGGATCAGGTGGTTCCAATGCTCTATGGTCGTCAAGAAATTCGGGTACTGAGTCGTGACCAGATGGCCTCGCTTCAGCAAATTGGGTATGTGATAGCTTTCGGTGTTTTGTGAGCGTCGAACTTTCGGTTCATTTTCGTCTTCACACACCGCAATCTGATGCTCTTTCGAGTAGTCAAATTGCTTGGGTGTTATATGGTCAAGCCTCACGGGCAATTAGTATTGGTTAGCTCAACGCCTCACAGCGCTTACACACCCAACCTATCAACGTCGTAGTCTTCGACGGCCCTTCAGGGGACTCAAGGTCCCAGTGAGATCTCATCTTGAGGCAAGTTTCCCGCTTAGATGCTTTCAGCGGTTATCTTTTCCGAACATAGCTACCCGGCAATGCCACTGGCGTGACAACCGGAACACCAGAGGTTCGTCCACTCCGGTCCTCTCGTACTAGGAGCAGCCCCTCTCAAATCTCAAACGTCCACGGCAGATAGGGACCGAACTGTCTCACGACGTTCTAAACCCAGCTCGCGTACCACTTTAAATGGCGAACAGCCATACCCTTGGGACCGGCTTCAGCCCCAGGATGTGATGAGCCGACATCGAGGTGCCAAACACCGCCGTCGATATGAACTCTTGGGCGGTATCAGCCTGTTATCCCCGGAGTACCTTTTATCCGTTGAGCGATGGCCCTTCCATACAGAACCACCGGATCACTAAGACCTACTTTCGTACCTGCTCGACGTGTCTGTCTCGCAGTCAAGCGCGCTTTTGCCTTTATACTCTACGACCGATTTCCGACCGGTCTGAGCGCACCTTCGTACTCCTCCGTTACTCTTTAGGAGGAGACCGCCCCAGTCAAACTACCCACCATACACTGTCCTCGATCCGGATAACGGACCTGAGTTAGAACCTCAAAGTTGCCAGGGTGGTATTTCAAGGTTGGCTCCACGCGAACTGGCGTCCACGCTTCAAAGCCTCCCACCTATCCTACACAAGCAAATTCAAAGTCCAGTGCAAAGCTATAGTAAAGGTTCACGGGGTCTTTCCGTCTAGCCGCGGATACACTGCATCTTCACAGCGATTTCAATTTCACTGAGTCTCGGGTGGAGACAGCGCCGCCATCGTTACGCCATTCGTGCAGGTCGGAACTTACCCGACAAGGAATTTCGCTACCTTAGGACCGTTATAGTTACGGCCGCCGTTTACCGGGGCTTCGATCAAGAGCTTCGCGTTAGCTAACCCCATCAATTAACCTTCCGGCACCGGGCAGGCGTCACACCCTATACGTCCACTTTCGTGTTTGCAGAGTGCTGTGTTTTTAATAAACAGTCGCAGCGGCCTGGTATCTTCGACCGGCGTGGGCTTACGGAGCAAGTCCTTCACCCTCACCGGCGCACCTTCTCCCGAAGTTACGGTGCCATTTTGCCTAGTTCCTTCACCCGAGTTCTCTCAAGCGCCTTGGTATTCTCTACCCAACCACCTGTGTCGGTTTGGGGTACGGTTCCTGGTTACCTGAAGCTTAGAAGCTTTTCTTGGAAGCATGGCATCAACCACTTCGTCACCCAAAGGGTAACTCGTCATCAGCTCTCGGCCTTGGAATCCCGGATTTACCTAAGATTCCAGCCTACCACCTTAAACTTGGACAACCAACGCCAAGCTGGCCTAGCCTTCTCCGTCCCTCCATCGCAATAACCAGAAGTACAGGAATATTAACCTGTTTTCCATCGACTACGCTTTTCAGCCTCGCCTTAGGGACCGACTAACCCTGCGTCGATTAACGTTGCGCAGGAAACCTTGGTCTTTCGGCGTGGGTGTTTTTCACACCCATTGTCGTTACTCATGTCAGCATTCGCACTTCTGATACCTCCAGCAAGCTTCTCAACTCACCTTCACAGGCTTACAGAACGCTCCTCTACCGCATCACCCGAAGRTGATACCCGTAGCTTCGGTGTATGGTTTGAGCCCCGTTACATCTTCCGCGCAGGCCGACTCGACTAGTGAGCTATTACGCTTTCTTTAAAGGGTGGCTGCTTCTAAGCCAACCTCCTAGCTGTCTAAGCCTTCCCACATCGTTTCCCACTTAACCATAACTTTGGGACCTTAGCTGACGGTCTGGGTTGTTTCCCTTTTCACGACGGACGTTAGCACCCGCCGTGTGTCTCCCATGCTCGGCACTTGTAGGTATTCGGAGTTTGCATCGGTTTGGTAAGTCGGGATGACCCCCTAGCCGAAACAGTGCTCTACCCCCTACAGTGATACATGAGGCGCTACCTAAATAGCTTTCGAGGAGAACCAGCTATCTCCGAGCTTGATTAGCCTTTCACTCCGATCCACAGGTCATCCGCTAACTTTTCAACGGTAGTCGGTTCGGTCCTCCAGTCAGTGTTACCTAACCTTCAACCTGCCCATGGATAGATCGCCCGGTTTCGGGTCTATTCCCAGCGACTAGACGCCCTATTAAGACTCGCTTTCGCTACGCCTCCCCTATTCGGTTAAGCTCGCCACTGAAAATAAGTCGCTGACCCATTATACAAAAGGTACGCAGTCACCCAACAAAGTGGGCTCCCACTGCTTGTACGCATACGGTTTCAGGATCTATTTCACTCCCCTCTCCGGGGTTCTTTTCGCCTTTCCCTCACGGTACTAGTTCACTATCGGTCAGTCAGTAGTATTTAGCCTTGGAGGATGGTCCCCCCATATTCAGACAAAGTTTCTCGTGCTCCGTCCTACTCGATTTCATGACCAAGAGATTTTCGCGTACAGGGCTATCACCCACTATGGCCGCACTTTCCAGAGCGTTCCGCTAATCTCAAAGCCACTTAAGGGCTAGTCCCCGTTCGCTCGCCACTACTAAGGGAATCTCGGTTGATTTCTTTTCCTCAGGGTACTTAGATGTTTCAGTTCCCCTGGTTCGCCTCTTGCACCTATGTATTCAGTACAAGATAACCATCTTATGATGGCTGGGTTCCCCCATTCAGACATCTCCGGATCAAAGTCTGTTTGCCGACTCCCCGAAGCTTTTCGCAGGCTACCACGTCTTTCATCGCCTCTGACTGCCAAGGCATCCACCGTATGCGCTTCTTCACTTGACCATATAACCCCAAGCAATCTGGTTATACTGTGAAGACGACATTCGCCGAAAATTCGCACTTGCTCAWAGAGCAACTCACAAATTTTACCTTAGCCTGATCCGTTACCAGTGAAAGTAACGTTCAGTCTATCTTTCTATCACATACCCAAATTTTTAAAGAACGATCTAATCAAAAGACTAGAAATCAATATTCACATCGGAATACTCATTTCTAAACTTTCAGAAGCAGTTATATGGTGGAGCCAAACGGGATCGAACCGTTGACCTCCTGCGTGCAAGGCAGGCGCTCTCCCAGCTGAGCTATGGCCCCATAACAAAATTGGTGGGTCTGGGCAGATTCGAACTGCCGACCTCACCCTTATCAGGGGTGCGCTCTAACCAACTGAGCTACAGACCCAATTTCGAGCGCGTAACTGTTAGCTTGGAGCTATCAGCTTGGAGCTTAAAGCTGCTTCTATCGTCTTCTTCAATGAATCAAGCAATTCGTGTGGGAGCTCATGGAGCAGCTGAGTCGTCGATTAAGGAGGTGATCCAGCCGCAGGTTCCCCTACGGCTACCTTGTTACGACTTCACCCCAGTCATGAATCACACCGTGGTAACCGTCCTCCCGAAGGTTAGACTAGCTACTTCTGGTGCAACCCACTCCCATGGTGTGACGGGCGGTGTGTACAAGGCCCGGGAACGTATTCACCGCGACATTCTGA